>JAIYAA010000264.1 GCA_027489295.1 Sphingomonadales bacterium | reverse complement strand
CGCGAGAGCATGAGCGATGCGACCCAGGCTTTGTGCTTCCTGGCGGGGGCCAATTCGATCTTCACCGGCGACAAGCTGCTGACCGCCGGCAATGCCGGCGACGACAAGGACGCCGCGCTGTTCGCGCGCCTCGGCATCACGCCGATGGCCGCGGAGTGCAAGGTGGAGCTGGAGGCGGCGGAGTGATGCGGCGCCAGCTACTGATGGCAATTTTCGCGGTTGCCTCAGCCGTGCTGGCACTGTGGCTGTTCGGAGAATGGTACGTATACGGGATGGCGGAGTTCGACTGCGCCGACCGATCTGGGGACGTCCGAACCTGCTCCCGGGCAATTAAATCGTCGATAGAAATCAAAGCTCTGTGCGGCTTGATCGTCTGGATCACTGCCTGCTGGCTAATGCTCCGCGAGTGGGAAAGGCAATAATGTTCAAGAAAATCCTCGTCGCCAACCGTGGCGAAATCGCGTGCCGGGTGATGCGGACCGCCAAGAAGATGGGCATCGCCACGGTCGCGGTCTATTCGGATGCGGATGCCCGCGCGCCGCATGTGCGGATGGCGGACGAGGCGGTGCGGCTCGGGCCCGCACCGGCGGCGGAGAGCTATCTCAAGGCCGAGCTGATCCTGCTCGCCGCCAAGGAGACCGGCGCCGACGCGATCCATCCCGGCTATGGCTTCCTCTCCGAGCGCGAAAGCTTCGCCAGGGCCTGCGCCGAGGCGGGCATCGCCTTCGTCGGCCCGCCGCCGGGCGCGATCGCTGCGATGGGCGACAAGATCGAATCGAAAAAGCTCGCCAAGCAGGCCGGCGTGAACGTCGTCCCCGGCTTCCTGGGAGAGATCGCCGATACCGAGCATGCGGTGCGGATCGCCACGGAGATCGGCTATCCGGTGATGATGAAAGCCTCGGCCGGCGGCGGCGGCAAGGGCATGCGGCTCGCCTGGAACGAACAGGACGTCCGCGAGGGCTTCGAGCCTACCAAGCGCGAGGGGCTGGCGAGCTTCGGCGACGACCGCGTGTTCATCGAGAAGTTCATCGAGAGCCCGCGCCACATCGAGATCCAGCTGCTGGGCGACCAGCACGGCAACATCGTCTACCTGAACGAGCGCGAATGCTCGATCCAGCGGCGCCACCAGAAGGTCGTCGAGGAGGCGCCGTCGCCCTTCGTCACGCCCGCAATGCGCAAGGCGATGGGCGAGCAGGCGGTAGCACTTGCGCGGGCGGTCGGCTATTACAGCGCGGGCACGGTCGAACTGATCGTCTCGGGCGCCGACAAGACGGGGCAGGGCTTCTACTTCCTCGAGATGAACACGCGCCTCCAGGTGGAGCATCCGGTGACCGAGGCGATCACCGGGCTCGATCTTGTGGAGCAGATGATCCGCGTCGCCGCCGGCGAGCCGCTCGGCTTCACGCAGGACGAAGTGAAGCTCGACGGCTGGGCGATCGAGAACCGCGTCTATGCCGAGGATCCGTATCGCGGCTTCCTGCCGAGCACCGGCCGGCTGGTGCGCTATCGGCCGCCCGCCGCCGAGCAGGCGGGCGAGGGCTATGTCCGCGTCGACGACGGCGTGACCGAAGGCTCCGAGATCAGCATGTTCTACGATCCGATGATCGCCAAGCTGATCACCTGGGCGCCGACCCGCGACGAAGCGGCCGACCTGCAGGTGCAGGCGCTCGACCGGTTCCGGATCGACGGCATCGGCCACAACATCGATTTCCTCTCGGCGATCATGCAACACCCGCGCTTCCGCTCGGGCGAACTGACCACCGGCTTCATCGCCGAGGAATATCCCGAAGGCTTCCACGGCGCGCCGGCGGACGAATCACTGGTACGCCGGCTGGCGGCAGTCGCGGTGGTGCTCGATCTCGCGCGCTCGGCGCGCACGGCGGCGATCTCGGGGCAGCTGGGCGACCTGCCGCCGCCGTCGACCGAGCGGACGGTGCGGATCGGCGACCGTCAGTTCGACGTCCGCGTCGATGGCGGCGAGCGTGGGCTTCTCGTCAACCTTTCGGGTGATGCGGCACCGCTGGAGGTCTCCGGCCAGTGGCGCGCGGGTGATCCTTTGTTCGTCGCGCATATCGACGGCGTGGCGTTCGCCACCGCCGTCGACCGTACCCGTACCGGCTGGAAGCTCACCGCCCATGGCGCGGCGCACCGGGTGGAAGTGCTGCCGCCGCACGTCGCGCAGTACCGCCGGCATATGGTCGAGAAGGTGCCGCCGGACATGAGCAAGTTCCTGCTCGCGCCGATGCCGGGCCTGCTCACCCGGCTGCACGTCCAGCCCGGCGACAAGGTGGAGGCAGGGCAGCCGCTCGCCGTGGTCGAGGCGATGAAGATGGAGAATATCCTGCGCGCCGAGCGATCGGGCACCGTCAAGCTCGCGCATTTCGCACCCGGCGACAGCCTGGCTGTGGACGCTGCGATCCTGGAATTCGAGTAGGTTACAGGCGAAACGTCCCGCATCGATACGGATGCGTCCGGGAATGCAGGTTGCTGTTCGTCGGTTTCTGGGGTTGTCGCATCGGCAGAGTCGTGTCTCAATTGATTACAAATGGGACGCTCGGCGACACTGAGCCAAACCCCAAGGCCCAAAGAGGATCGCAACGTGCAGGAAGAGGATGGCTTCACCCGCTGGATCGAGGCGTGCGCCGCGGGTGAATTGCTCGGCATTGCCTGCGCAGCCCTTTGGTGGGTCACCGTCGACCGGTTCGATCCGGTGCCGATCGGTGCAACCGCGGAATGGCTGGTCTTCCTCGCCAAGGCTGCAAGCGGGCTGATCCAGGGCATAACCCTCGGCTATCTGCAGGGGTGGGCGCTCCGCCGCCAGTTCCCGGCGCTTCATCTGCGGGCCTGGGTGGCGGCGACCTCGGTCATCGGCGTGCTGGTCTGGTCGATCGCTGCCTGGTATTCGGTGTTTCCGCCGCTCGACGGGGATCGCCTGCTGCCCCCCGTGGAAAGCCTGTTCCAGACCGCGGTCACCGCGGGCGGGTTCGGCCTTGGTCTCGGGCTGTTGTTCGGCATCGCCCAGGCGGTCATCCTGCGGCGGGCTGCAGGACAGGCGCATTGGTGGATTGCGGTCAACGCGCTGGGCTGGGGTGCGGCCCTGCCGTGCATCTACATCGCGTCGTCGATCGGCAGCATCGATCCGGGGAGCTGGGAAATCGCGCTGCGCGGACTGATCGGCGGCGTGGTTTCCGGCGTGGTGCTGGGCACCATCACCGGCCTGTCCTTCGCGGTGATGCCGGCGCGCCGCCCCGCCTGATGCCGATCAGCCCAGATGGGCGGCGAACAGTTCGAGCAGCCGCGCGTACAGCGCCCGCTTGAAGGGCACGATCAGATCGGGAAGCTCGGCGGGCTCCGCCCAGCGCCAGGCACGGAATTCGGGGTGGTCGGTGCCGATGTCGATATCGCCGTCCCCGCCCAGGAAGCGCAGCAGAAACCAGCGCTGGCGCTGGCCGCGCCACTTGCCCTTCCACACCTTGCCGATCAGTTCGTCGGGCAGGTCGTACTGAAGCTCCTCGGGCGCCTCGGCGATCAGCTCGGCATGATGGCGCGCGACGCCGGTTTCCTCCCACAGCTCGCGAAACGCGGCTTCGAGCGCATCCTCACCCGGATCGATGCCGCCCTGCGGCATCTGCCAGGCTTCCACCGTCGAATCGAGCCGCTGGCCGACAAACACGCGGCCGTCGCGGTTGAGCAGCATCACGCCGGCGCAGGGGCGGTAGGGGAGCGAGGCAGGATCGGTCATGCGGCTTCCCTAAGCCCAAGCCGCGCATGGCGGAAGGGCCGTCTTTCGCTCTGTCCCGCTGCTTCCTAAATCCTCCGGGTGATTCCCGTCGTCCACCATCCTGACTATGTCGCGCCGGCGCCCGCCGGCAGCGCCTATCTTTGGAACAAGAACGGCATTGTCCGGGATCTGCTGGAGGCCGAAGGCGCCCGGATCCGCTGGCACGCCCCGGAGCCGATGCCGCGGGCCTGGCTGGAGGCGGTGCACGATCCGGACTATGTCGCCGAAGTACTGGCGGCCGACGTACCCCCGCACAAAACCCGGCGGATCGGATTTCCCGTGACGCCGGCAGTGGCCCGCCGATCGGAGCGGGTGCCCGGCGGGACCTTCCTCGCGGCGCGCATCGCGCAGGCCGAAGGCTATGCGGCGAACAGCGCGGGCGGCAGCCACCACGCGCTGGCCGACACCGGCGCCGGCTACTGCGTGTTCAACGATCTCGCCATCGCCGCGGTGCGGCTGACCGAGGAGGGGCATGCCGCGCGGGTGCTGATCGTCGATTGCGACGTGCACCAGGG
>JAIYAA010000347.1 GCA_027489295.1 Sphingomonadales bacterium | reverse complement strand
AGGAGTGCGTTGACGATCATATCGAACAACGAATCGATGCCGAGGAAGAAGCTGCCGAGCAGCGTCGTCATGATCATCACCATCACGCCGGTCATGATCGTCTCGCGGCGGCTGGGCCACGCGATCTTCGACGTTTCCTGGCGCACCTGGCGCATGAATTCGACGGGACTGGTCTTCGCCACTTGGGCATCCTCGAATGAAACGGTTGATGCTTCGGGCATGGGTCCGCTGCCCGGTCCTTCTCAGGAACCGGTGCAATCCACCCACGCTTTCGGCTAGGGGTCCGTATCTAGAGGATCGCCGCAACTTGTGCAAGCCGGGGGTGGGACGGAGGAGTTCCGGCACCGCCCCGGGCGGGGAACGGGTCGCTTACCGCTGCTTCATGCCCCGCACGCGGTGCCAGATGTAGAAGGCGACCAGCGCGACCAGCACCACGCCGATCAGCGCATCGGCGCTGTGGAAGGCGGCCTTCATGCGCGGATCGCTGTCCCACTTCTCGCCCAGCGTCATGCCCACCCAGGCGAGGCCGAAGCACCAGGGCCAGCTGCCGATAAAGGTGTAGACGTGGAACGGTACCAGCTTCATCCGCGCGACCCCGGCGGGGAAGGCGATGAACGAGCGGATCACCGGCAGCAGCCGGCCGATCAGCACCGCGATGCTGCCATAGCGGGCGAAGAAGCGGTCCGCCGCGTCGATCTCGCCCGGGCCGATCAGCAGATACTTGCCCCAGCGCAGCGCCAGCGGCCGCCCGCCGCGCTTGCCGATCTCATAGGCGACGATCGAGCCGAGGTTGCAGCCGATCGCACCGGCGGTGGCGGCGAGATACAGGTCGAACCGCCCGGTGGAGACCAGATAGCCGGCGAACGGCATGATGATCTCCGACGGCAGCGGGATGCAGGCGGATTCGATCGCCATCAAGAGCGCGATGCCGAGATAGCCGCCGCTCGAGATGACCCAGATGGTGAAGGTGGCGAGGACGCCCAGAATCTTTTCGACCATGTGCGCGTGGTTGGGGCAGCCGAAGGATTTTGGGAAGTCGCTTTTTTGCGCGCTGCAGCGTGCCTGCTTTGGCTTGGCGGAACAGGGTCGAGCTGATAACCCGGAGTAATAGTGGCAAGGGAGAGAGTGCCCATGATCGATACCGGCGGGCGCGTACGCCCTTCGCGGCGGGCGTTTCTGGGTGGAACGTGCAGCAGCGCGTTGGCGATGGGCGGCATCGGCATCGCCCCACGCGCGGCAGCGCAGGGGACCACCGCGCCGCTCGCCGTGCCGGCGCGGCTCCAGCCCTTCGACATGGCGGACGTGACGCTGGGGGAGGGGCCGTTCCTCCACGCCCAGCGCGCGACCGAGGCCTATCTGCTGCGGCTTGATCCCGACCGGATGCTCCACCAGTTCCGCGTCAATGCCGGGCTCCCGCCCAGGGCGCCGGCCTATGGCGGCTGGGAATCGGATCCGCAATGGGCCGACATCCACTGCCAGGGCCATACGCTCGGCCATTATCTGTCGGCCTGTGCGCTGGCCTTCCGCGCCACCGGCGAGGCCGCGTATCGCGCGCGTGTCGACCATATCGCCGGCGAGCTTGCCGCCTGCCAGGCGGCGGCCAACAGCGGGCTGGTCACCGCCTTTCCCGCCGGCGCGGCGCTGGTCGCGGCGCATCTGCGCGGGGAAAAGATCAGCGGCGTGCCCTGGTATACGCTGCACAAGGTCTATGCGGGCCTGCGCGACGGGGCGCTGCTGGCGAACAGCGCAGCCGCGCGCGCGGTGCTGCTGCGGCTGGCCGACTGGGGCGTGGTGGCGTGCCGGCCGCTGTCCGACGCGCAGTTCGAGGCGATGCTCGAGACCGAGCATGGCGGGATGAACGAGATCTATGCCGATCTCTACGCGATGACCGGCAAGACCGACTATCGCGATCTCGCCCGCCGCTTCTCGCACAAGGCGCTGCTGGACCCGCTGGCGAAGGGGCAGGACCATCTCGACGGGCTCCACGCCAACACCCAGATCCCGAAGGTCGTCGGCTTCCAGCGGGTGTATGAGGCGACGGGCGATGCCGCTTATCACGATGCCGCTGCGTTCTTCTGGAAGACGGTGGCGCAAACCCGGTCCTTCGCGACCGGCGGGCACGGCGATGGCGAGCATTTCTTCGCGATGGCGGATTTCGAGAAGCACGTCTTCTCGGCCAAGGGATCGGAGACCTGCTGTCAGCACAACATGCTGAAGCTCACCCGCGCGCTGTTCCTCCACGATCCGCGACCCGAATATGCCGACTATTACGAGCGGACGCTCTACAATGGGATCCTCGCCTCGCAGGATCCGGACAGCGGGATGGCGACCTATTTCCAGGGCGCGCGCCCCGGCTACATGAAGCTCTATCACACCCCCGAGCACAGTTTCTGGTGCTGCACCGGCACGGGCATGGAGAACCATGTAAAGTACCGCGATTCGATCTACTTCCACGCGGACGACACGCTGTATGTGAACCTGTTCATCCCCTCCACGCTGCACTGGCGGGAGAAGGGCGCGGCGCTGGTGCAGGAAACCCGCTTCCCCGAGGTGCCGCGCACGACGCTGCGCTGGCAGCTGCCGAAACCGACCATGCTGACGCTGCGCCTGCGTCACCCGCGCTGGAGCCGCACCGCGCTGGTGCGGGTGAACGGCGCGGTCGTAGCGCGCTCGGCGGCGCCGGGGCAGACCATCGCGGTGCAGCGCAGCTGGCGCGACGGCGACGTGGTCGAGCTGGAGCTGGCGATGGCGCCGTCGGTGGAAAGCGCCCCCGCCGCGCCGGACGTGGTCGCCTTCACCTATGGCCCGCTGGTTCTGGCGGGGGCGCTTGGGCGCGAGCGACTGGCGCCGGGCGCGGACATCGTCGTCAACGAGCGCGACTATGGTCGCTACAATGACGGGGCGGTGCCGGTGCCGGTGCTGGCGGGCGATCCGCGAGCGGTGGCGGCGGCGATCCGGCCGGGCGCGGCGCCGCTGGAGTTCACCGTGCCCGCCGCCGACGGGAAGCCGGTGCGGCTGATTCCCTATCATCGCATCGCGCACGAGCGCTATGCGACCTATTGGAAGCTCGCCCCCGCCACCGCGTGAGGCGGGCGGTCAGCCCCGGCGCGCGGGGATCCGCAGCGTGATCGCCGCGCCGCCCTGGGGCGCGTTGCCGATCGACAGGGCAATCCCCGCCGCGGCGGCGCGCTCGCGCATGCCGATCAGGCCGAAATGCCCGGCCGGGCCGGTATCGTGCAGCATCTCGGGCGGGAAGCCGGTGCCGTCGTCGTGGCAGGCGATCACGATCTCGGCGGCGCGATAGTCGATCGACAGCGCGATGGTGGTGGCGCGGGCATGGCGCACGGCGTTGAGCATCGCTTCGCCCAGAATGCCCTCGATCTCCTCCACCTGCTCGGCGGGGACGCAGCGCGGCTCGCCGCGGGTGACGAGCGTCCAGCGCGGGGCTTGCCGATCGATCAGCTTCTCCGCCAGCGCGCGGACCAGCGCGGCGGGGTCGATATCCTCATTGCGCCGACGCAGCATCTGGACGCGCGCCCGGCCCAGTTCGAGTGCGTCGCGCGCCTGGTCGCGCCCCTTCAGCAGCGCGGCGCGGCCGGCGTCTTCGGGCGGCAGCGTTTGCGCGGCGTTGTGGAACGAGAGGATCAGGCCCTGCATGTCCTGCAGCATGGTATCGTGCAGCTCGCGCGCGATGCGCTGGCGCTCGCGTTCGCGGACATCGGCGGCCAGCCGCAGCCGCTGGCTGATCCGGCGCACGCGCAGGGCATAGGCGCCCCACGCCGCCGCCAGCAGCGCGACCCCGCACAGGATCTTGAAGGTCATGCTCTGCAGGAAGGTGGGCGGGATGGTGAGGGCGATGGTCGCGCCGTCGCGGTTCCACACGCCGTCATTGTTCGCGGCGATCACCTGGAAGCGATAGGTGCCGGGCGCGAGATTGGTGTAGATCGCCTGGCGGCGCTGGCCGGGATCGACCCAGGCTTCCGACGCGCTGCCGAGCAGGCGGTAGCGGAAGGCGACGCGCCGGGGCGAGACCAGGCTGAGCGCGGTGAAGTCGATCTGCAGGTTGGTGGTGCCCATCGGCAGCGTCACCGCGGCGGCCGCCGGATAGCTGCGCTCGCCGACCAGGATCTGGCGGATCACCACCGGCGGGGCGACCGGGTTGCGCACCGGGTGGCGCGGGTCGAACGAGAACAGCCCCTTGTTGGTCGCCATCCACAGCACGCCGTCTTTGGCTTCGAACAGGTTGCCGAAGCCGAAGCTCTCGCTGACGCCGAGCAGGCCGTCCTCCTGCCCGTAGGTGCGCCAATAAAGCGGGGCGCGCGGATCGGCGAAGCGCCGTTCGAGCGCGGCGGTATCGATCCGGGTGAGGCCGGCCTTGCCGAGCAGCCAGGTGACGCCCGCCGCCGTCTGGGCGATGCCGGAGACGTCCTGGAGAAAGGGATAGCGTTCGGTGGAAAGGGTGCGGATCCGGTCGCCCTGGAGCATCGCCAGCCCGGTCTCGCCGCCGATCAGTGTGTAGCGCGGCCCGGTGTAGAACACCTCGACAAAGGCAAGCGGGTTGGCCCTGGGATCGAAGATCAGCCCGGCGCGCGGGCCGCCGAGCCGCATCGTGTCGCCATAGCCGACATAGTTCAGCGCGTGGCCGGCGCGATCGGTCGCGAGGGCCATGCCGGTATAGCTGGGCGAGCGGCGATCGCTCGCCGTCCAGTGCCAGCCGGCGCGATCGCGCCAGCGCAGCCCCTGCTCGGGCGCGCTGAAGCTCACCCACAAGGTGCCGTTCGGCGCCTGCGCGCAAGCGAACGGCGCCGGAGCGCCGGGGCCTCGGATGCCCGGCACCGTGAGGGCGGCGGGGGCGGGGCCGTCGATCCGGCGCAGCCCGGCCCGCGCGGTGCGCCACCAGAAGCCTCCCTCCGCCGCGCCGCAGGGCAGGTCGTAGGGCGAGAGCATCGGCGGCACGTCGATCGCGGTCAGGACCCCGCCCGGGTCCGCCCGGAAGACGCGCTCGCCCTTGCGCAGATAGATCGTGCCGCGCCCGTCCTGCAGCACCTGCTGCGGCGCCCAGGCGCCGGCGGGTGCATCGGCGATGGGCCCGGTCGCGCTGCGATCGAGGAAGCTCACCGGCCGGAAGCGGGCAAGGCCGGTGCTGGTGGCAAGCCAGATGCTGCCCTCGCGATCGTCGCGCCCCGCGGCCGCGAAGGCCGGCGCCGTGGCGGGAAGCGCGAACCGCTGCCCCGCCTCGGCACGCAGCCCGCCGGGGCGCAGGCGATCGGCGGGGAAGCGCAGCAGCGTCCGGCCGTTCGGCACCACCCACAGCGCCCCGGTGTGGTCGAAGCTGAGCTGCGCCCCCTTGAAGTCGGGCCCCAGATCGATTGGCGGCGCCGTGGCTGCCGGCGCGGCACCGGGGGCGAGCCGCCAGAGCTTGCCCGTCTCGGTCAGCCACATCGCGCCATCGGGGGCCTCGGCGATGGCGGCGATGCCGCGGAGCGGCTTTACCACCCGGAACCTCGCCGCGTCCGCGTCCACCACCAGCAGTTCGGACTGGCCGACCAGCCAGATCCGCCCGTCGCGGGCGACGGTCATGCCCAGGAAATGGTATCGCTCCGGCAGGCGGAAGCGGTGCCAGCGGCCGGCGCGGAAGCGGAACAGGAACTCGCTGTTCACCGTCCAGAAGGTGCCGTCGCGCGCGACGCCGATCGCGCGGGCGCGCTTTCGCATGTCCTCGGGCTGCGGAAAGGCGATGCGCCCGTCACGCACCAGGCCGATATGGCCATCGCCGTAGAGCAGCCAGGTCTCGCCGCTGGGCCCGGCAGCGATATCCATCACCCCGGCGCCGCCCTTGCGTTCATACTGGGGGAGCCGTTCGAAGCGGATGCCGTCGAACCGGAACAGGCCGGTTTCGGTGCCGACCCACAGATAGCCGGAGGCGACCTGCTGCACCACGCTCACCCCCGGGGGCGCATCCTCCTCCTCGGACCAGCTCTGGAACTTGAGCGCGGGGAGGGGCGTCAGCACGTCCGCCCGCTGGGCGAGCGCCGCCGGTGCGAGCAGCAGCAGCGCGAGTGCCGCGGCCGCTCTCGAAATCGCGGCCGCCGCGCCGTATAGCGGCGGGCGATGGCAACCCTCCCCCCGATCCGAATCCTGATCGTCGACGATCATGCGCTGCTTCGAGACGGGCTGGCGACCTTCATCGGGCAGCAGGCCGACATGGTCGCGGTCGGCGCGGCGCGCGACGGGCGCGAGGCGGTGGAGATGCACCGCGCGCTGCGCCCCGACATCACGCTGCTTGACCTGCAGATGCCGGTGGCGGGCGGGCTCGAGGCGCTGGCGCACATCCGTGCCGCCTCGCCCCAGGCGCGGGTGATCGTGCTCACCACCTATGACGGGGATGTCCAGGCGCTGCGTGCGCTGAAGCTGGGGGCGCAGGGCTATCTGCTGAAGAGCGGGCTGCACGACGAACTCGGCCAGGCGATCCGGGTGGTGCATGCCGGCCGTCGCTATTTGCAGCCGGAGATCGCCGAATCGGTGGCGATCGCGGCGGCGGGCGATCGCGTCACCGATCGCGAGGCGGAGGTGCTGCGGCTTGCCGCCGACGGCAATGCCAACAAGCAGATCGCCTATCTGCTGGGCGTGGGCGAGGAAACGGTGAAGAGCCACATGCGCAACCTGCTCGAAAAGCTGGAGGCGCGCGACCGCTCGCACGCGATCACCATCGCGCTTCGGCGCGGGATCATCGAGATCTGACGGTCGTGCCGGCGCCGGGGCGCGGGCAGGGTCCAGGGACAGCGGTGACATCGGCGGTTCTTCGGGCAAGGCATGCCGGGAGCCGGCCCATATCCTATGCTGTGGAGCGAGGGGCTGCCGCAAGCATCCATTCTGCGCGCCGCAATAGTGCCGCCGCAAGGCCTGACTGCGCGACGGCACCAGACTGATGTTCTGAAGGAAGAAGTGGCAGGGGAGCTCGGATTCGAACCGAGGGCCTTCGGTTTTGGAGACCGACGCTCTAACCAGCTGAGCTACACCCCTGTGCGGTCCGTCCCTTTATCGGGCGATTCCGGCGGGGGCAAGAGCGAAGATTCCGCCGGCCGCACATCGCACAAACACAAAGCGCCGCCGCGGAAATCCGCAGCGGCGCCATGCGTGCAATCGCGAGGATCGCCTGTTTTTTCAGGCCTTCGCGTAGGTGACGCGGGTGCGACGCGTGCGGCGCATCGCAACACCGGCGATGCCGAAGCCGCCGATCAGCATGCCCCAGGCTGCCGGTTCCGGCACGCCGGTGGGGGCGAACACGCCCTGGCCGCCGTACGACCCGTTGCCGCGCGACAGACCCTTGATGATGATCTCGTTCTGGACACCGGCCAGCACCGGCACGTTGTTCGCGAACACGACCTCGTTGATGCCGCCGCCGAAGAAGCCGGTCAGCTGCACGCCGTTGAAGAACACCGACGTCAGGTCTAGATCGGTCGCGTCCTTGAACTTGACCGCGCTGGTGCTGATCGTGCCGCTCGCAGTGCCGCTGGTCGGCAGCGTGAACTGGTAGATGTGGGTAAAGCTACCGGCCTTGATGCCCGACTGCCCGAAGCTGGTCGAGACGGTGCCGTCGGCGCTGAAGGCCGTGTTCATGTCGGCCGGGCCGAAATAGGTCTGCGCCTGGGCGGGGGCGACTGCGACGAGTGCTGCAGCGCCGAGCGCCGCCGCCATAATAGTACGATACATGCGGGGTGTCTCCCTTGACGGCAATTGAACCATTGCTGTGCTGGCGAGACCCGCGAAAGGTTCCAAAGTTCCAATGAAAAAAAGGGCTTATGTCTCAAATCGGGAACGGAACATCGAAAATCACGCTAGCGCGCGGCTCGTTTCATTACCGTTTCGTGACGCTAGCGCGCGCACTTCGTCGACCGGCAGCGGTCGGCCGAAGTAAAAGCCCTGCGCACGCGTGCAGCCTAGGGCCTGGACCATCTGGTGCTCGACCTCGGTCTCGACGCCTTCGGCCGTCGTCGCCATGCCCAGGCTTTCGGCCAGCGCGACCACCGCGCGTATGATCGCGATCGCCTCGCGCGTGCCGCGGGCGGCGCACTGGACGAAGCTCCGGTCGATCTTGATCGAGCTGAACCGGGTGTGGGTAAGGTAGCCGAGCGAGGAATAGCCGGTGCCGAAATCGTCGAGGCTGAGCCGCACGCCGAGATCGAGGATCTGATCCAGCACGGTCACCGCCGAGGTGCCCTCGCGCAGGAACACGCTTTCGGTCACTTCCAGCTCGAGCCGATCGGGCGCGAGGCCGGAGCGGGCGAGCGCGTCGGCGACCTGGGTCGCGAAGCTGGGGTTGTGGAGCTGCTCAGGGCTCACGTTGATCGCGATGCGCGCGGGTTCTTCCCAGCCGGCCGCTTCATTGCAGGCGGTGCGCAGCACCCATTCGCCGATCGCGCCGATCAGCCGGGTCTCCTCGGCCAGCGGGATGAACTTGGACGGGGGGATGGCGCCCAGCTCGGGGTGCGTCCAGCGCAGCAGCGCCTCGAAGCCGATCAGCCCGCCGCTGCGGGCATTGACCACCGGCTGATATGCCAGCTGCATCTGCCCCTTCTCGACCGCCGCCCGCAGCGCGATTTCGAGCACGCGGCGCTCCTCCGCGGCGACGTGCAGCTGCGGCTCATAGGCGTGGAACACGCCGCCGCCCTTGTCCTTCGAACGGTAGAGCGCGAGATCGGCCGAGCGGACGAGCGTCTCGGCGGTGCGGCCGTCGCGCGGCGCGATCGCAAGACCCACCGACGCGCCGATGTAGAGCGTGTGCTGATCCAGCTCATAGGGCCGCGAGACGGCATCGATGATGCCCTGGGCGAGCCGTTCGACCCGATCGGCATCGCGGGCGTCGCGGACCACCACGGCGAACTCGTCGCCGCCAAGGCGGCCGATCATCTCGTTGGCGCTGACCAGCTGGCGCAGCCGCTCCGCGACGCGCTGGAGCAGCCGGTCGCCGACCGGATGGCCGAGCGTGTCGTTCACCGCCTTGAAGCGATCGAGATCGATCATCATGAAGGCGCAGCGCCCGCCCCATTTGTCCGCCTCCGCCATCGCGCCGGCCAGCGCCTCGTTGATGTGCAGGCGGTTGGGCAGGCCGGTCAGCGCGTCGAAGCGCGCCATCCGGTGGATCTGTTCGGTCGCGCGCCGCCGTTCGGTGACGTCGGAGCTGACCCCGCGAAAGCCCGAAAAGGCGCCGCGCTCGTCGAACTTGGGGCTGGCGGACATCTGCCACCAGCGGTGTTCGCCCTCGATCTCGATCGGCACGGCAAGGTCGGCGAAGGGGTCGCGGCCCTTCAGCCGGTCGGCCAGGGCGTGGAACTCGGCGGTGAAGCGGCCGCTCTCCCAGGCGGCGCCGGCCAGCAGCTGGAGGAAGGGCATGCCGGCGAGCGTGCCGGGATCAAGCCCCAGCGATGCGGCGAGGCGCGGGCTGGCGCGGACGACCCGGCGCTGCGCGTCGATCTCCCACAGCCAGTCCGATCCGGCATCCTCGAATTCGCGGAGCAGCAGGCTCACCGTCTGGTCGCGTTCCGCCAGGGCCAGCTGGTTGGCGCGCAGCAGCACCAGCGCGCGGGCGCGGCCGAAGCTGCCGGTGCCGAGCAGCAGGGTGAGCATCAGCGCGGCGGCGGCCAGCATCGGGGCGCCGACCAGCGCCAGCGTCACCGCGCAGACGCCGCCCATAACCCCGATGAAGCTGAGGCCGATCAGCGGCAGCACGCCCATTGTCATCGCCGTCGCGGTCAGCACCAGCGTCGTCGCCGCCCAAAGATCGAGGCTTTGGCGCGCGGTGACGATCGAGCCGAACGCCAGCGGCAGGATCGCCCAGGCGGCTCCCATCGCGACGCCCTCCACCGCCGTGCGGCGGACATCGGCGAGCGAGGCGGTCAGCGCGTGGCCGTCGCGCCAGCCGAAGCGGCGCAGCGTCACCCAGCCGGCGGTGCCGAGCGCCAGCGCCATCCAGCAGAACAGCAGCAGGTGCGACGCCAATGGCGCGAGCGCGAGCGCCGACAATGCGGCGCCGGCGGCATGGGAGGCGAACAGCAGCAGCGCGCTGCGACGGCCGGCATCCAGCTGCGCGGCGCGCATCCGCGCCCAGTCGATCGTGTCCTTGGGATCGCTCAGCGCCAGCAGCGCGCGAAGATCGACGCGCGGCTGAATCAACGGCGTTGGCATGGAGCTGCTCACGCCACCGGGCGTAGCGCAGGGAGGTTAGCGAGAAGTTAGGCCGGTTGCGGAATGGACGTCGAACAGGTCCATTTCTCGCCCGGGTGGCAGAAAAGCTGCACCGAAAATCCGGCCGGGGCATGCCCCGGCCGGATCCGGATGTCAGGCGGCGATCGCGTAGGGCTTGATCTCGCCGTTCAGGTACAGGTTGCGCGCCTTGGCGCGGCTGAGCTTGCCCGAGCTGGTGCGCGGCAGGGTGCGGGGGGGCACCAGTTCGACCACGCAGTTCATGCCGGTGACCGAGCGGACGCGTTCGCGGATTTCCTCGCGCAGGCGCACGCGCTCCTGCTCGTCCGAGGTGCGGCACTGGACCAGCACCGCCGGCGTTTCCTCGCCGCCCGGGGTGGTGATCGCGAAGGCGGCGATGTCGCCCTGCTTGAAGCCGGGCAGCTGCTCCACCGCCCATTCGATGTCCTGCGGCCAGTGGTTCTTGCCGTTGACGATGATCATGTCCTTGGCGCGGCCGACGATGTAGATATAGCCATCGGACATATAGCCCATGTCGCCGGTATCCAGCCAGCCGTCGACCAGGCACGCCTCGGTCGCCGCCTCGTCGCGGAAATAGCCGACCATCACCGACGGGCCCTTGCACCAGACCTTGCCGATCGCCTTTTCGGGGAGCGGCGTGCCGTCTTCCTCGCGGATCTCGATGGTCATGTCGCGCGCCGGCTTGCCGCAGTTGACGACGGCACGATAGCGCTGCGGGCGATCGGCGCGGGCGGTGCCGCCGGAGAGCTGCGTCTCCTCGACCAGCTCGACGACGATGCCTTCGCCCGGCGGCATGATCGAGACCGCCAGCGTCGCCTCGGCCAGGCCGTAGCTCGGCAGGAAGGCGGTGGCCTTGAAGCCGGCATCGGCGAACGCGTCGACGAAGCGCTGCATCACGTCCGGGCGGATCATGTCGGCGCCGTTGCCGGCCAGCCGCCAGCGGCGCAGGTCGAAGCGCTCGCTCGCCTTGGTCTGGCTGGACATGCGGCGGGCGCAGATGTCGTAGCCGAAGGTCGGCGAATAGGAGATGCTGGTGCCCGGATTTCGGCTGATCAGATCGAGCCAGGCGAGCGGGCGCCGGGCGAAATCCTCGGTCTTCATGTAATCGGTCGACACCTGGTTGGCGACCGGCGACAGGAAGCAGCCGACCAGCCCCATGTCATGGTACCAGGGCAGCCACGAGATGCAGCGATCCGTCTCGCCCACTTCCATGCCGTGGCTGTGGGCCGCCAGGTTGTTGAGCAGCGCATGGTGGGTGATCACCACGCCGTGCGGGAAGCGGGTCGAGCCGCTCGAATATTGCAGATAGGCGATGTCGTCCGGCTTCGCCTGCGGCAGCGTCGCCTCCGGCGCGGCGCGCTCGGAGAAGGCGGCCCAGTCGATCGCGTTCACCCCGGTGACGCGCGCGGCCTCGGCGCACATCGTGCCGATTTCGGGTGGGTAGATCAGCAGTACCGGATCGCAGCTCTCGAGCTGGACGCGCAGCTGATCGATATAGGATTGCGCGCCGCCGAAGCTGGTCGGCAGCGGCAACGGCACCGGCCAGGCGCCGGCATAGATCACGCCGAAGAAGATCGCCGCGAATTCCGGCCCGGTCTCCGCGATCAGCGCGATGCGATCCTGCGGCTGGATGCCGGCCGCGATCAGGCGGCGCGCCTGCTCCAGCGCGTCGGTGCGCAGTTCGGCGAAGGGATAGGGCCGCGCCAGATTGCCGCGCGCATCGTGGAAGTTCAGACCGCGCGCGCCTTGCGCGGCATAGTCCAGCGCAGCGCCCAGCGTTTCGAAATCAGCGAAACGGCGCGGGAGCGAATCTTCCGTGGGCGTGGGCGCAAGCACTGCCATATCCACTGTTTCGAGCGATCCCGTTTCGTTCAATACCATTCTTTTTCTCGTGCCCCTGTGAGGTAGCAGTTCGTTGTGCCCCCACAACGCAGTTTTCCGCAGTGGCTCTGCTACGCAGTATCGTTCAAAATCGGTTGGCAGTGTGGCACAATCAAGGCGCATGCCCGAACCGTCCCGTTCCAAGCCACCGCTCGTCGCCGCCGATCTCGATCGGCTGGCGCTGCGCTATGTCGAGCGTTTCGCCACCACGCGCGCCCGCCTGAGCGCCTATCTCACCCGTAAGCTGCGCGAACGCGGCTGGGAAGGGGAGGGGCCGCCCGATCCCGACGGGGTGGCCGAGCGGATGGCCGCGCGGGGCTATGTCGACGATCGGTCGTTCGCCGAGGCGCGGGTGCGCTCGATGGCGCGGCGGGGATTGGGGGCGCGGCGGGTCGCGATGGCGCTGCGCAACGACGGCATCGACGCCGGGGATACCGCCGATCTGGCGGAGGCGATCGAGGCCGATGCATTTGGCAGCGCGCTCGCCTTTGCCCGACGCCGCCGATTCGGACCCTTTGCGGCGGAGCCCGCGGAGCGCGATCTTCACAAAAAGCAAGTCGCTGCATTTTTACGGGCGGGGCATCCGCATGCGATTGCGCTTAGAATATTGAGGATGGAGCCTGGAGAGGAGCCGGACGCCCCGTTCATCGCGGGACATTCCTGATCGCATAAAGCGATTCCCCTTCTGGGTAATGCTGTGTTAATGTTGCTGGCTTGGGGGATAACGATAATGCGTGCTGAGCAACAGCTAGCGTCTGATCACTATGCGATCGCATCGGAAGGGGAACTCCGGTTTGTGAACGATGTCGAGGTCGACGAGCGGGTGTATCGCGGGATCATCAAATGGTTTGATGTGACGCGCGGGTTTGGATTTCTGGTCGCCGACGATCCTACCGTCGGAGACATCCTTATCCATTTCTCGGTACTGCAGGACCATGGCCGCCGCAGCCTGCCCGAAGGCGCGCGGATCGAATGCGTGGCGGTACAGCGTCAGCGCGGGCTGCAGGCCAAGGCGGTGCTGTCGATCGACCTGAGCGAGGTCGTGGAGCAGGTGAAGCGCCCGGTCGAGCGGGTCGAGCGGCTGAAGCTGATGGGCGAAGCAGGGCCCTTTGAGCCGGTTTCGGTCAAGTGGTTCAACCGCCTGAAAGGCTATGGCTTTCTCGTGCGTGCGAGCGACACCGCTGACATCTTCGTCCATATGGAGACGCTGCGCCGGGCCGGGATCGAGGAAGTCGAACCCACCCAGCCGCTGCGCGCACGCATTGTCGAGGGCGAGAAGGGCCCGCTGGCAGTGGCGGTCGAACGCCCGCTCTGACGCGCTGACGCGCTGACGCTTTTCCCGGATACGCTACCGGCCGGGCGGACCCATGGTTCCGCCTGCGCCTCGCCTTGCGCGCGCGCTTGGATATGATATAAAGATGATATCATGTTTGTGGCGAGGTGGTTCGATGTCTTCCTGGGTCCGCGCGGCGCTGCCGCTGGTGCTTGCACTTTCTGCCACCCCCGCCTGCGCCCAGACGCCGGCGGAGGCGGAGGTCGCCGCACCCGGCCCGCAGGGCGCGCTTGCCGGAACGCTGATTGCGCCCGCGCCGGGCAAGCAGGTGGTGCTGCTGCTCCCGGGTTCCGGCCCCACCGATCGCGACGGCAACAATCGCCTGGGCGTCCATACCGACAGCACCAGGCTGCTCGCCCGGGCGCTGGCGGCGCTGGGCATCGGATCGGTGCGGATCGACAAGCGGGGCATGTTCGGCAGCAAGGCCGCGATCCCCGACCCCAATGCGGTGACGATCACCGACTATGCGGATGACGTGCATGCCTGGCTGCGCGTGATTCGCGCTAGGACCGGCGCGCGCTGCATATGGGTGCTGGGGCATAGCGAAGGCGGGCTGATCGCGCTGAAAGCGGCGCAGCAGCCGCAGGACGTCTGCGGGCTGGTGCTGCTCGCCGCCGCCGGCCGCCCGTTCGGCACGCTGCTGCGCGAGCAGCTGCGCGCGAGCGGCCTGCCCGAGGCGATGCTGGCCCAGGCCGATGCCGGCTTCGCCAGCCTGGAGCGCGGCGAGCGGGTGGATGCCGCGACGATGCCGCCAGTGCTGCAGTCGCTGTTCTACCCGGGCGTGCAGGGCTTCCTGATCGACGCGATGGCGCTGGATCCGGCAGCGCTGGCGCACGCCTATAGCGGGCCGCTGCTGATCGTCTCCGGCGGCCGCGACATTCAGGTCGCCGCCGCCGATGCCGAGGCGCTGCACCGAGCCCGCCCCGACGCCCCGCTGCTGACCGTGCCGGGCATGACGCATGTACTGAAAATGGCCGAATCGGACAGCCGCGCCGCCAGCCTCGCCACCTATCGCGATCCGGCGCTGCCGCTGGCGCCGGGGCTCGCCGAGGGCATTGCGGGCTTCGTTCTCGCGCATTCGCCGCGCTGAGGCGCATCGGAACAGTTGCCGAGCCGCGCGCTTGGCGGTATCGGGCAGGGTCATGGGACTTCCTTTTCCGATCTTCACCTGGTGGAACGGCGCCACGTTCGGCACTCGCATGGGATTGCGCGGCAAGAAGCGCATCGGCGAGGACTCGCTCGGCAACCTCTATTTCGAGGGCGGGCTTGATCCCAACGGCATTCCGCGCCGCTGGGTGATCTACAAGGGGTCCAACGACGCCAGCCGCATCCCGCCGGAATGGTTCAGCTGGCTGCACCACCAGATCGAAGGCGCGCCCGACGAGTCGCTGCCGCCGGTGCGCGTGTGGGAAAAGCCGGCCGAGCCCAACCTGACCGGCACCGAGCTGGCCTATCGCCCGCCCGGCGCGCTGGAAAAGGGCGGCCAGCGGGCGCGTGCGACCGGCGACTACGAGGCGTGGACGCCCGACGCATGAAGGCGGCCGCGGCGCTTGCCGCGCTCGCGCTGGCCGGATGTTCGGGCGGCGGGGGCGGCAAGGGCGCCGCTGCGGGCGATAATGCCGGGGACGAGATCGTCATCACCGGTACCGGCGACAATCAGGGGGTCGATACCGTCTCGGTAGGCCCCGATTCGGCGACGGTCGACGCCGCGCTGACGCCGATGCGCGACCGCGTCGCGGTGCTGGGCGTGCTCAACAAGCGCAACGGCGTGGAGCGCGAGATCACGCTGAAGCCGGGACAGGCCGCCCGGATCGACGGCCAGGTTACGGTGCGGCTGCGCGCCTGCGAGCGCACGGCGCCGTGGGAGCAGGACCGGCTGACCGGCGCCTTCGTCCAGATGGACGTACGGCGCGAGGACAAGAACTGGCACCGCGTCTTCTCCGGCTGGCTCTACAAGGAGCAGCCCGCGCTCAACGTGGTGCAGAATGCGATCTACGACGTCTGGCCGAAGAGCTGCGCGATGACCTTCCGTGACAGCGGCCCGGAGACGGTACCGGCATCGTCGCCCGGCGCGTCGAGCGCGAAGAGGTCCCCCGCGGCGGACGGCAACGAGAGCGCCCCGGCGCCCGCCGAACCGCCGAGCGCGTCGCCCAGCAACGCGACATAGTCGTCGCGCGGAATCTCGATCGCGCCCATCGAGGCGAGGTGATCGGTGATGAACTGGCAATCGAGCAGCCGGAACCCGCCGGCCTTCAGCCGCGCGACGAGATGCGCCAGCGCGACCTTCGAGGCATCGCGGACGCGGGTGACCATCGATTCCCCGAAAAAGGCGCGGCCCAGCGCCAGGCCATAGAGCCCTCCGGCAAGGCGATCGCCGTCCCAGCACTCGATCGAATGGGCATGGCCCTGGCGGTGGAGCTCGACAAAGGCGCGTTCGATCGCGCCGTTGATCCAGGTGTCCGGCCGATCCGCCGCGGATTCGGCGCACAGCCGCAGGATGCCGCCGAAATCCTGATCGACCGTGACACGGAAGCGATCGGCGAGGATGATCTTGCGCAGCGAGCGGGCGCAATGGAATCCGTCGAGCGGAAGGACGCCGCGCAGCTTGGGCTCCACCCAGTAGATCGCGTCGGCGTCGCGCGAATCGGCCATGGGGAAGACGCCCATGCCGTATGCCCGCACGACCAGCGCGGGATCGAGGTCCTTCTGCGGGGGGCGATGGCGTGTCACCATCGAGGCACGCGCTCCACGAGAAAGCGTTCGACGACCTGCCACACCTCGTTGAAGGCCCGCGCCCCGGCACTGCGGGGGGCGAAGGCGCCGACCGGGGCGCGCTGCACCGCCACCGATTCGATGATGCTGGCCATCGGGATGACCGGCCAGCCCGGCTGCTGCGCTACCGCCTCGGCGTGGAGCTTGCGGCGGCGATCGACCATCGCGTGCACCGGCAGCAGCGGCACCTTGGCGCCGCGCTGGGCGAGATGCGCGGCGACGTCCTCGAACGCGCGCTGCGACAGCGGCGAGGGCACCACCGGCACGACGATCAGATCGGCGGCGCGCATCACCTGTTCGCTCGTCTCGGTCAGGCCCGGCGGGCAATCGAGCAGGATGCGATCATAGTCGCCGCTCAGGTCCTCGAGCAGCTTGCTCAGCCGCTTCTTCTTGTCGAGCGCGTGGAACAGATGGTCGAGCTGTCGCAGCGAACTGTCCGCCGGCAGCAGGTCCAGCCGGTCGATCGCGGTCGGTCGGATCAGCTTGGCGGCGGCGACATCCTTGGAAAAGATCGACTGCGCGGCATGCCTTCCGACCGTGTCTCCGCCGAGCAGAAAGGTGGAGGCGGCCTGCGGATCGAGATCCCAAAGCAACGTGCGCCGCGCCGAACGCATGGCCGATGCCCAGGCCAGATTGACGGTCAGCGTCGTCTTACCGACGCCGCCCTTGAGACTGTAAATCGCTACCGTGGACACTGGAGTCTCCTCGGGCGTGAAGCTGGCATGAAAAAAGCCCGGCGGAAATACCCGCCGGGCCTTGTTTTTGCGTTGCAGCGGCGATCAGGCCTTGCAGGTGTGGACCGAACCATCCGCCAGGGTGATCTTGGCGGCCTTGGCGGTGCCGTCCAGCTTGTAGCTGCCTTCGCCGACATAGGGCTTGCCCGCTTCGGGCGCGGTCAGCAGCACCGACTTCGGCGAATCCTTCTTCTCGCGCAGCGCGACCATCTTGCTGCCCTTGAAGAAGTCGGCGGCCAGCAGCGTGTTGCCGGGCTGGCAGCGGAAGCTGACGGTCGCCTCGATCGACGGCGGTGCTTCGACCGGCGCGGCGTTGGCGAGCTGCGAGGCCATCGGGTCCGGCGCGCGGCTGTCAACCACCTCGGGCTTGTTGTTGCAGGCGGCGAGCGCGAGCAGCGCCGCGGCGGAGAGGGCGAGGGAGGAGGCGTTTTTCATAGCGTGAGGTGCTTTTCCCCACGCGCCAACCATCGTCAAGCGAAAACGGGGTACAAGGTATCCCGGAATTGTGCGGTGCAACGGCGCGACGCAAGAATGCGGCACGCGGGACACATGGCCTGGGCCCGTGCCGGCCGCTGTCGGCGTGAACCGCGCGCGCTCGCTTGACCCCGCCGCAGCGACTGCGCAGGGAAGCGGGCGAGGAGAGTGGAATGAAGCCGAGCCTGTGCTGGATGCTGATGCCGTTGGCGCTGCTGGGCGCCTGCGGGGGGACCCAGACCGAGAACGCCGCCGACGATCCCGCCAATGCCGCGGTACGTCGCGGGCCGATGCTGGGGGCGGTGGACCTCTCGACCCCGTTGCAGCTGCGCGGGGGCGGGGCGACCGGCTGGACGCTCGATCTGGCGCCGGGGCGCATCTTCTATCGCGCTGCAGGGGCCAAGCCGGTGCCCTTCTACCCGATCTCGCCCCAGCTGAAGGACGGGCAGGCCGTATACGCGACCGAGACCCCCGAGGGCACGCCGGTGACGATCACGCTGCGGCCCGAGGGCTGCGGCGACGGCGCGCCGCTCACCGCCACGGTGCGAATCGGTGCGCAGGCGCTGCAGGGCTGCGGCTATCGGCAGACGATCGAGCAGGTGCGCCACGACATGTACAACGAGGCGATGGCGGTGCCCTACGACAATGGCAGCGCGAACGGCAGCGACTAGGCGGCGGGGCTTGTAAGCTGGCCGTCCGCT
>JAIYAA010000088.1 GCA_027489295.1 Sphingomonadales bacterium | reverse complement strand
TGGCGCCGCCGCGCGCGCATCGTGCTGGCGTGCCTGTATCTGCTGGCGGGCGTGCTGCACCTGATGGTGCCACGCCCGTTCCTCCACATTACCCCCGACTGGGTGCCCTATCCGGCCCTCGTCATCGCCGGCACCGGCCTGTGTGAGATCGCCGGCGCGCTTGCGCTGCTGACGGTGCGGCTGCGCAAGGTCGCCGGCGTGATGCTCGCGCTCTACGCGCTGTGCGTGTTCCCGGCGAACCTCCAGCACGCGGTACAGGATCTGTCGACCGGCACCGGGCTCGGCTGGGCCTATCACGCACCGCGGCTGTTCGTGCAGCCGTTGCTTTGCTGGTGGGCGCTCTGGGCAGGCGGTTTCCGGCGCTAGGATCCGAGCAGGTCCGCCAGGTGGCAGTTCTTGCCCGGCGTCAGGGCCTCGACGCGCTCCACCTGCAGGATCGACCGCCCCTCCCGCTCCACGTAGCGCGCGATGACCTCGCCATAGGCAGGCAGCCTGGCCTTGCGGAGCTTGTCCAGGGCGTGCGCACCGGGCGCGTCGACCAGTGCATAGCGGTTCTCGGCCAGGTCGCAGCGCCGCAGAAGGATCGCCTTGCCGTCCCGTTCAAGCGTGCCGATGAAGACGTCCGCGCCTGCCTGCATCGGCAGCGCATGGGCGGCCAGCGCGATCAGCATGCCGATCACAGCGAATTGCCATCCTTGTCGAGCAGCTCGATCTTGTACGCGCAGCCGTAGAGCGTCTTGCCGGGATGGGTGGCGACGTTGGAGACGTTGCGAGCGATGATCGTGCGGGCGCGGAAATGGTCGCCATCGGCCGGGTCGGTAACGTCGCGGAGCACCCGCTCGCCGATGAACTTGCGGAAGGTGATCTGTGCCTCCGCCTGCGCCCGGGTTACCTTGCCCGAGGCGACCAGCGCGTCGACCAGCCCCTCGGCGGGCATCGCATTCTCGATCTGCGCCTTGCGCGCGACGACCGCGGGATCCGGCAGGTCGAGAATGGCCAGCACCCCGGTCGAGGTGAAGGCGATGCGGCGCGTGCTGTATCCGCCTGCGACCACGATCGGCGCCGGAAGATCATATTCCGCCAGCAGGAAGTTGGCGGACTTCACCGCCTTCCATCCGTGCTTGTCGGCCAGCTTCTCCTCGCCGTTCACCGCCATCGCGAAGCGGGTGTAGACCGGCGCATCCAGACGACATTCGATCGCGTCGGTCACGTCGATCGTGCCGGGGTCGATCGTATCCGCGCCGCCGGCGGCGTCCTGCGCGGGAGCGGATGCGGGCAGCAGGACGGCGATCAGGCCGAAGCCCAGACGGGACAACGTCATGATGCCGCACCTATTGCGCCGCACCCGCTCGCGCAAATGGTTCGCGCCAAACCGTTGTCCTCCGGCGTTTCACCGCCCGAAGCGGTGGACCAGCCGGATCCCGACATTGTCGATGCCGGGGTTCTGCTCGGAGAAGAGCTGGCGGTGGCTGTAATGCTCCCAGGCCAGTTCGACCGCCCATTTCGGGGTGAGCCGCACGCCGATCGACGCGTTGGGATTGAACAGCACGGTCGAGCCGAACGACGTCCGCCGCAGATAAATGGTGTAGCGGCGCTGCGCCTCGTCGCGCGACAGACCGGGCTGGAAGGGATCGGGCGTGAACCGATAGCCGTCGATCACCGTCAGCCCGATGCCGCCCTGCAGATAGATCCGGCCGCGCAGCAAATGCTGGCGCCACTCGGCACCGATGCTCGAGAAACTGGTGCGCCCGTCCGTGTTGATCTGGAGCTTTCCCGTAATCCGCGGCTTGAGCAGGATCCGCAGCGGCCGGCTGCGATAGGCGAGCTGCACGTCCGTCGTGCCGTTTTCCTCCTCGCCCTCATAGATCTGCCCGGCCGGCAGGTTCGGCAGGTTGAAGACGAGCTGGCTGCCGAGCGGATGGAAGTTCGCGCCGTGCCGGAGCACGCCGATCGCGATCTCCGCTCCCTCCGGTGCAGCCTGCGCCTTCGTGGTTTCCTGCGCCATCGCCGTGGTCGGGACGAGCGCCATCACGGCGCCCAATGCGCATCTTCTCCAGCCGATCATGTCGGTTCTCCCAAGGAAGTACGGCTATCCCCCAGCCGCTAGTATGGTGTAAGATGGCAATATCTTTTCGTCAAACAGAAAGATCATGATGCAAAACAGCGATTGGCTGCCCCCGCGCAAGGCAAGGTTGTGCCGTGCGGTCGGCGCGATCTTCCTGCTCGCCGGGGTGGTGATGGCGGTGGTGATCGCCGTGGCGGGGCTGTCCCCCGGCGCCTCGCCGGTCTGCGACATCGCCACGGGCTGCGTCTGGCGCAACCAGCCCGCCACCCTGCTGGACCAGGATGTCCGCAGCAGCGTCCTCGCCAGCCCGGCACGGCTGGGGGCCTATGAAGCCTATGTCGCCCGTCCGGACGTGCGCCTGGGCCTCGCCGCGGTCGAGGCGATCAACCTGGGCCCCTTCGCCTTCGTGATCCTGGGCGTAGGGCTGGCGCTGCGGCGGCTGGGCGGCAGCGGTTCGGCGGCGCTTACCCGGGCGCTGCGCTGGCTCCGCCTGTCGTCGATCGCGGCGATCGTCTGGGCATTGGTGAGCCCGCTCTACGACTGCCTGCTGGCGACGCTGCTTTCCCCCGGCACGCCGAACGGCGCGAACGTCGAGATGTACATCTATCTCGACAAGATCGGCGCCGGCCTCCTGCTCGCGCTCGCCGCCTATACCGCGATCTGGGCGGTGGAGGCCGGCCTCGACGCGCGCCGCGATCTGGACAGCTTCGTCTGATGCCGATCGTCGTCAACCTCGACGTCATGCTGGCCCGCCGCAAGGTCCGCTCGAAGGAACTGGCGGAAGCGATCGGCATCACCGAGAGCAACCTGTCGCTGCTGAAATCGGGAAAGGTGAAGGGTGTCCGCTTCTCCACGCTCGCGGCGATCTGCCGCTATCTCGACTGCACGCCCGGCGACCTGCTGGCCTATGACTATTCCGACGCGGACCTCGAGCCCGACGACGGATGAAACGGGCGCATCTCAGGCGATACGCGCCAGTTCGCGCGGCGCCATCCAGTCGGGCAGGCGCTGCGGGCGCAGTTCGGCGGCAGGCACACGGTCGGCGATGACGGCGAAGCGATCGCCCTCCACCCACACCTCCGGTACCAACGCGCGGGCATTGTAGGTAGAGGCCATCGCCGCGCCATAGGCACCGGCGGTGTGGAACACGGCGAGATCGCCCTCCCCCACCCGATCGATGATGCGGGCACGGGCGAAGGTGTCGCCGCTCTCGCACACCGGCCCGACGATATGGGCGACGATGTGATCACGCGTCGCGCGCACGGCGGCGAAGTCGTGCCACGCATCATACAGCGCCGGCCGGGCGAGATCGTTCATTGCCGCATCGACGATCACGAACGGGTGCGGCTGGCCGGGCTTGACCCACAGCACCCGGGTGAGCAGCACGCCCGCCTGCGCCACCAGGAATCGGCCGGGCTCGAACAGCAGGGTGACGTCCCAGTCGCGCGTCTCGTGCGCGACCATTGCGCCATAGGCGGCGACGTCCGCGCCGGGTTCCCCGTCGCGATAGGCGACGCCCAGGCCACCACCGAGATCGACATGGGTGACCCGGTGGCCCTCGGCGCGAAGCCGCGCGACCAGCTCGCCGATCCGGCGATAGGCCGCGCGCAGCGGCGCGAGGTCGGTGATCTGGCTGCCGATATGCACCGCGATGCCGTGGAGATTCAGCCCGGGGAGCGCGGCCAGTCGGTCATACATCGCCGCCGCTTCGCCATAGCCGATGCCGAACTTGCTGTCGGCGAGCGCCGTGCTGATCTTGGCATGGGTATGCGCATCGATATGCGGGTTCACCCGCAGCAGCGCCGGCGCCCGCGTGCGTTGCGCACATGCCAGGGCCGAAAGCACCTCGCCTTCGCGCTCGTGCTCAAGGTTGAAGCGACCGATGCCCGCCGCCAGCGCCGCCGCAAGCTCGGCAGGGGTCTTGCCGACCCCGGAATAGACGATGTCCTTCGGTGCCATGCCCGCCCCCAGCGCCAGCGCCAGCTCGCCCTCGGAGACGATGTCCGCGCCGAAGCCGAGCCCCGCCAGTGTTCGCAGCACCATCGGGTTCGGGTTGGCCTTCATCGCAAACATTCGCTGCTGGCGGGGGATGCCGGCCAGCGCCGCGGTGAAGGCATCGGCCGCCTTGCGCAGCGCCGCCTCGGAATAGACATAGGTCGGCGTGCCGACCGCGTCGGCGATCGTGGCCAGCGGCACCGCTTCGGCGTGCAGCTGACCGCCGTGCATCTCGAACGACATGCGTGTTTCTTTCGCTTTGGGAGACGCGTCGCTTCAGCGGCCGCGGCGGCGCGCGACGCGGCGTGCCTGGAGGCGTTCGGGCAGCAGCCGGTGGCGGCTGCACTCGACGCGGATCGCCAGCGGCGCGCGACGCCCCTGCACCACCAGCACGAGGCCGAGGATCGCGAGCGGGAATCCGAGCAGCAGCACGCCGCTGCCTTCCGCACCGCCGACATCGCTGAACGCGCCCGCCAGGCCGCCGGCGATCAGCAGCGCCGCCCCGGCCGCGCGCCACAGCCGGTCGCCGGGCCGGGTCATGCCGCGGCTCCCGAACGCGGGCCGCCCAGCGCCAACCGGCCCGCCCGCCGCGCCAGCCAGACCAGCGCCGAACGTTCGTGCGGTGCCGCCGCATAGAGCAGGATGTCCGCGGGGAAGGCGAGTTCGTCCCGCATCGCCGCTTCGGCGGTGCCGACATAGAAGCGCAGGTCGACCGCCGGGTCTTCGATCGTGGCCGCCACGCGGCGCGCCTGCGCAAGGCAGGCGCCGTCCAGGTCCACGCCGCGCGCCTCGATCGCGACGAAGCCCAGCGCCCGGGCCCTGCGAACCGCCAGCAGCAACAGGCTGGCCGAACCGCAGGCGGCGTCGACGATGCGGATGCTGCGCCGCCCCTCCTCGCGCAGCGACTCCAGCCGCGCCGCGACCATCGGCCAACGCAGATCCTGCATCGCCGCGCGATCGGCGGCGTCGCACAGCGCGTGGCGCACCCGCGCGGCCAGCGGCGCGCTCGCGGGTGCGGGCGGCAGCGCAAAGGCATGGACGAGTTCCATGGCGCGCGCTCAGGCTGCCCGGCGCCGGGCACACTCGTCCGGCCCGGCGGGATCGAAGGAGATGCTGGCGATGAGCGGCTGCTCCGCCTCGGCCAGCTCGGCGCCGGGAAAGGCGTGGCGCTCGGCACGCGCGAACTGCCACGCCGCCGCACGCGATACGAACCGCCCCTCCATCAACCCGTGATTTTCCTGGACCAGCCAATGCCCATCGCGATCCTGCCCCACCCAGAGAATGGTGGCAGCCGCATCAGGCTCCGTCGCCATGCCGGACACCATCGAAACGCTCCTTACAACCGCCGGCCCGTCGGGACCGATGGCTGCAAGCTAGGCGCCCCCTGCATTAAGCTTCGAGGGCAAACACGCCGTGCGCACGTTAGATTTGCATAAAGTTGGCGGCTATTCCGGCAGGATCCGCACGCGCCGCTTGCCCCAATAGCTGAGATCGACCGAGAAATGCACCGGCGCCCCGGGGTGCACCAGCACCATCTGGTCGCCGCGCGCGCCGTCACCGGTATAGGTGAAGGTCCAGCCCCGCTGCTTCAGCGCCTCGCTCACCTTCAGGACCGCCGACTGGTCGCGATCGTGCCACAGCGTGAGCTGGCGGAAACCGCCGCTGCCGCCCGCGCCGATCAGGTCTATCGCCGCCTCGTACGGCCCCTCGCCCAGCAGCATCACGCCAGAGCGGCGGCATCGCTGGTGCAGGCCATCGATCTCGATGCACTGGTCGAAGCCTGCGCGCTTCGCGTCGGCAAGGCTGCCCTGGACCGGCAACCCGGCATAGAGCAATGCGCGCGGTGCCGGCGCGGCCGGCTCCCCGCCACAGCCGGCGAGCATCAGGCCGGACGCCAGCAGCAAGACGATATTGTGCTTTCCGATCATCGGCACGACCTCCCCCGGCAAAAAGCCTAGGCGGGCACGGCCTCCGGCGCAAATGCCCGCAGGAAAAGGTCGACGATATAGTCGGTGTCTTCCTCGATCTCGGCGGTGCTGAACTGATGGCCCAGCATCGCCCGCTGCTGCGCGCCCATGCACAGGCTGGTCAGCGCGAAGGCGGCGCGCAACGGATCGGCCTGGCGGAGCTGCCCCTTTTGCATCGCGTCTTCCAGATAGGCTGCCAGCATCTCGCGGGTGCGCTGCGGGCCGCGACGGAAGAAGATCTGGCCCATTTCCGGCGAACGCTCGACTTCGGCATGGATCACGCGGTGCAGCTGAATCGCGTCTTTCGATGTTACCTTGCGCAACAGGCTGCGGATGAAGGCGCAGAGCGTGGCTTGGAGATTGTCCGATGGCACCAGCAGCTGCAGCACCTGCTCGCGATAGTCTCGCGTCGCTTCGTCCACGCACGCGTCGAACAGCTCTTCCTTCGACGCGAAATAGCTCCACAACGTGCCCTTGGATCCGCCGAGTTCCGAGGCGATCGCGGACATGGACACGGCCGCATAGCCCTGCTCCATGAAGTGGCGTTTGGCGATGACGAGAATCGCGGCGCGGCGATCCTGCTTCCGCGCTTCACGCTTGCCGAGACATTTGGGGGTGATGCTCTCCATAACCGTACTATAGGGTACGATTTTCTATTGACAAGGGCGGAAGCGCTCTCCATCTGGAACTCGTACCCACTAGTACGGTTTTCCAGAGCATGATGAGTCGTTTCCCGACAAGGCCCTTGTTGCTGACCGCGGCTGCCGCTTCGGCGCTTGCCGCCTGCGCGCCCGTCCCCAATCTGGGCGCCCGCCCGGAGGTTCGCGCTGCGGACAGCTATGCCGCCAGCCAGTCGCTCGCCGGCACGGCGCAGGCAGCCTGGCCGGTCACCAACTGGTGGACCGCCTATAACGATCCGCAGCTCAACGCGTTGATGGACGAGGCCTTTCGCGGCGCGCCCGATCTTGCCGCCGCCGCCGCGCGACTGCGGTCGGCGCAGGCCTATGCGGTGCAGGCGGGTGCGGCGAGCCTGCCGCGCGCCGATGCCAGCGGCTCCATCGCGGCCAACCAGATCAACACCGGCGACGGCCTGCCGATCAACATCCCGTCGAACGTGCAGACGATCGGCTATGGCACGCTGAACCTGTCGTTCGATCTCGACCTGTGGGGCAAGAACCGCGCCCAGCTCGCCGCTGCGACGTCGCAGGCGGAGGCCGCGCGGCTCGAACTGGAACAGGCCCGTCTGGCGCTCTCCACCAACATCGCGACGGCCTATGCCGATCTCGCGCGCCTCGCGGCGGACCGCACCGTGCAGGAACGTGCGCTGCAGGTCCGGCTCGAGACGCAGAAGCTGGTCATCGACCGCGTGACCAACGGGCTCGAAACCCGCGCCGAGGAAAAGCAGGCCGCAGCTGCGGTGCCGGCCGCCCGCGCGCAGCTTGCCGGCATCGACGAGCAGATCGGACTGACCCGCAACCGCATCGCCGCGCTGCTCGGCCAGGGGCCGGATCGCGGCCTGACCATTGCCCTCCCCGCAGCGCCCACCGAGGCACGCGGCATTCCCGCCGACGTGACGACCGATCTGATCGGTCGCCGTCCGGACATCGCCGCCGCCCGCGCCCGGGTCGAAGCCGCCGCCAGCAAGATCAAGGTGGCCCGCGCCGCCTTCTATCCGTCGATCCGCCTGAGTGCGCTCGCCGGCTATGGCTCGCTCGGCCTCGACAACTTCGTCCAGGGCAAGGGCGCCGCGCTGTTCCAGGCGGGCCCGGCGATCAGTCTGCCGATCTTCCATGGCGGCGAACTGCGCGGGCAATATGCCGGCGCCCGCGCCGCCTATGACGAAGCCGTCGCAAATTACGACAACAGCGTCACCACCGCCTATCATGATGTGGCGGATGCGGTGACGAGCCAGAAGGCGCTGGCCACGCGGCTGGGCGAGAGCCGTCAGGCCCTTGCCGATTCCGAACAGGCCTATGGGATCGCGCGGCAACGCTATGAAGGCGGGCTGTCGCGGTTCCTCGATGTTCTGACCGCCGAGGAGAGGGTGTTGCAGAACCGTCAGATCGTTGCCGAACTGGAGGCGCGTGCGTTCGCGCTCGACGTCCAGCTCGTCCGCGCGCTCGGCGGAGGCTTTTCCACCAACAATGCGGCGGTTGCCGCTTCCGAGGTCCCGACCCATGGCTGACGCAGAACCCGCCATCCACTCCGCCCGCGGCAACAACAGCGCCGACCGTGCCGAGCCCACCCCCGCTCCCGCCCCCGTGGATGCCGATGATGCCCACCGCAAGTCGCTGCGCAAGCGGCTGATGCTGGGCGTCGGCGGCCTCGTGCTGCTCGGCGGCCTTGGCTATGGCGGCTATTACATGGCCGTCGGCAGCCACTATGTGAGCACCGACAACGCCTATGTCGGCGCCGACAGCGCCAGCATCACGCCGATGACCGCCGGCCAGGTGCTCCGCGTTGCGGTGGCCGACACGCAGACGGTCAAGAAGGGCGACCTGCTCGTCCAGATCGACGACAGCGATGCGAAGATCGCGCTGGCCCAGGCCGAAGCCGATCTCGCCCGCGCCACCCGCCAGTTCGGCCAGACCTCGGCGACCAGCGACGCGCTCGCCGCGCAGGTGCAGGCGCGCGAAGCCGACATCGCCCGCGCCCGCGCGCAGGTGACCGCCGCACAGGCCGATTTCCAGAAGGCACAGATCGACCTGTCCCGCCGCCAGAAGCTCGCCCCCAACGGCGCGGTCTCGGGCGAGGAACTTACCTCGGCGACCAATGCCTTCGCCGCCGCGCGCGCCAATCTCGAACTCGCCCGCGCCGGCCTCGCCCAGGCGACCTCGACCCGCGTTGCGGCGAGCGGCCAGCTGGCGGCGAACCAGGCGCTGGTGAACGGCGCCACCGCCACCACCGCCCCGGAAGTGCTCGCGGCCCGTGCCAAGGTGGACCAGGCCAAGCTCGATCTCGCCCGCACCTCGATCCGCGCGCCGTTCGACGGCGTCGTCACCCGCCGCGCGGTGCAGGTCGGCCAGCGCGTCGCCCCCGGCGCGCAGCTGATGCTGATCGTGCCGCTCAACCAGCTCTATGTCGACGCCAACTTCAAGGAAGGCCAGCTGACCCGCGTGAAGGTCGGCCAGCCGGTGACCCTGAAGTCGGACCTGTACGGCGGCGACGTCGAATATCACGGCCGCGTGGTCGGCTTCTCGGGCGGGACGGGCTCGTCCTTCGCGCTGATCCCCGCGCAGAACGCGACCGGCAACTGGATCAAGGTGGTCCAGCGCCTGCCGGTACGCGTCGCGCTCGATCCCCAGGAGCTGCAGGCGCATCCCCTGCGCGTCGGCCTGTCGATGGACGCCGAGATCGATACCTCGGCCAAGTAAGGATTGCCTGCCATGAGCGGCCAGATGCAGCGCGGGGGCTTCCTGGAGGGGCCTTCGCTGATCCTCGCCGGCGTGGTGCTGGCGTTGACCAACTTCATGGTGGTGCTCGACACCACCATCGCCAACGTCTCGGTGCCGCACATCGCCGGCAGCCTCGGCATCTCGTCAAGCCAGGGCACCTGGATCATCACCTCCTACGCGGTCGCCGAGGCGATCTGCGTGCCGCTCACCGGCTGGCTTGCCGGCCGGTTCGGCGTGGTGCGGGTGTTCATCCTCGGCGTGATCGGCTTCGGCATCTTCTCGGTGCTGTGCGGCATGTCGACCACGCTCGGCATGCTGGTCGCCTGTCGCATCGGCCAGGGGCTGTGCGGCGGCCCGCTGATGCCGCTCACCCAGACGCTGCTGCTGCGCATCTTCAAGCCCAGCCAGCACGCCCAGGCGATGGGACTGTGGGCGATGACCACCGTGGTCGCGCCGATCCTCGGCCCGATCGCGGGCGGCACGATCAGCGACAACTGGTCGTGGCACTGGATCTTCTTCATCAACATCCCCGTCGCCGCGCTGTGCGCGTTCGGCGCGATGCGGCTGCTGCGCCGCGCCGAGACGGAAACCGCGAAGCTTTCGGTCGACAAGGGCGGCCTCGCGCTGATGGTGCTGTGGATCGCGGCGCTGCAGATCATGCTCGATCTCGGCCGCGAGAATGACTGGTTCAACAGCGCGTCGATCGTCTGGCTGGGCGTCGTCGCCGCGATCGGCTTCCTCGTGTTCCTTGCCTGGGAGATCACCCAGAAGGATCCGATAGTCGATCTGCGGGTGTTCCGGCACCGGGGCTTCACCGTGTCGGTGATCTCGCTCTCCTTCGCCTTTGCCACCTTCTTCGCCTCGGCGGTGATCATCCCGCAATGGCTCCAGTCGAGCCAGGGCTACACGGCCACCTATGCCGGTTATGCCACCGCCTTTTCGGGCGTGGCGGCGGTGTTCATGTCGCCGGTGGTCGCCAAGCTTTCGAACAAGGTAGATCCGCGCCTGCTGGTGTCGTTTGGCATCCTCTGGCTTGGGCTGTCGGCGCTGTTGCGCGTGTACTGGAACAGCCAGGCGGGGTTCTGGACCTTCGCCTTCCCGCAGTTCCTGCAGGGTTTCGGCATGCCGTTCTTCTTCATCCCGCTCACCACGCTGGCGCTGGGATCGGTGCTGCCGGAGGAGACCGCTTCGGCGGCGGGCGTGATGAGCTTCCTGCGCACCATGGCGGGCGCGATCGGCACCTCGATCTCGACGAGCATCTGGGACGACAGCTCGCGCGTGGCGCGCAGCGAGATCGTCTCGCGGCTGAACACCGATCCGACGCTCAGCGCGATGACCGCGCAAGGCTTCTCGGTCGATCAGGTGCGCAGCGCCGTTGCCCGGGTGGTCGACCAGGAAAGCCTCACGCTGGCGACGACGCATGTGTTTCTGCTGTCGGCGATCGTCTTCGTGTTCGCGGCCGGCATCATCTGGCTCACCCCCCGCCCCCGCGGCAAGGTGGATACCAGCGCGGCGCACTGACCGAGGGGTCGGCTTCCCCCGGCGGCACCCTATCCCGGCCAGCACCGCTCCCATGGCGGTGCGGGCCGAATATCATCCCCGCGCGACGATCGGCAGCGTCGCCTCGAAGCGGGCGCTGGTACCTCCCTCGATCAGCACCAGATCGCCGCCATGCCCGAGCAGGATCTGGCGGGCGAGCGCCAGCCCCACGCCCGTTCCCTGCGACTTGGTAGTGAAGAACGGGCGGAAGATCGCCGCCCGATCGGCCGGTGCGACGCCGGGGCCGTTGTCCCAGACCTGCCACGCCGCCGTATCGCGGTCCCGGCGCAGCGCCAGCCCCACTTGCCCCTCCGCCTGCCCCGCAATCGCCTCGGCTGCGTTCTGCAGCAGCGCCCACAGCGCCGCGCTCAGCTGATCGGCATCGCCGTGCAGCCGCACCGGTGGCCCCTCCTCGAAGGCGAGCGGCAGCTCCGGCCACCGCGTCGCGAACAGCCGCGCGAGATCGCCCGCCACCTCGCGCAGGTCGAACGGGGCGAAGACGGGCGCCGGCAGCCGCGCAAGCGAGCGATAGGCCTCGCCGAAGCGCTGCAAGCCCGCGGCGCGGCGCGCCACCGTTCCCACCGCATCACGCAGTGCCGGCAGCGCGGGCGCATCGTCCTCCAGCATGTCCGCCGCGGTGCGGCTGAGCGACGCGATCGGCGTGAGGGCATTGACGATCTCGTGGCTCAGGACCTGCACGAGGTCGCGCAGCGTCGCCGCTTCCGCCGCCTTGAGTTCGGCATCGATGTCGATCAGCGCCGCAAGCCGCGTCTGCCCGCCCCCGAGCGTGAGGTCGCTGGTCGTGAGGGCATAGCTGCGTCCTTCGATCGCAACCGTCGCCGCGCGGCTTGCGCCGTCGCCGCCGATCGCCTCGACCAGGGGCGCGGGCGGGTCCGCGATCAGGTCCGCGGCCGCGAACAGCCGCCGCGCCGCGCGATTGATCGCGTGGAGGCGCCCTTCCCCGTCGAGCGTGACGATCGGCGCGGGCGATAGGTCGAGCAGCGCGATCAGACGGCGTTCGCGATGGGCGGGATCGGGCGCGGGCATGGGCGCGGCGACCGGAATCAGCTGGGGCCGCCGCGCCTCGACGATGCCGGTCACGACACCCCAGAGCGCCGCCAGCGCCGACACCAGCGCACTGGCGTAGAGCCCGGCACCCCAGGCCACCGCGAACGCGCCGCCGGCAAGCACCAGCAGCATGCCGCGCAGCAGCGCCGCCCAGCCCCTAGAGCCCATATTTCGCCATCCGCCGATAGAGCGCCGCGCGCGTCAGCCCCAGCTCGGCCGCCGCGCGGCTGATGTTGAACGCATGCCGCTTGAGCGCCGCCGCGACCAGGGTCGCCTCGCTCCGCCCGAGGTTGAGGTCGGCCCGGATCGCGCGGGGTTCCAGCGCCTCGTCGGGCAGCGCGAGCCCCAGCGCGGCGACGTCGATCGCCTCGCCGCCGCCGAGCAGCACCGCCCGCTCGATCGCCTGGCGCAGGCCGTGGACCCCGTCCGGCCAGAAATCGGCGGCGATGGCGCGGGCGGCTTCCTCGGTCAGCCCCCGCAAGGGCTGGCCATAGCGGCCCGCGTACAGCGCGCAGAAATGCCGCGCCAGCAGCACCGGATCGTCCTGACGGCCGGCGAGCGGCGGCAGGTCGATCTCCACCGTGTTCAGCCGGAAGCGGAGGTCGTCGATCAACGCCGCACGGGTACCCGCCCGGTCGCGCCGACTGGTGGCGAGTACCCGCAGCCCCCCCAGCTGCCGCGCCAGTTCGGGCTGCAGCGCCGGCGCGAGCTGGTCGACCGCCTCGATCAGCAGCGTCGCCCCCTCAGCGGCCGCCACGCGCGCCGCGATCGTGCTGCCATCGGCGACGGCAGCATCCAGCACCACCAGCGGCCGTTCGGCGCGGGGCGACGCGCGGTGCAGCATCTGCGCTGCCAGGGTCTTGCCGCTGCCCGCCGGGCCGGTGAGCAGCACCGCCGCCTCGGTCGGTCCCACCCGCGCAATCAGCCCGCGGGCGAGCTCGATCGCCGGCGCCTCGCCGAGCAGCAGCAGCGCATCTTCTCCCGTCGGCGCCGGTGCCGCCGCCAGCTGGGCCCGGCGCAGCGCCACCGCGCGCTCCACGGTGGCGAGCAGCCGCTCGTTGCTCCACGGCTTGATCACGAAGTCGCTCGCCCCGCCGCGCATCGCCTGCACCGCCACCGCGATGCCGCTATGCCCGGTGACCACGACCACCACCGCGTTGCGATCGGCGGCGATCAGCCGGTCGAGCATGCGGAAGCCCTCTTCGCCGCTGGTCCGCCCGCGCGCGAAATTGAGGTCGAGCAGGATCGCGTCGACCGGCCCCTCGGCCAGCCGCACCCAGGCGGCATCGGGATCGGCCGCGCCGAGCACGCGCATATCGTTGCGTTCGAGCAGCAAGGTCGCCGCGCGGACGATGTCGGGATCGTCGTCGATCACCAGGATGGTCGGCGATTCGGTTTGCACAGGCTTGACCGCTCCGGATATGTGTTCGGAATCGGACACTAGCTTGAACACTGTTCGCCCCAAGCGCCAGCGCCTTCTGTAATATCTAAACATGTCAGCGATTTAGGACTGATCGCTGCCCTGTTGTACGATGGCGGACATGGAAGCAACGTCCCCTTCTCCCAATGGCGCGGCAATGGATCGGCGGATCGAGCGCCCGCATGCCCGCCGTCGCAAGCTGCTGGTCCGCATCGGCCTCGGCATCGTCGCGCTCGCCGCTGCGCTCGGGCTCTGGTGGTTTCTGCCGGGTTCGGGATCGCTGGCGGTCGACCCCGCGACGATCCGCATCGCGCCGGTAACCCGCGCCGCCTTCGCCGATTACGTGCCGCTGCGCGCGCAGGTTGCCCCGCTCCAGACCGTCTATGTCACCGCGATCAGCGGCGGCCAGGTCGAGGCGCTGATCGCCAGCGACGGCCAGTCGGTCGCTGCGGGTGCCCCGCTCGCCCGGCTCGCCAACCCGACGCTGGCGCTCGACGTCGCCAGCCGCTCGGCCAATATCGCCGGGCAGCTCAGCTCGATCAGCGGCCAGCGCCTGTCGATCCAGCAAAGTCGCGAGCAGACCGAGCGCGACATCGCCTCCGCCCGCAACGAACTGGCCAAGGCCGAGGCGCTGCTCCGCCAGAAGCAGATCCTGTTCGACAAGCAGATCGTCACCGCCGCCGCCGTCACGCCGCTGCGCGAAGAGGTGACCTACCAGCGCGCGCGCCTGGCCGCGCTCACCCGCAGCGCCGCCGAGGCGGGACGGATGCTCGCCGACCAGTCCTCCGGCGTGAGCGCCACCGCCGGCGAGCTGCGCGAGAGCCTCGCGATGACCCGCGCGGGCCTCGCCGCGCTGGTCGTGCGCGCGCCGGTGGCCGGGCGGCTGACCGCCTTCACCCTGCAGCCGGGCCAGATGATCAAGCCCGGCGACGCGGTGGGCCAGGTCGATTCCGAGCGCGCCTGGAAACTCACCGCCGATGTCGACCAATTCTATCTCGGCCGCGTCCGCACCGGCCTCACCGCCGTTGCCGATCTCGACGGGCGCAGCCTGCCGCTCACCGTGATCAAGGTCCTGCCGCAAGTCACCGAAGGGAGATTTCGTGTCGAGCTCGGCTTCCGGGGTGCTGCGCCCGCGGGCCTGAACCGCGGCCAGACGCTCGACGTGCGGCTCACCCTGGGCGCCGATCGCCCGGCCACGGTCGCCCCGTCCGGCGGCTGGCTCGATGCCGGCGGCACCACCGCCTTCGTGCTCACCAGCGACAATCGCGCCGTGCGCCGGGCGATCACCACCGGCCGCCGCAATCCCGACCAGGTCGAGGTGACCAGCGGCCTCGCCCCCGGCGAGCGCATCCTCACCACGCCGCTCACCACCTACGCCCCCTACCAGACCCTGCTCATCCGATAGGAGCCCGCCATGATCGAACTCAACGCCATCCACCGCGCCTACCGCTCCGACGAAGTCGAGACCACGGCGCTCGCCGACATCGACCTGACCGTGCTGGCAGGCGAATTCCTCGCGATCATGGGCCCGTCCGGCTGCGGCAAGTCGACCTTGCTCAACATCCTCGGCACGATCGACCGCCCCACCAGCGGCGCCTATCTGTTCGAGGGCGAGGACATCGCCAAGGTGCCGGAGTCGCAGCTGGCGAAGCTCCGCCGCGACCGGCTGGGCTTCGTGTTCCAGAGCTTCAACCTGATCGACGAGCTGACCATCGCGGAGAATGTCGCGCTGGCGCTGGCGTACCGCTCGATGCCGGCGCGCGAGAAGCGCGAGCGGGTCGACGCCGCGATGGACCGGGTCGGCATCGCGCACCGCCGCAACCACCATCCCCACCAGCTTTCGGGCGGCCAGCAGCAGCGCGCCGCGATCGCCCGCGCGATCGTCAGCGAGCCCAAGCTGATCCTCGCCGACGAGCCGACCGGCAACCTCGATACCGAGAACGGCGCGCAGGTGATGGACATCCTCACCCGGCTGAACGCCGACGGCGCGACGATCGTGATGGTCACCCACTCGCCCGCCCATGCCGATATCGCCAAGCGCACGGTGCACATGCTCGACGGGCGGATTCTGTCCGCCGTGCGGCGGGCGGCGTGAAGCTCGATCGCGCGCTGACGGTGCTGGTGCTGCTGCTCCTCGCCGTCGCCCTGCTCCGCCATCTCTCCGCCACCCGCGAACCGGGAGTGACGCCATGACCTCCGCCCTTGTCAGCTTCTATCGCTCGCTCACCCGCCACAAATTGTTCGCCGCGCTCAACATCGGCGGTCTGGCGCTCGGCATCGCCGTGTTCCTGGTGCTGTATCTGTTCGTCCGGTTCGAAACCGGCTTCGACCGGTGGATCCCGGGCGCGGACCGGCTCTACATGATCCAGGAAACCTACCACATGCCCGGCTACCCGGAGCGGCCGAGCCCCTACACCATGGGTGCCGAGCTCGAGCATCTCCGCGCAGATTATCCGCAGCTGGTCGGCACCCGCTTCTGGCCGCTCGGTGGCATCGTCCGGCAAGGCGCCGTCAGCAGCCCCGAATATCTGACGGCCGTCGATCCGAACTATTTCCAGCTGGTGCCGCTGCCGGTGCGCGCCGGCGATCCCACCCTGGCGCTCGCCGATCCGGATACCATGGTGATCACCCAGCGCGTCGCGACCACCTATTTCGGCACGCAGTCGCCGCTGGGGCGCACGCTGACCATCGTGATCGGCGACAAGACGTACAGCTACCGCGTCGGCGCGGTGATCGCGGACAACCGCAAGGACCAGAGCCTCACCTCCGAAATCTACGTGCCGATGAACCGCGCCCGGTTCGCCAGTCAGTGGTTCGATCATTGGGGCAGCACCTCGCTCGGCACCCTGCTGCGCTTCCCGGATGCGGCAGCGGCCAAGGCGTTCGAGGGAGAACTACACCGCTTCGCCGAGCGCCGGGTGTTCGGGGACAACATCAAGAAGGGGGAGTGGGAACAGTCGCTGCGGCCGCTGACCGCGCATCACCTTTTCGATCCGGCGGATAGCGCGGTGGTGACCACGCTCGGTGCCGTGGGTGCGCTGACGCTGCTGATCGCCATCGTCAACTATATCAACCTGGCGACGGCCCGTGCGGGCTTGCGCGCCCGCGAAGTGGCGGTGCGCAAGGTGCTGGGCGGCACCCGTCGTGCACTGGTGCGGCAGTTCCTGGTCGAGGCGGTGGCGACGGTCGCTCTCGCCGCGCTGATCGGCCTTGCACTGGCCGAGCTTGCCCTGCCCTTCCTGAACAGCATGGGCGGGCTGAGCCTGACCATCCATTATTTCGGCGCGGACAGCATCGTCCCCGCGCTGGTGCTGCTCGTGCTGCTGGTCGGCGGGATCGCAGGCCTTTATCCGGCGGCAGTGCTGGCCGGCTTCCGTCCTGCCGCCGTGCTGGCTTCGGCCCGCGCGCCGGGTGGCGGCAAGGCCGGTGCCCGCCTGCGCGCAGGCCTGGTGATCGTCCAGTTCGCCATCGCCATCGCCTTTGCGATCGGCACGACGGTGATGCTGGCGCAGACCGCCCATGTCCGCGGCGCCGACCTCGGCTTCCGGCGGGACGGGCTCTATATCGTCCGCTCCTACACCTCGGACTCGCTGGGGCCGGAGCGGAAGGCGGCGCTGCTGCGCGCCTTCGCGGCGGTGCCCGGCGTCACCGGTGTAACCTCGGCGGAAAATGCGCCCGGCGACCAGAACATGACCAACCACTCGACGATGTTCCAGCCGGGCAAGGAAGCGTCGATCAAGCCCTCGCTGATGAATGTGCAGGTGGGCGAGAACTATTTCGATACCTTCGGCGCGCGGCTGATCGCCGGTCGGGTGTTCGACAACGCGCATCCGGGGGATGATTTCGCGCTGCGCACCAAGGGCAGTCAGACGCCCTACAGTGTGGTGCTCAACCGCGATGCCGCTGCGAAGCTGGGCTTCCGCAGCCCGCAGGAAGCGATCGGCAAACCGCTGGACGGCAATGGCGCGATGACCGTGATCGGCGTGGCCGAGGATCTGCGCTTCCGCGGCCCGCGTGAGGAAGTGGGCGGCGTCGTCTACCGCTTCAGCAGCAAGCCCTTCGAAAGCGCGCTTGCCACGATCCGCTATACCGGGGATCCGCGCACCACCGCCGATGCGATCGAAGCGGCCTGGAAGCGCGTCGCGCCAGCGGAGCCTTTCAATGGCCGCACCGTCGAGGAGAACCTCTACAAGGCCTATTACGAGCAGGACACGCAGCGCGGTCGCCTGTTCACCATGGGCGCGGTGCTGGCGATCGGGATCGGCTGCATCGGGCTCTACGGCCTCGCCGCCTTCGATACGACGCGGCGGATCAAGGAAATCGGCATCCGCAAGGCGCTGGGTGCCTCCACGCGGGACGTGCTCCAGCTGCTGGTGACCAAGTTCCTGCGCCCGGTGCTGCTCGCCAACCTGATCGCCTGGCCGCTGGCCTGGGTGGCGATGCAGCGCTGGCTCTCCACCTTCGACGACCGCATCGGGCTGTCGCCGGTCTATTTCCTGCTTGCCTCGGCCATCGCGGTGCTGATCGCGGTGGCGACCGTGATCGGCCAGTCCTGGCGCGTCGCCCGTGCCGAGCCCGCCCGCGCGCTGCGCTACGAATAGGATCGGCCCGATGCACCGCCTCGCCTGGCTTGCCCTCTATCGCTCGTTCACGCGGCACAAGCTGTTCACCCTCGTCAATATCGGCGGGCTGGCGCTGGGCGTGGCGGTGTTCCTGATCCTCGCGCTGTTCGTGCGGTACGAGACAAGCTTTGATCATGCCCTGCCCGGCTGGGACCGCACGTGGGTGGTGCAGCGGAGCATGCAGTTTGCCGGTGCGGAGGAAGTCCACATCCCGACGCGCCGGGAAATGCTGGAAATGCTCCAGGCGGAAAATCCGGGGCTGGAAGGCACAAGGCTGCTCGCCACCAAGGCGGCGGTGCGGCTCGGCAATGCCAGCGTGAAGGAAACGTTGGGCCAGGTCGACGCCAACTACTTCACCTTCTTGCCCTTGCCCGTGGTGGCGGGCGACCCCGCCGCGACGCTGCGTACCCCGGACGGCGCGGTCGTCACCGAACGGATCGCCCGCACCTATCTTGCCGGCGGATCGCCGATCGGCCGCACGCTGACCTTGGCGATCAACGGAAAGCCGCGCCTGGTGCGCATCGGTGCCGTCCTCCGCGACCTGCCCACCACCATTACCTACCGTGCCGACATCTTTGTCGGCCTCACGCCCAACGCCGACTTCTATGGCCTCGAGACCAAGGCGCTGGCCACCCTGCTGCACTTTCCCGATGCGGCGGCAGCGGCGCGCTTCCTGCCGCAGGTCACCGGGTTCGACCGTCGCCATCCCGATCCCAACTTCACCGGGCCGCCCGACAAGCTGAAGCTGACCGAGAAAATGGTGCCGCTCGCCTCGCTCCACCTCGCCGAACCGCGCGACCGGGCGGTGGTAGCCGCGCTCGGGCTGGTCGGGCTGCTCGGGCTGCTGGTGGCGATCGGCAACTATGTGAACCTCGCCACTGCCCGGGCCGGGCAGCGGGCGCGGGAAGTGGCGCTGCGCAAGATCCTCGGCGCCACCCGCACAGGCTTGATCGGCCAGTTTCTCACCGAATCGATCGCGACGGTCGCCATCGCCACGCTGCTGGGGCTGGCACTCGGCGAGCTTGCGCTGCCTTGGGTGAACGCGATCGCGGGCACGGATCTGCATCTGGTCTATTGGGGAGGCGGATCGATCCTGCCGCCAGCGCTGGCGCTGATCCTGTGCGTGGGCCTGCTGGCCGGCATCTACCCGGCCTTCGTGCTGTCGCGGTTTCGGCCCGCAGCGGTGCTGGCGGCCGCCGGGGCGACCAGTGGCGGGCGCGCCGGGCGACGGCTGCGCGCAACGCTGGTCGTCTTCCAGTTTGCCATCGCGATCGGGCTCATGATCGGCACCGTCGTGCTGCTTGCGCAGGGCCGGCACCTGCAATCGGCCGATCTCGGCTTCCGGCGCGGCGGGCTGGCGATGGTGCCGAGCTTCGGCGATCCGGCCCTCGATACCGCGCAGCGCGCCGACCTCGTCGAAGCGCTGGCAGGCGTGCCCGGGGTTAACGGCATCACCCAATCCTCGGTCGCGGTCGGCGGCGGCAGCTATGGCATCGCGACGATGCATCGGGAGGGCGCCACCGGCCAGGATCCCAACGTGATCCAGGACGAGATCGGCCCCGACTTCTTCCGCATCTATGGCGCCCGCCTGCTCGCCGGGCGGTGGCTCGATCCTGCCCGCTTCGCCCTCGACGATGCGGCGAACGACAAGGGCATGAAGCAGCGCTACAACCTTCTGCTGAACCGCACCGCAGTCGCCCGCCTGGGCTTCGCCAGCCCGGCCGCCGCGATCGGCCGGACGCTGACCATGTCGGACGGCAGCGTGACGGTGGTAGGCGTGGTGGAAGACCTGCGATTTACCGGTCCCCGCAATCCGGTGGAACCGCAAGCCTATGTCTTGAAGACCCGTGGCCTTGCCGGGCCGGTCCTCGCCGCGCGGTATGCGGGCGCGGGTGCCCGGCAGGTCCTCGATCGCTTCGAGGCGGTCTGGCGGCGGATCGCCCCCAATGTGCCGTTCCAGGCGCTCACCGTCGACCAGCAGCTGTACGAACAATATCAGCGCGCTGACGCCCAGCGCACCCGGCTTTTCACGGCGGGTGCGGCGCTGGCGGTGCTGATCGGCTGCATCGGGCTGTACGGCCTCGCCGCGTTCGACACCGAGCGGCGGATCAAGGAGATCGGCATCCGCAAGGCGCTGGGCGCTTCCACCCGCGACGTGCTCCAGTTGCTGGTGGTGAGGTTCCTGCGGCCGGTGCTGATCGCGAACCTGATCGCCTGGCCGCTCGCCTGGGCGGCAATGCAGCGCTGGCTGTCCGGCTTCGACGACCGCATCGCGCTGAGCCCCGCCTATTTCCTGCTCGCGTCGACCCTGGCCCTGCTGATCGCGGTCGTCACGGTGATCGGCCAATCCTGGCGCGTCGCCCGCGCCGAACCCGCCCGCGCGCTGCGCTACGAATAGGAGCCGTCATGTCCCGGATCGCCTGGCTTGCCCTGTACCGCGCGCTGACCCGCGACAAGCTCTATGCGGCGCTCACCATCGGCGGGCTGGCGATCGGGATCGCCACCTTCCTCGTGCTCGCGCTCTATGTCCGCTTCGAGACCAGCTTCGAACGCTGGGTGCCACGCTATGACCGGGTATACCGCGTCGATACCGCCGTGCAGTTCCCCGGCAGCCCGTTCAACGGCGCCTATCCCGCCACCATGCCGGGCATGCTGGAGCAGATGCGGGAGGATTTCCCCGGGCTGATCGGCACCCGCATCCGGGGCGGTGCGCCAACCCCCGACGGTCCCAAGAGCGGTGCGGTGCTGCGCGGCGGGATCGCCACGGCAGAGAATGTCGCGCAGGTTGACCCCAGCTTCTTCGCGGTCTTCGCGCTGCCGATGGTGCAGGGCGACGGCGCCGGCGCGCTGGCCGATCCAAGCGCGGTGCTGCTCAGCCGATCGGCGGCGCGGCGCTATTTCGGTAGCGCCGATCCGATCGGGCAGACCATGACGATCAGCATGGATGCGCCCGCCAACTACCATGTCGCCGGCGTGTTCGAGGACCTGCCCGCGAACAGCGACCTGCACGTCACCATGCTGATCCCGATGCCCCGGACGCCGCCGCCCTCCGAATGGGCCTGGTACAAATGGGGCACCGCATCGCTCGGCACCTATCTGCGGTTCGAGACGCCGGAGGCGGCGCACGCCTTCGCCGCCAAGCTGCCGCCGTTCATCGATCGTCGCGCGCTGAGCAGCTCGGGTCCCAATGTGTCGAAATGGCTGTCGCTGCCGCTGGTGCCGATCGCCGAGGCGCATCTGAAACCGTCGGGTCCCGAAAGCGCGAGCCGCCAGCTGATGGTCACCACGCTCGGCACGATCGGGCTGCTCACGCTGCTGATCGGCATCGTCAATTATGTGAACCTGGCCACCGCGCGTGCCGGGCTGCGCGCCCGCGAAGTCGCGATGCGCAAGGTGGTGGGCGCCAGCCGCGCCGCGCTGATCAGCCAGTTCCTTGGCGAGGCGATCACCACCGTCGCCATTGCCGCGTTGCTCGGGCTGATGCTGGCGGAAATCGGCCTGCCCCTGGTCAACGCCGCCGGGGGTACGTCGCTCGCCATGCCCTATCGCTGGGCACTGCCGATGCTTGCCGGCGTCACGCTGGTCGTCGGGCTTGCCGCCGGCTTCTACCCGGCCCTCGTCCTCTCGCGCTTTCCCGCCGCCGCGGTCCTTGCCTCGGCGCGGGCACCCGGTGGCGGCAAGGCGGGGGCGCGACTGCGCGAGACGCTGGCGGTGCTGCAGTTCGGGCTCGCCATCGCCTTCCTGATCGGCACGGTGGTGATGGCGGTGCAGATGCGCCACCTGCGCGAGGCCGATCTCGGCTTTCGCCGCGAGGGCTTGATCACCATCACCTCGCTCGCCGACACCAAGATCGGGCAGGACCAGGTGCGCGCCTTCCTCGCAGCCCTGCGCGCCCTGCCCGGCGTACAGAGCGTCGGCACCGCCAATGCCGCCCCCGGCGGCGAAGGCACCAGCAATATCGACATCGTCGAGCAGCCCGGCCCGCCGGGCCAGGGCCCGCTGCTCCGACTGATCAGCGCCGGTCCGGGCTTCTTCGAAACCTATCGGCCGCGGCTGCTTGCCGGCCGGTTGCTCGACGATGCCCATGCCGCCGACGATTCCAGCGACTGGAAGCGATGGAACCTGGGCCGCAACGTCGTGCTCAATCGCCGCGCGGTGACGGCGATCGGCTTCCGCACGCCGGAGGAAGCGATCGGCAAGACTGTCGGCAATCCGCGGCCGCGCACCATCGTCGGCGTGATCGACGAGTTGCGCTTCTTCTCGCCACGCACGGTCGATACCGCCGCCTATTACATCTACACGCCCAACGCGGTGTACCAGCATATCGGCGCAGTGCGCTTCACCGGCGATCCGCGCGGGATGCTCGACAAGGTGCAGGCGCTGTGGCGGCGGGTGATCCCGCAGGTGCCGTTCCGCGGCGACACGGCGGACCGGCGGCTGGCCGACCTCTACACCGAAGACGAGCGGGCGATGCGGCTGGTCGGCATCGGCACCGGCCTCGCCGTGCTGATCGGCTGCGTCGGGCTATGGGGTCTGGCGGCGTTCAGCACCGCGCGCCGGGTGAAGGAGATCGGCATCCGCAAGACCCTCGGTGCCTCGGCGGGCGACGTCGCGCGACTGCTCGTCGGCCAGTTCCTGCGGCCGGTGCTGCTCGCCAACCTGCTCGCCTGGCCGCTCGCCTGGATGGCGGCACGCAGCTGGCTGGCGGGGTTTGGGGATCGCATTGCCCTGTCGCCGCTCTTCTTCCTCGGCGCCAGCCTGATCGCCACGGCCATCGCGGTCCTGACGGTGCTTGGCCAGTCGCTTCGGGCCAGCCGCGCGGCACCGGCCTGGGCGCTGCGCTACGAATAGCTCCACCGGGCGCGGACGCGGCTTGTGGGGATTTTCGATGTGGACGCGGCGCTCGTCCCGAAGGGTTCGGGCACGCCGCTCGCGATCGGCGGCTATACATGGCCCAGAGGGTCACGCCCTCACGGGCCATCTCCGTTCTGACATTGTTGAGCGTTGTCATTTGGAAGTGCGGCGCGCCCATCCAGACTTTGAACGTGCCGAACCGATGCTCTACAGTCCGTCGACGGATCCGCATTGCCTGTGGCGCACGATCAGGCGCCGCTCCATCGCCTCGACGACCGCCTCATTTTCCCGTCTTTTGACCCAGCGTTCCTCACTGAAGGCTTCGCCTCCGGTGATCAACGCTGAACGGCGGAGATCCCCACAATCAACCCGTCGGCGAGCCACTGGCCCAGCATCGTTCCGGCACGCGCTACGCCAACGGTCTCACCATATGCGTCGACCAATTCCACGCACAGATCAGCAAATGCGACACCGGCGCTCGCACGCTGCAGCGTATCGCGCTCGGCGCAGTCGATCGCGCGGAACAACGAAACCTGATCGCGGCGCCAGACCAGAATCGCGCCCGGCTCGGGTAGCAACTGCACCGTCGGCGGAGCTTCTGCCGCGAACAATGCCGACCAGATTGCCGGCGCGTTGGTCGTCAATGCGTGCAAGGTTAAGGTCGGTGTGAACTGCAGCACCGCCTTGTCCCAATCCACCTGCGCCAGCACCGCCACGCCCAGGGCTGCGCTATCCGGGCCGACAAATGCTTCGCCCAGCGCGCATTCGATCCAGGCCAGTTCGGCGACTTCGCGATCGTCGGGATACAGCATCGACAGCGTTGTGGGGAAATCCTGCGAATAGGCGTCGAGCGTCCAGCTGCTCGGTGGCACGCGATCGATATGGGCGACGACCGCATCGTGAAACGCTTCGTCGCCGATCCAGGCGCGCGTCTGCCCGAAGCTCTCCTCCAGGCACGCGACCAGCTGGGCGCGGTAATTATTCTGGTAGACCCGCAAGCCGGCTGCAGCCGGGCTGCCAAAACGGCTTGCTGCGCCGGCATCCGCCGCCACAAGCCAGGCGCGCATATCGCGCTGGAGCATGCGCAGGCTCATGCCGCTTCGGCCAAGGACCGCCCGCCGATCCGCCGGGCGACGTCCAGCTCCGCCAGGAGATCTTCCAGCGGCGGGATAGCATCATCGCGCTCGATCATCGTCGCGACCGGCCCGAGCATCGGCAGGACATGGGCATACAGGTCCCATACCGAGGTCGGCACCGGCTGGTCGTGCGTGTCGATCAGCAGTTCCTCTCCCCGGCTGTGCCCGGCAAGATGCACCTGATGCACGCGCGCGTGCGGTACCCCGTTCAGATAGGCGATCGGATCGAAGCCATGGTTGGTCGCGCTGACGAACACATTGTTGACGTCGAGCAGCAGGCCGCAGCCGCTGCGTGCGCACATCGCATCGAGGAACTGCCACTCGGTCCTGTCGGCACCGTCGAACGCAATATAGGTGGAGGGATTCTCGATCAGCATCGCGCGACCCAGCGCGTCCTGGGCGCGGCCGATATTGGCGCAGACCAGCGCGAGGGCTTCCTCCGTATAGGGCAAGGGCAGCAGATCGTGCGAACTGAAGCCCTCGAACCGCGTCCAGCTGAGATGGTCGGATACGAACAGGGGCTCGACCTCGTCGACCAGCGCTCGCAGCCGGGCCAGATAGGCATCGTCCAGTCCGTCCGCCGATCCGATCGACATCGAAACGCCGTGGAGCGCCACCGGATAGTTCGCGCGAACCTCGCGCAGGATCTGGCGCGGCTTGCCGCCGTCGACCATGAAATTCTCGGAAATCACTTCGACGAAATCGACCGCGACGCGATGCTCGAGAAACTCGGCGTAGTGCGGTTTACGCAAGCCGAGACCGAAACCGGCAAAGGGCGTGATGGGCAAGGCCATGGGGTCCATCCTGATCGGTGCTGGAAGGAAGGTCTGCCCGGCCCCCTGACGGCGACCGGGCAGGTCCCGCGATCAGTTCGGCGCGGTCAGGCTGCCGCCGGCCTTCGTGCACTGCTTCGCCGACATCTCCTTGAAGCCCTGCCCCTTGCAGGCATTCTGGCCCTTGCACTCATTCTTGGCGGTCTTGCAGTCCGAGGTGCCCTTGCAGCTGTTGACGCCGTAGCAATGCACCTTGGCGCCGTCCTTTGCGACGGCGACGGTCGGGGCAGCTGCGCTGATGGCAACGACGGCGGCGGCGGCGGCGAAGCTGGCGCCGGTACGAAGAGTGATCATGAAAGAGTCTCCCGGAAGGATCTGCCGATTGGCTCCTCCAGTTCGCGGGACGAAGATCGACGGTTACATCCCCGCTGAAATTTACCAGCGCAGCAGGCGCGGACCGACCAGCGCGCCGAACGACGCGGCGAGCAGGATGCCAAGCGAATACCAGGTCAGCACGAAGATCGCGGAGGCTTCCGGGCAGTGCAGGCAATAGACGGTGGCGGCGAACGCGCCCGCCGCCAACCCCGCCGCCGCGCCGGCCAGGCGCAACCGCGTCGGCGCGAGCCGCCGGAACGACCAGAGCAGCCCGATGAAGATCGGCGCCGCCAGGGTCAGCACCCGCCACGGGCAGGTTTTCCAGCTGTGCCCCAGCCACATCGCCAGCCACTGGGTTTGCGGCGTGCGCAGCAGTTCGAACACGCCCATGCCGGCCAATAGCAGCACCGGAATCGCCAGCAGCCACAGCCACCGCAGCCGACGCGTTTCCGGGCGCGCCAATTGTGCGGTCAGCGTCAACGCCCCGAAGGCGAGCGAGATCGTGTACGCCCACTTCATCCAGAAGGAGAAGCCGTGCATCGCCACGCCCAGATCAGGCCGCGCGCCCCACATCAGCAAGGCATAGCTCGCCGATACTGCCGCACCGGCCGCGATACCCATGACAAGCCGCCGGCCCACTGCGCTGCGCTTCACCGCTGGGACATCACCGGCGAGCTCCGCGATCAGGTCGTCGGTGTTCATGTGCGCCCTCCCTGGATGCGCGCGATCAACGTCTTGAGCCCGCGATGGACCGAGATCTTCACGTCGGATTCGCCAAGCCCATGGATATCCGCCGCCTCGGCGACACTCAGCCCGTCGATCCGGGTCGCGCGGATCATCCGCGCCTGTTTGGGCGGGAGCGTATCGAGCAGGTCGTCCACGTCCATGCGCGCGGAACTGGCGTCCTCGAATCCTTCGGCAATCAATATCTCTTCCAGTCCTTCGATCGGCTGGGTCCGGCGGTTGCGGCGGAAATGGTCGATCATCTTGTAGCGCGCGATCGCGAACAGCCACGCGCTGAACGGACGGTCGCGGTCATAGGTCGAACGGCGGGTATGAACGGCGATCAGCGTATCCTGCACCAGGTCCTCGATATCGTCGCCGTCGCCGCTTGCACGACGCCGGTAGAATCCCCGGAGCATGGGGACCAGCAGGCGCAGCAAGGCCGCGTGGTCGTCGGCATTGCCGTCGAGCCCCGCGATCATCAATTCGCGCAACTGTTCCTCACTTGCTCGCATGCGCCCTCCCGAGGAGCCGTTCGTGCGATCTGGCCCAAAGGTTACAGCAGCGCGCGCCGGAGAAAGAAAATTCTTTCGCCCGCTTGGGCGTAACCCAACCCGCCGTGCGGCCGAATTGGCCATATGACCGGGTTTTCCCACGCCTCCGTCCTGGTCATCGCGCGGTTCGATTGTTCCCCTGATCGTCGAGCCGCGCGTCGCAGGAGCACCCGCTATTGAAGGAAAACCCATGCATCCCACGCATGCTGCCATCGCCGCCAGCCTCGCCCTCGCCATTGCGGGCGGTGCCACCCTCTCCAGCGCTGCGCACGCCGCACCCGCGATGGAGAAATGCTATGGGGTCGCGCTCGCCGGCAAGAATGACTGCAAGGCTGGTGCCGGCACCAGCTGCGCCGGCACGTCGAAGGTGAATTATCAGGGCGATGCCTGGAAGCTCGTCAAGACGGGCACGTGCGTCACGATCAAGACGCCCAAGGGCACTGGTTCGCTGACGCCCAAGGCGTGACCTCCAGCCCAGGCCGGGGTGTCGCCATCGCGCCCCGGTCGCTTTTCGGAGACGATCATGCTTTCGCTCACCGCCTTGTACGACCGCGCCGTTCGACGCGGACCGGCGCTGCTCCCCGATGCGGCGCTGCTGCTGGTCGCCCGATTGGGGATCGCCGGCATATTCTTCCTGTCGGGCCGCACCAAGGTCGATGGGCTGCTGCACATCACGGACAGCACCTACGACCTGTTCCGCACCGAATATGCCCTGCCGCTGGTTCCGCCGGACGTTGCCGCGGTCGCCGCCACCTATTCGGAGCATCTCTTCTCGATCCTGCTCGTGTTTGGCCTGGCGACCCGTTTCTCGGCAGCGGCCTTGTTCCTGATGACGCTGACGATCGAGATCTTCGTTTATCCCGATGCATGGCCGACGCATCTCAGTTGGGCGGCAATCCTGTTGCCGCTGATCGCACGGGGTGGCGGCGCGTGGTCGCTCGACCGGGCCCTGCGGTTGATGCTGGCCGGAAAAGAGAAATGAGATGAAACGCTGGATCCTTGCCGGCCCTGCGGTCAACGCTTCGGATACCCCTGGCAGGCGAACGCGCGTGCCTTGCAGCATCGTGCGGCCCATTTGACCCGCCGAAGCGGCTCCGCAATCGTTACGCCGCACTACCGGCCAGACCCAACCCACTGAAATGCGCGTGCGCTGCCTCGGTGCAGGCGCGCACGTTGACCGACGCGCGTCGCGCGGCACGGGCTCAGGAGTTTGAAAGCGGCGCCCCGGGAGAGGCCGGCGCCCTAATTGCTTGCCGTGCGGGGCATGGCTGGATCCCAGCCACCGCCCAGCGCACGGAAGGAGGCGACCGCCCCGCGGCTGGCGGCGGCGCGCGCCTGCACCACGCCGTCGCGCGCTTCAAGCAGGCGGCGATCGGCATCCAGCACCTCGATCAGGCTGACAGCGCCGCCCTTATATGCGGCGAAGGAGGCGCTCCTGGCGCGCGCGAGCGCGGATTCCGCCTGGACCAGCGCTTGGGCGCGCGCTTCCTGCTGCACCAGGGTGGAAAAGGCATCCTCCACATCCTGGGACGCGCGCAGCACCGTCTGACGATACGCCGCCAGCATTTCCATGTTCCGCCCCTTGGCGGCGCGAATCTCGGCATCGACCCGGCCGAAATCGAACAACCGCCAGCGCAGGCCCAGCACGCCGTTCGCCTGGGTGGCGCCGCCACCGAACAGGCCGCCGGTGGCGGTGGTCGCAGTGCCCAGCAGCGCGCTCAGCGACAATTTGGGATAATATTCCGACATCGCTGCACCGATCCGCGCATTGGACGCCGCAAGCGTGCGTTCGGCCGCGATGATGTCTGGCCGGCGCTGCAGCAATGCCGCCGGGCCGTCGACCGAGGCGACGGCAGGCGGCGCCGGCACGTCGCCATCGGCAGCAAGCGTGTTCCGCGCCGTCCCTGGCTGTTGGCCCACCAGAACGTCGAGTGAGTTCATGGTCACGTCGACCTGGTTCTGGAGCGCCGGAAGGGCGGACTGGAGCTGCCCCAGCGCCCCTTCGGCCTGGCGGAGCTGCAATTCCGCCGCGACTCCCTTCTGATACTGGAGCCGAACGAGATCGATGAGGCTTTGCTGGGTCTTCAGTTGTTCGCGGGCAATCGCGAGGCGCACCTGCAACGCGCGCACCTGGATATAGGTGTCCGCCGTCTGCGCGATCACGGCGAGCCGCGCCGCCACCACGCCGGCGACCGAGGCCTGCCATTCCGCCCGCGCCGCGTCGCGCGCGGCATCCCGACCGCCGAACAGGTCCAGCTCCCAACTGGCACCGGCACCCAGCTCATAGCTTTCCGTTGACCGCTCGAACTGAGGAAAGGCACTGGCCAGGCGCCCGACCGGTGTCTCCTTGGACTGATAGATCTCGCCGCCCTGGCCGCTGACTTGGCCAACCGGCAGCAGCGCGGCATCGGCGCCCTTCAGCGCCGCTCGCGTCTGGGAGACCCGCGCCACCGCCTGCTGAAGGTCGAGATTTTGCGCCACGGCGCGTTCGACCAGCGCGGTAAGCGCCGGGTCCTGGAAGCCGCGCCACCAGTCGATCAGCATCGCATTGTCCGCGCCCGAGCCGCGTGCCTCGATGGCTGGCCCATAGGAAAATTGCGACGGCGCGGTCGTGACGGGGGCCACATAGCGCGGCCCGACCGCGCAGCCGCTCGATAGCATGGCCGTGATCGAGACGGAGAAGATGGATCGCGAAATGCGCATGGAATCACCTGAAGGTGGAACATTTTATGTGACCGATGTATTGATTGGTCACAGTTTGTCAATCTCAGGAAGCTTGCGTATGTGGGATCAATGACCGAGACACCTGCAACCAGCGCCGGCCGCGGTCCGGCAGAGCATACCGTGCGAGACCAGATCATCGAAGCGGCGAACGACTGCTTCGCCCGCTATGGCTATGGCAAGACCACGGTTGCCGATCTCGCGCGCGAGATCGGTTTTTCCAAGGCGTACATCTATCGCTTTTTCGAATCGAAGCAGGCGATCGGCGAAGCTATCTGCAGTGCCAGACTGGAGAAAATCCTCCACGCCGCCAGATCAGCCGTCGACGGAGGGGAAAGCGCGCCGGACAAGTTTAGACGATTTTTCAAAACCATAACAGAAATGAGCGTCGAGCTGTTTTTCGACGACAGGAAAATCTACGAGATTGCGGCTTCCGCCGCTGCGGAGCAGTGGGGCTCGGCAAGGGCGTATACGGAAGCGCTTCGCGACATGATTTCGGATATCGTCTGCGAGGGTAGGAAAAAGGGAGAGTTCGAGCGGAAGACGCCGCTCGATGAGGTCGCCCGCGCCATCTACTACGCGATGACGCCGTTCGCGAACCCCCTCCACCTTGAGCGCAATCTCGATCTGCTGCCAGATGCCCAGACCGAGCTTACCGGCCTCATCTTGCGAAGCCTGGCGCCCTGACTCGCATTGTGACGTATTGACAATATGGTCACATGAAAACATCTACGTTCCACCTTTTTGGAGGATTCGTAGGTGTCGGATCATTTTCTCGCCCGCGGCAGGGTAGTTTCCGTTTCGCTTCTGCTCGGGCTAGCCGCGTGCTCGCATGCCGAGCCCGACCCGCGCACCGATCCGCCGCTGGTGCGGACGATGGCCCCGCAGCCGGCCCAGGTCGGCACCCGCGAATTCACCGGGGTCGTCGCGGCACGGGTACAGAGCGACCTCGGCTTCCGCGTCGCGGGCAAGATTACCGAGCGCCTGGTCAATGCGGGCGACGTTGTGCGCCGCGGGCAGCCCCTCATGCGCCTCGACATCACCGATCTCGCGCTCGCCACGCAGGCCTCGAGCCGAAACGTCGAGGCGGCACGCGCCGCCGCTCAACAGACCGCTGCCGACGAACGCCGGTTGCGCGATCTGGTCGCAGCCGGCGCGATTTCCGCCTCCGCCTATGACAAGGCAAAGGCAGCCGCCGATGCCGCCGCCGCACAGCTCAGCGCGGCACAGGCGCAGGCCGGCATCGCCCGCAATGGTACCGCTTACGGGGTCCTGTTGGCCGATGCCGACGGCACGGTCGTGGAAACGCTCACCGAGCCGGGGCAGGTGGTCGCCGCCGGGCAGGTAGTCGTTCGCGTCGCCCGCTCCGGCCCTCGCGAGGCATTGGTGCAGTTGCCGGAGGATCTACGGCCGGCGATCGGCTCGACCGCCACCGCACGCACCTATGACGGCGGAAGCGGCGCGGCGATGCTGCGGCAATTGTCGGGCGCGGCCACCCCCGCTTCGCGCACGTTCGAGGCACGCTATGTCCTGACCGGCAGCGCAGCCCGCGCGCCGCTTGGCGCGACCGTTACGCTGGCGCTTGCCGCAGCGCGCGAAGGCGCGGCTACCGAAGTGCCGCTCGGCGCGATCCGCGATACTGGCCATGGTGCCGGCGTGTGGGTCGTTCGCCCCGGCAACCCGCCGACCGTCGCCTGGCGACCCGTCCGTATCGTCACCCTCAGCGAGGAAACGGCCCGGGTTGCCGCCGCATTTCAACCGATGGACCGGATCATCGCAATGGGCGCGCATTTGCTGCACGAAGGGCAGCCCGTCCGCCTCGAGGGGGCAACCAAGTGAGCGGCGGCGATCCCGAGAAGCACGGCTTCAATCTCTCCGCGCTCGCCGTGCGCGAGCGCGCGGTAACCTTGTTCTTCCTGATCGCGATCATCGTGGCGGGCACGATCGCCTTCCTCAAGCTCGGCCGCGCCGAGGACCCCGGCTTCACCATCAAGGTGATGACGGTGGTCACCGCCTGGCCCGGCGCCACCGCGCGGGAAATGCAGGACCAGGTCGCGGAGCCGCTGGAAAAGCGGCTGCAGGAACTGCGCTATTATGATCGCAGCGAGACCTTCACCCGACCGGGTCTTGCCTTCACCACGCTGACGCTGCGCGACAATACCCCGCCGGCCGACGTGCCCGAGCAATTCTACCAGGCCCGCAAGAAGATGGGCGACGAAGCGGCGAAGCTGCCGCGCGGCGTCGTCGGTCCGTTCGTCAACGACGAATATGGCGATGTGAGCTTCGCGCTCTACGCGCTGAAGGCCAAGGGCGAACCCCAGCGCAACCTCGCGCGCGAGGCGGAAACGCTGCGCCAGCGGCTGCTGCACGTGCCGGGCGTCAACAAGATCAACATCGTCGGCGAACGGCCGCAGCGCATCTATGTCGAGTTCACCGAGCAGCGCCTGGCGACGCTGGGCGTCTCCGTGCGCGATATCTTCGGTGCGCTGGCGAAGCAGAACCTCGTCACCCCTGCAGGCTCGATCGAAACCAAGGGGCAGCAGGTCGCGATCCGCCTCGACGGTGCGTTCGACGACCTGTCGAAGATCCGCGACCTGCCGATCATCGTCAACGGCAACAGCCTGCGCCTCTCGGAAATCGCCAAGGTCGAGCGCGGCTATGAGGATCCCGCAACCTTCCTGATCCGCAGCGGCGGCGAGCCCGCCCTGCTGCTCAGCGTCGTGATGCGCGAAGGGTGGAACGGCCTGGAACTGGGCAAGGCGCTCAATGCCGAAGTGGCCAAGGTCCAGAAGGAACTGCCGCTCGGCATGACCCTCACGCCGGTCACCGATCAGTCGGTGAACATCAGCGAAGCCGTCGATCAGTTCATGCACACCTTCCTCGAAGCGCTGGCGATCGTGATGATCGTCAGCCTGATCAGCCTCGGCTGGCGCGTGGGCCTGGTGGTGGCGGCCGCCGTGCCGCTCACGCTGGCGATCGCGCTGGTGGTGATGTGGGCGACGGGCCGCGTGCTCGACCGGATCACGCTGGGCGCGCTGATCCTCGCGCTCGGCCTGCTGGTCGACGATGCGATCATCGCGATCGAGATGATGGTCGTAAAGATGGAGGAAGGCTATGATCGCATCCGCGCCTCCGCCTATGCCTGGAGCCACACCGCCGCACCGATGCTGGCGGGCACGCTGGTCACGGTGATCGGGCTGATGCCGGTCGGCTTCGCGCAATCGACCGCGGGCGAATATGCCGGCAACATCTTCTGGGTCGTCGGCTTCGCGCTGATCGCGTCGTGGTTCGTCGCGGTGATCTTCACCCCGTATATGGGCGTGAAGATGCTGCCCCATATCAAACCGGTGGAGGGCGGCCATCACGCCATCTACCAGACGCCGCGCTACCAGCGCGTGCGGAGCATCATCGCCTGGGCGGTGCTGCGCAAGAAGTATGTCACGCTGATCACCCTCGGCGCGTTCCTCGTCGCCGGGGCGGGCATGGCGCTGGTCAGGAAGCAGTTTTTCCCCACCTCGGATCGCCCCGAACTGCTCGTCGAGGTGCAGATGCCCAAGGGCACCGCACTCGCCCAGACCAGCGCGGCCGCCGGCCAGGTCGAGGCATGGCTGCAGCAGCAGCCCGAGGCGAAGATCGTCACTTCCTATATCGGCCAGGGCGCACCCCGCTTCTTCATGTCGCTCTCGCCCGAGCTGCCCGATCCGTCCTTCGCCAAGGTCGTCGTGCGCACGCCCGACGAGTCGGCGCGCGATCGGCTGAAGCGGAAGCTGCGGCAGGCGGTGGCCAACGGGCTCGCCCCGGCGGCGCGCGTCCGCGCCACCCAGCTGGTGTTCGGTCCGCCTTCGCCCTTCCCCGTCGCCTTCCGGGTCACCGGACCGGACCTCACGGTGGTGCGCGGCATTGCCGAGCGCGTGCAGGGATTGATGCAGACCGATCCGATGCTGCGCACGGTCAATACCGATTGGGGCGATCGCGCACCGGCGCTGCACTTCGTCCTCGACCAGGAACGGCTCCGCGCCTTCGGCCTGACCTCGAGCGACGTCGCCGACCAGCTCCAGTTCCTGCTGAGCGGCGCACCCGTCTCCCAAGTGCGGGAGGACATCCGCACCGTCGAGGTCGTCGCCCGCTCGGCGGGCAGCGACCGGTTCGATCCCGCCCGGATCGGCAACTATCAGCTGATGGGCGCGAACGGCCAGCGCGTGCCGGTCAGCCAGATCGGCAAGATCGAGGTGCGGATGGAAGATCCCATCCTCCAGCGCCGCGACCGCCTGCCGACCATCACCGTGCGCGGCGACATCGCCAACGGGCTGCAGCCGCCCGACGTGTCGACCGCGGTGCTCGCCAAGCTCAAGCCGATCATCCAGGGCCTGCCGAGCGGCTATCGCATCGAAACCGCCGGCTCGATCGAGGAAGCGGCCAAGGCGAACAGCGCGCTGGCGCCGATCTTCCCGATCATGATCTTCCTGATGATGATCGTGATCATCCTGCAGGTACGCAGCCTGTCGGCGATGGGGATCGTGCTGGCCACCGCGCCGCTGGGCCTGATCGGCGTGGTGCCAACACTGATCGTGACCGGCCAGCCCTTCGGCTTCAACGCCATCCTCGGGTTGATCGCCCTGGCAGGCATCCTGATGCGCAACACGCTGATCCTGATCGGCCAGATCCACGACAACGAGAAGCTGGGGATGACGCCCTATGACGCGGTGGTGGAGGCGACCGTACAACGCTCGCGGCCGGTGATCCTTACCGCGCTGGCCGCCGTGCTGGCCTTCGTGCCGCTCATCAAGTCGGTGTTCTGGGGATCGATGGCAGTGACGCTGATCGGCGGCACGTTGGGCGGCACGATCCTGACGCTGCTGTTCCTGCCCGCACTCTATGCGTTGTGGTTTCGGATCAAGCCGGCGGATCCGGCGTCAACAAGCAACGGTCTTGCGACCGCTGCCGTCTGAACAGGCGCTCGGCCCTGATGGAGATACATTGCGAGGTTGATGACTTGGGCAAGGCTGTGGAGTTTCAATGCGGCGAGGTTTGGGTGCGAAGCCGTCCTTCACTTTCGACTACCGGAAGGTCGGCTTCGGCCAAAAGCGGCCGTCCGGAAGGATCGGTTTCGACAATTGCATCGAGATGTGGACTGCCCGGTACAAGTCTGGGGGGATAGCGCTTCAAGTCCGCCAACTTCTAACGGCTCGAGAACGTCATTCTCGAAGGACTTGCGTGATGCGCACTTATGATAGTCAGTTCGGTTTCATGCCCTACAATCCACCCAAAGTGCGCCGGCATCCCGCCGCATCGGGCTGTCTGATCCGCATTTGTTGGACGGCAATACTTTCCTCGCCCTGCGACAGGTAGCGAATGGTGCGTTTCGCGCCCCGATCCTCGACCAGCAAGGCATAGGGAACGAGTGCATTGTCCGGCTCGCCCTCGGTACGCTCGAGGATCTTCATGCCGTTGCGAAGGCCAGCCGCATAGGCGGGGTGGCGCGGATCGATGCCGGTCACGACGTTGTCCGCCGCAGCGGTCGCTTCCGCATCGAAGCCCCGTGCGAAGACAGGGCGCTGCTCGGTCACGATCGTAGCGCAGGGGCCGAAGCTGTCCTCGGGGATCCGCCAATGTCCGTCGGCGCCTCGTTTTACGGCGCGGGCGCCCGCGACGTTGAGGTCGCGCGTCGATTGCCACAGCCGGTGCTCGGCGTTCCATCCGTCGTCCCATCGAAAGTCGGTGGTGCCGGACGCGCCTGCGCGGAAGCGGACCTCCACCCGCAATGCCGTAAGGTCGCCGCCGGAAACCTCGGGCGCCAAGGTGTAATGAACGGTCTGCGACACGGCCGGAGGCGCGACAGACAGCAGCGACAGGGTGGCGATGCCTAGACGAAGCCGCATGTCATCATCCTGCTCACAAATGCGGCCGAGGTTCGATTACCGCCGCGGACAGAGCGTGTCGGACCCCTTGGCCGCGACGCGGATTCCCCCGGTAAGCAGCAGCGCGGCGATCGACCCTATCCACAAGCGGCTGCGCCAGCACATTAGAACGGTCCGATCCGCTAGCGCTACGCCGTCCACCAACGCAGCAAAATCATTTTTTGCGATAGCTTTGCGGCAACAAGTTGACACGCTTTTCTGAGTAGCGGTGTCACCGATTGGGCTACCGCGAACGCCGCTCGACCGCACCAGCGAACGAAGATCCGGAAACAGATACGGCGGCTGCCTGGAACACACCTTGTCTTGGTTTCCGCCAAACCGGCGGCAGCCCATAGATCCGCCGCGAAAGCTCCGTAAAAACCCCTAGGCCTGCAAACATGCATCCCCGCGCGTACCTGCACGTTCAGCGCTTCGTATACGAAATTGCGTCGCGCGGGTTCATGAGCATCGACCATCCTTCCATCGACCTTCCCCAGCTCCGTCACATCATCTCCGGCCTTCGCGAAGGCGTGATCCTGGTCGACACCGACCAGAAGATCCGCTGGGCGAACGACGCGGCGCTGCGGATGCATGGGGTGGAGACCGTTGGCGACCTGGGCACCGACGTCGACGCCTATCGCGAACGCTTCCAGCTGCGCTACCGCAACAACCACCGGCTCGACCGTGGCGACTATCCGCTCGACCGGGTGCTGGCAGGCGAGAGCTTCGACGAGGTGGTGGTCGAGGTCGTCCCCGCCGGTGACGCGGATGCCCGCTGGATCCACGAGGTCCGCAGCCTGGTGATCGGCGATGCCGATGGGCGGCCAGACCTGCTCGTCCTCGTCCTGCAGGACGTGTCGCAGCGCTTCGAGGCCGAGCAGCGCTTCGAGCGCACCTTCAACGTCAATCCCGCCCCCGCGGTGATCCTCCGCCTGTCCGACCAGCGCTATGTGAAGGTCAACCAGGGCTTTCTCGACCTCACCGGCTATGCCCGCGACGAGGTGCTGGGCCGCTCGCTCTACGACATCGACGTGCTGAAGGACGCTGCCGACCTCGACACCGCCAAGGAACGCATCCGCGAGGGGCGCACCGTGCCGCAGATGCAGGCGGACCTCGAGCTGCCCGATGGCGGCCGCAAGCTGGTGATCGTCGCCGGCCAGCCGGTCGAGCTGGACGAGGAAGCCTGCATGCTGTTCTCGTTCGCCGACCTCGAGCCCCGCCGCCAGGCCGAGAACGAGTTGCGCCACAGCGAGGAGCGGTTCGTCACCACCTTCCGCCTCGCCCCCGTCGCGATGGCGATCACCACCCGCGACGACCTCGCGCTGTGCGACACCAACGACGCCTTCCACCAGCTGAGCGGCTGGTCGAGCGACGAGGCAATGGGCCAGCGCATGGCGGCACTCCGCCTGTTCGAGGACGGCGGCTTCCTCAAAAAGGCCTGCGCGATGCTGGTGGAGCGGACCGACTTCCGCAGCCTCGATGCCCGCATCCGAACCAAGGAAGGCGCGATCACCGACTGCCTGGTTTCCGCAGCCGCGATCCCGCTGCGCCGCGACACCTGCATCCTGTGGGTGGTGCAGGATATCCATGCCCGTCGGCACAACGAGCTGGAGCTGATCGGCGCGATCGAGGCGGTGATGCAGGATACCAACTGGTTCAGCCGCTCGGTGGTCGAGAAGCTCGCCAATCTGCGCAATCCGCATGGGTCGGCGCGGCCGGTCGAGACCAGCGAGCTCACCCGCCGCGAGAAGGAAGTGCTCAGCCTGCTGTGCGAGGGCGGCGATGATGCCACCATCGCCCGCGAGATGGGCGTCTCGCGCAACACGCTGCGCAACCATGTCGCCCGGGTCTATGCCAAGATAGGCGTCAACCGCCGCGCCCAGGCGATCCTGTGGGCGCGCGAGCGCGGTTACCCGCTCCAGCGCCCGATAAAATGATCAATTCTGGTCCGGAAGCACCACATGAATTGGTACTTCCGCATCTCTTTTTACCCCCCGCCATCCGCCATTTCTTCACCATGGACGCGGGGCCTTCTCCCCGCGCCTCAGACCAGAAGGACGAACCGATGAACGATCATCGTATCAAGGGTGAGGCCCATGCGCTGAAGGGCTCGATCAAGGAAGCGATCGGCAAGATCACCGGCGACCGCCGGATCCAGGCCGAAGGCGCCGCCGAAAAGCTGGCAGGCAAGGCCGAGGCCGGCGCCGGCAGGATCGCAGAAGCGGCGAAGACGAAGGCGGGCGGGAAGTGACCGCAACTCCGTTTCCCCCCAGAGCAGGAGATGCCGCAATGGCAACCGCAATCTACGATACCCGTCTGGCCGTACGTCCGGTCCCCCGTGTCAGCTGGTCCGCGATCCTCGCGGGCGCGGTGATCGCGCTGGCCGTCGAGCTGATGCTCGCGCTGCTGGGTGCGGCGATCGGCTTCTCGACGATCGACCCCGCGCAGAATAGCGGCCCCAGCGCCGGCGGCCTTGGCATCGGCGCGCTCGCCTGGTGGACGATCAGCAGCGTGATCGCGCTGGGCCTGGGTTCCTACGGCGCCGCGCGGGTGGCCAAGCTCCGCCGCCCGTTCGACGGCGCCGCGCACGGCCTCGCCATCTGGGCGCTGACGCTGCTGCTCACCTTCTATCTGCTCACCTCGGCGATCGGCGGTCTGGTCGGCAGCGCCTTCCGCACCGTCGGGACCGTCGCCTCGACCACCGTCGCCGGTGCCGGTGCGGTGACGCCCACGCTCGCCAAGGCGGCCGGTGTGGATGAGAGCGCCGTCGACGCCCAGGTCTCGGCCCTGCTCGACACCACGCCGAGCGACCCGAAGGACATGACGCCCGAACAGGCCCGCAAGGCGATGATCGCCGAGCTGCCCGCCATGGCGCGCGGCGGTACCGAGGGCCAGGCCGCCGAACAGCGGATCGCGCAGATCATCGCAGTGCAGGACAGCGTGAGCCAGCAGGAAGCCATGGCCCGCGTCGAAAAGGCCCGCCGCCAGTTCGTCGCTACCAAGAACGACGCGCTCCAGACCGCGAAGAATGCGGGCAGCGCGGGCGCCAGCGTCGCCGCCGGCAGTGCCTTCGCGATGTTCCTGGTGATGCTGCTGGGTGCGGGCGCCGCGATCGGGGGCGGCATCGTCGCCACCCGCCGCACCACCGAAACCGAAGCCTGAAGTTTAGCAACCAAGGAGAAGAAGCATGGATACCCATCGTATCGCAGGTGCCGTGAAGGAAGTCGTCGGCGGTGCCGAGGAAGGTCTCGGCAAGGTCGCCGGGGATCGCAAGACCGAGGCACGCGGCGCCGCCCGCAAGGTGGAAGGCGGGCTTGAGCGCCGCTTCGGCGAGACGCTCGACCAGGTCCGCGGCGCGGTGCGCGATCACCCGCTGCTCGCCCTGGCCGCTGCCGGCTCGGTGGCGCTGCTCGCCGGCGCCGCGCTGATCGGCCGCCGCGACTGAACTCTCTGCCTAGCAATAGCAACCGAAAGGAATCTCGCATGATCCGCAAGACCCTACCCCTCGTCGCCGCGCTCGGCCTGCTCACCCTCGGGGCCTGCAACACCGTGAACGGCGTCGGCAAGGACGTCCGCTCGGCCGGTTCGGCGGTCTCGGACGCCTCGGGCCAGAACCACAAGAAATAACCGACCCGGCATCGCGGGCAGCCGTGCCCGCGATGCC
>JAIYAA010000303.1 GCA_027489295.1 Sphingomonadales bacterium | reverse complement strand
CGGCCGTCGGGCAGGCTGGCGAGCACATTGGGCAGCGCGTTGCTGAGGCTGGCATCGGTATATTCCACGTTCGCCGCCGCACCTACGCGCAACCAGTCGGTGACCGAGACCGCGATCGAGGGCTGGATGTCGATGGTGCGCAGTCGCGTCTTGTCGGCGCTGTAGCGCGCCCAACTGGTCGAGGAATAATCGGTGGTGAAGCTGTACGGCGATGTCACCGCCAGGCCGATCGCCACCCGGTGACCGAGCGGCACCGCGATCGCGCCGGAGGGCAGCGCGCCGTTGTTGATCGGATTGCGGCTGGTCGTCTCGCCGCCGATCGCGGTGGCGGGCTGGCCGCCGGGACGCCGGATCAGCGTGCCGGTATCGACCACCTGGCCGCGCGGCAGGATGCCCGCTAGGTTGAGGTTCGCCTCGATCCGCTCCGCATCGGCGATCGCGGCGGGGTTCCACCACAGCGACGCGGCGCCGGTATCGGCGACTTCGCCGGAAAAGGCACGGCCGGCGCCGCGCGCCGACTGTTCCTGCAGATAGAAGGCCTGGGCATGGGCCGCGCCCGCAAAGCCGGCACTGGCCGCCAGCGTGGTGCCGGCGGCAAGGAGGAGGTGCATCTTTTTCATGGGTTTTCTCACGCTACTGGGGTTCGGCGGTGGCGCTTGCGCGCCGGTCGTCAGCGAACCCGGGTCCAGGTCTGGGTACGGCAGAAGGGCTTGAAGACGCAGCCGCGCAGCTTCAGCTGGTCGGGGCCGGCCAGGGTGATGTCGGCACTGTAGGTCTTGCCGTCTTCGGCATTGTAGATCTTGCCGCCGCTCCAGTTGGCGCCGTCGGCACTGAACCCGCCCAGGATCTGGAGGCCCTTGAGCGGCCGATTGCGCAGCTGCGCGTTCGAATTATGGGTATCGCGCGTGTCGGGGTTGGTGCGCAGCGCGTCCGAGGTAAGGATCCGCCCACAGATGGAAGGACCGCAGCGCTGGATCTCGACGATCGCATTGCGCGTCTGGGTTTTCCAGCGCCCCTCGACACCCTCTCCGCCTTGCGGTGCCGTTACCAGCATCGCAACAAGCAAACTCATCCACATACTTGTTTTTCCATTGTCTCATGTTCCCGCTACGGATTCACCATAGCGAGGACAGACATGGCGTATATTTACGCTCCAGCCTCTCCTGGGCGGGAACCATACCGAAACCTCAAAGTTCCGCAATGGCAGGTATGTTTCCGAAAATTTCAGGCGGTGCGGCGGCGATGCGCGATCCGTCGCGCGGTCTCGATCGGCACCGCAAAGGACGTCCCGGTACCCGTCACCGGCCGGCCATCCGCCAGGGTGGTCGGCACGTCGACCCCGCGCTGCCAGACATAGAGATAGCCCTGCGTGTCCGAATCCGGGCGGTTGGTGCCGGTCCAGGGGCGGCCTGCCGCGTCGAGCGCGCCCACCAGCACCGCGTTGGGATAACCCTGCCGCGCCATCGCCAGGTTGCCGGGGTGCTCAAGGCCGTTGTTGCCGGCCGCGAGCACCACCACGATACCGGCTGCGGCGGCATCGTGCACGGCGGCCGTGATCGACGGATCATCGGCCAGCGCTAGCGAGATGTTGATCGCATCGACCTGCAGCGCGACTGCCTTGCGGATTGCCGCGACGATCGGTGCGGCGCTCGGCTGGCAGGGCGGGTTGGCACCGGGGCGACAGCCGGCGGGATCGTCGATCCGCAGCGAGATGATCGCCACCTGCCCTTCGGCGGCGCGGCTGAGGATGGTCGCGACCATCGTGCCGTGGTCATAGCGGGGGCGGAACGCCTGGCGACCGTTGCCGGCGAGATCATATTCGGCGATCAGCTTGCCGCGCAGTTCGGGCGTCTCCGCAATGCCGCTGTCGATGATCGCAACGCGCGGCGCCGCCGCCGGCGAACTTCCCGCAACCGCTGCAAACAACGCCATTCCAAGCAAGGGCATGCCCAACTCCGCCCACCCAAAAGTCCGGTGCAGAGCTTAGGAAAAAGAGGTTAAAATCTTGCCCTTGGGCTACCGGTGGTTGCACGTACCCCTGCCCCGTGCGAACGGCGCCGATCGGCTTTCGGAGAGTGCAGCATGTCCAAGGCGACCCGCGCCACGCGGATGCTCGACGCGGCGAAGATCGCGTTCACGGTGCACAGCTACGATTATGATCCGCACGCCGATGCGATCGGCCTGCAGGCCGCCGAGGCGCTGGGCGAGCCGCCCGCGCGGGTGCTCAAGACGCTGATGGCAAAGGTGGACGGCAAGCCCGTTCTCGCCATCCTGCCGTCCGACCGTCAGGTGGCGATGAAGAAGCTCGCCGCCGCGCTGGGCGGCAAGTCGGCCGAGATGATGAAGCCTGTGGATGCGGAGCGGCTTTCGGGCTACAAGGTCGGCGGCATCAGCCCGTTCGGCCAGATGCGAACGCTGCCGGTCGTGATCGAGGAAACCGCTGTCAGCGAGCCCTATGTCTTTGTGAATGGCGGACAGCGCGGGCTGCAGGTGCGGCTGGCACCGGCCGATGCGGTGCGACTGCTCAACGCCAAGGTAACCGGTATCCTCGCCTGACTCCTACAGGGGCTGGGCGTACCGCGCCGCATCGCGCAGCAGCTCGATCGCGTGTTCGAGCAGCGACGGCCGGTTCTTCGGCCCCTGTACCACCGTCGCGTAGACATAGGCGTGCACCTTGGCGCGCAATCGCGCCTCCGCCCGCAGCCGCATCCAGTCGGCCGGGGCGCCACGGCCTAGCAGCCCCCCGGTGATCGACACGCCGTTCGCCGCCCCGCGCACCAGCCCGGTGAGCGCCGCGCCACCGGCTGCCGCCCAGTCGCCCAGCTCCTCCATCATGTCGCGCATCAGGTTCGCGTCGACCGGCAAGGGCTGCCACTGGAGATGGTGAAAGGCGATCGGCTGGAGCGCGCGATCCGCCTCCTCGATGACCCGGCGGGCCAGCGGCTCGGCGACCTGCCGCACCACCGGGGCGATGCGCGCGCCGACGAAGCGGGTCTGCTCGATCAATCCATCCTGCCAGTCCGCCTGGGACAGATCGGCATCGAAGCTCTCGACCAGATCGGCGGCGGCCTGTTGCAGCACCGCGCGCGCCATCGCGACATGCACGTCGCGCCAGCGACGGATCTCGCCACGACCGAACAGGCGCATCAGGACCAAGTCGAAACCTCCGGGATCATCGGCCGACCAGACCAGAAAGTGCCGCCAAGCTCAACCGTTCAACGGCGGCCAAAGGCCGGCGCGCCGGGCGGCACCGCGGCGTTGCGCCACCGCTCCACCGGCAGCGTCTCCACCTTGCCCTCCTTGGTGCGGCGGCGCTGGATCATCGTCGCCTCCTGCTGGGTGGTGCCGCCGATCCGCGCGCGGGTGCGCACCCAGAAGGTGCTGGAGCGGAACGAGCACCCCCAGGGCAGCGTGACATGCTGGTCGTCGAGATCCTTCAGCGTCAGGAACCCCTGCCGCGCGCGGACCTGCACCAGCCGGCTGGCGATCAGCGGATCCTTGAACAGGATCGCCATCAGTTCGGGCGTGGCGGCGTTGAGGTTGATCGAGGTGATGCCGGGCAGCGCCGTCACCACCGTTTCCAGCCGGTCGGCGACCTTGGGCTCGAGCCCGGCCAGCCGCAGCGGTCGCAGATCGGTCACCGGCCCCTGCAGCCGGACATACTGGATCGCCGCCACCACCTGCTCGGGCGGCATCTCGATCTGGTTGGCGATTTCCTGCAGCAGCACCACCGCCCCGGCCTCGCCACTGCGCACCGAGTTGATGTTGAAGCGCCCCTCGGCATCGCCGATCGCGAGATCGAAGGTGCCGCCCTCGATCGGCGCCGCGTCGACGGCGATCTTCGCCCATCCCTCCCGCGCGTGATCGACATCGGCGGCGGTCTCGCCGTCGCGGCGCAACGCGACCAGCGCCGAGAGTTCGCCGCCGCGCACGATCGCCTGCGCCCGCGCCGCCTCGCGCATCCGCAGCCCGCGATCGAGCGCCAGTTCCTCGCGGTCGATCATCAGCAGCACCAGGCCGCTGGCGATGGCGACGAACATCAGCACGTTGACGAGGATCATGCCCTGCTCGTCGTCGCGGGGGGCGAGAGGACGGGTCATTGCGGCGGCTGCTCCTGCGCGCGCGCCGGCAACGTCACTACCCGGTGCAGCGTCACCGGGGTGCCGCCGGGGCCGGCCGTCTGCACGTCGAGCGCGATCGCGCGCGGCCAGCGAGCCTTGGCCTGGTCGCTGTCGTTCACCGGCCAGTGATCGATCCAGCCGCCGTCCCAGAAGCGCCACCGTGCAGTGACGACGCCCGGCAGCAGCAGCTGCGGCGCCGGCGCGGCGCGAACCAGCACGCCGCCCGCCACCGCATAGCGCACCGGCGCCGCGATGCCGCCGGTACCGGGTGCAATGCGGGTAAAGGCCAGGCGGTCGCCACGCCCCTCGATCACGCCGCTCGCCACCTGGTCGAGATCGCTGGTCAGCACGAACATCGTCCGCTGGAGCGCCGCCAGCCGGTCCAGCCGGCCCTCGGTCCGCCCGTTCACCCGCAGGATGCCGTCGACCAGCGCCAGCCCGGCGACCGCGATCAGCGCGAACAGCCCGAGCGAGATCATCAGCTCGATCAGCGTGAAGCCGGTGTCGCCGGCTTCGGGGCGCTGGGTCACGACCCCGAACTCACCGCGACGCTGGCATAGCCGTCGCGCGAGGCGACCACGATCGCGAAGTCGCGCGCGACCGATCCATCGGTGCGGAAGCGCACCGGCCCGGTGACGCCGTGAAAGCCCTTGGCATCCACCAGCCCGTTCATGTTGAGCGCGTTGGCCTCGCGCAGCTTGTTGGCGACGCCGGCGGCATCATAGGCGAGCGCGGTGATCGTGCCGGCGTCGCCGCCATTCTTGGCGCCGAAGGCCTGGGCGAAGGACGCGAAGGCACCGGGATCCGGACAGGCCAGCCAGGCGCCGTCGAGCGCCTCCAGCGCCTCCGGCCGGCTATCGAGCCCCTGGATCGTGCCGAGCAGTTGCACCCCGCTGCCCTTCAGCGCGCGCGCGGCGGCGAGCACCCCTTCCCCGCTGCCGGGCAGCAGCACCGCGTCGGGGGTGTCACCCGCCTGGGGGAGCGGCTGGCCCGGCTTCACCTGCAGCACGCGCAGGTTCAGGCCGATCTCGCTCTCCATTCGCCCGGCCGAGAGGCTGGCGGCGGCGCACCAGGGCGAGCCGTCGTCGATCATCACCACCGATCGCACGCCGCGGGTGCGGGCATAGCGCAGGATGGCGCTGGTCACCTGCGCGGCGGTGATCCCGAAGATCCACACGCCCGGCTGGCGCAGCACCGAATCGTTGCTGAAGGCGATCACCGGCACGCGCGCCGCCACCGTGCTGCCGACGGCGGGTACCTCGGCAGCCGAAAGCGGGCCGAGGATCAGCGCCGGGTGGCGGCGCAACGCCTCGCCGGCGGCGCTGGCCGCGCCCTCGGCCGTACCCGCCGTATCGAACGCCAGCACATATTCGGCGTTTTCCGCGAGCAAGGCCGCCTGGCGCATGCTACGGCCCAGCTCCGCTCGCGCTCCGGTGAGCGGGAGCAACAGGGCGATGGGGCGCTTGTCCTTCTTCTCGCCCGCCCACGCGTTGGAGGAAAGCGATGCCGCGGACAGGACGAGGCCCGAGGGCAGCAGCCGCAGCAGGGACCGACGGTCCATTGCGAACTCCGGATTCAGCGAGTGAGGCACGCCGGCGTCTTATCCTCTTCGTTGGCTTGGGCATAGGGTCCTATGTGCTGGCGATGCTGGCTACCGCACCGGCGAGCCTGCTCGTCCGAAACGTGCCGTGGCGCAGCGGCGTGGCGGGCACGATCTGGAACGGCGAAGTCGGCATCGCCGGGGGCAGCAAGCTCGAATGGCAGCTGGCGCCCTTGCGCTCGCTGACCAGCCTGGGGCTGGCCGCGGACTGGAAGGCGACCGGGCCCGACACCGATCTCGGCGGGCGCGCGCTGGTGCATCCGGGCGGGCGGACGGTGCTCGATCACGTCAGCGGCGCGGCCGATGCCAGCCTGCTCCAGGCGATCCAGCCCGATCTCCCCTTCACCTGCCAGCTGGTGATGCAGGTGGAGATGGCCAAAATCGCGGTGCGCGGCGGCGCGCAGATGCTCGACGGCAAGGTGACCACCGATCCGGGAAGCTGCCGCGCGAAGACCGCAGGCGGCGCGACGGCGGTGCCGGCGCTGATGCTCACCGCGGAACATATCGGCCCGCGCACGACGATCCGCCTGACCCCGGCGACGCAGCGGCGGCAGCTGCTGCTCGATGCGATCCTCAGCGAGGACGGCACGCTAGACATCGGCATGAGCAAGGACGGCGCGGCAGCGCTGCCGTTCGTCGGCCTGCCCGGCGGGGCCAGGATTCAGGGGAAGATGTAGAAGCCCCTTCTAAAAGCCCTCTCCCCCAAGCGGGAGAGGGCTTTTGGCTCACACCCCCACCAGGTTGTTGAGGTTTATGATCGGCAGCAGGATGGCCAGCACCATCAGCAGCACCAGCCCGCCCATCACCAGCAGCACCAGCGGCTCGACCAGCGCGACCAGCGTGGCGACCAGCGCGTCGAGTTCGCGCTCCAGCTCACCCGAGGCGCGGCCGAGTGCGGGGGCGAGCTTGCCCGAGCTTTCGCCCGAGGCGACGATGGCGACCAGCATCGAGGGGAAGATCTCCGCCTCCTGCATCGCCGCGCGCAGGCTGATGCCTTCGCGGACGCGCATCGCCACGCCGAACGCCTTTTCGCGGACGAAATGGTTGGGCGTTACCGCTGCGGCTGCATGCAGCGCCTCGACCAGCGGCACCGCGCTGCCGACCAGCGTCGCCAGGCTGCCAGCAAATCGCGCGGCGTTCATCTGGCGGCTGAAGCGGCGGAACGGGCGGCGCTCGGCAAAGAAGCGGTGGACGCGCAGGCGGTTAGCCGGCACCCGCAGCCACCGCCCGAAGGCGACGATGCCGGCGCCGATCGCGATGAGCAGATAGAGCCCGAAATTCTGCAGGAAGGCGCTGATCGCGATCAGCGCGCGGGTGAGCAGCGGCAGGTCGGCACCGCGCGAGACGAACACCTTCACGATGTCCGGCACGACATAGACCATCAGCAGCACCATCATGCCGAACGACACGCACGCCAGCAGCGCCGGGTAGAGCAGCGCCAGCTGCAGCTTCTGGCCGTTGGCCTGGCGGTTCTCGACGAACTCGGCGAGGTGGTTGAGCACGTCGGTCAGCCGGCCCGAGGCCTCGCCCGCCGCCACCGAGGCGCGGTAGAATTCGGGGAACGCCTTGGGATGCTGCGCAAGTGCCGCGGCGAAGCTGCGCCCGTCGAGGATCGCGCCGCGCACGTCGAGCAGCAGCGAACTCACCGCCGGCTGTTCGGACTGGGTGGCGACCAGCCGCAGCGCCTCCTCGATCGCGATGTCCGAGCCGACCAGCGTGGAAATCTGCCGGGTGACCGTGGCGAGCGCGCGGGCGCTTACCCCGCTCCGCCCGAAGCGAGGCAAGGTGATCGAACCGATCGAACGGCCGCGCTCGGCAGCGGGTTCGACGGAGAGCGGCAGCAGCGCCTGCTCGCGCAGCAGGGCACGGGCGGCAGCGGGGCTGGACGCCTCGATCACGCCCTTCTTGGCGGCACCGGTGCGATCGGCTGCGCGGTACGCGAAGGCGGGCATCAGGTCGTTTCCTTGGTGGCGTGACCGCTCACGCCTCGTCCCTCACGACGCGGGCGACTTCCTCGACCGTGGTCAGGCCGGTCTGCAGCTTGGCAACGCCGTCGTCGAGCAGACCCGGATTGTCGCGCCGCGCGTACCGCTCGATCTCCGCCTCGCTGGCGCCGTCATGGATCATCTTCTGGAACGCGTCGTCGATCGCGACGACCTCGTACAGCCCGGCGCGGCCGCGATAGCCCTCGTCATGGCACTGGTCGCAGCCGACCGCGCGCCATACCGGCGCCCCCACCGGCAGCGCGCCGCCGAGCAGCAGCGAATCGGCCTCGCTCGCCACGTCCGCGCGCCGGCAATGGGGGCACAGCCGCCGCACCAGCCGCTGCGCGCACAGCCCGACGACCATCGGCGCGAGCAGATAGCGCTCCACCCCCATGTCGATCAGCCGCGTCACCGAACCGACCGCGGTGTTGGTGTGCAGCGTCGACAGCACGAAATGCCCGGTCATCGCCGAGCGCACCGCCACCTGCGCGGTTTCCTGGTCGCGAATCTCGCCGACCATGATCACGTCCGGATCCTGCCGGAGAATCGCGCGCAGGCCACGCGCGAAGGTCATGTCGGTGCGCGCATTGACCTGGGTCTGCGCCACGCCGGGCAGCTCGTATTCGATCGGGTCCTCGACCGTCATCACGTTGCGCTTGCGGTCGTTGAGCCGGGTCAGCGCGGTGTAGAGCGTCGTCGTCTTGCCCGAGCCGGTCGGCCCGGTGACGAGGAGGATGCCGTGCGGGCGCTCCAGCAACCGCCCGAACACCGCCTGATCGCGCTCGCTCATGCCCAGGCCCGAAAGGTCGAGCTTGAGCGAGCCCTTCTCGAGCAGACGCAGCACTACCCGCTCGCCATGCTGGGTCGGGATGGTCGAGACGCGCGCGTCGACATCGTGGCCGCCGATGCGCAGCGTCACGCGGCCGTCCTGCGGCACGCGCCGCTCGGCGATGTCGAGCTTGGCCATCACCTTGATGCGGCTGACGAGCAGCGGCGCCAGCGCGCGCGGCGGCTCGATCATGTCGCGCAGCACGCCGTCGACGCGGAAGCGGATGACGAGGCGCTTCTCCTGCGTCTCGACATGGACGTCCGACGCGCCTTCCTTCACCGCCTCCATCAGCAGCGCGTTGATCAGGCGGATGACGGGTGCGTCGTCACGGGTGTCGAGCAGGTCGTCGATGCTGGCGGCGCTGTCGGCCAGCGCGGCGAGGTCCATGTCGCCCAGGTCGATATCGGCGGCAGCCCCTCCTGCCCCGCCATAGGCTTCGCCCAGCGCGGTATCGAAGGCGGCGCCCTCCAGCCGCACGAAGCGCGCGCCGGGGGCCAGCCGCTGCACTTCCAGCAGCCCGTCGAGCGGAGCGTCGGCGCGGTGGAGGCATTCGATCCCGTCGCCGCCGGCGCGCAGCAGCACGCCGTGGCGGCGGGCGAAACTGTAGGGCAAGGTCGGCAGGTCGAGGATCATTGGCCGAGCTCCACGCTGGCGGAGACATGGCCCGGCACGGCCAGTCGCTGAAGGGTGACGCGGCGTATCCGCAAGTCACTGGTCGTGGTCACATCGGCCAGCCAGTGGACCAGCGAGTCGTAGCTCGCATCGGCGACGGTGACCTGGGTACCGCCCGCGCTCGGCGCGGTGGCGAGCACCAGGCCGAAGGCGGCGGCCGACTGGGTGGCGATCGCCTCGGGTGCGCCGGTGCGGCGCTGCGGCTTCACCGAACTCAGCGTGCCCGCGGCACGGATGCGGGCGTTCAGCGTCTCGTAGGTGCGGATATCGGCGAGGGCCGCGGCGCGGGCGCCCTGGATCGGCTTGACCACACCGTAGACCAGCACCACCGCGCCGAGCAGCACCGCAAGTCCGGTCAGCAGCGTCCGCTCGCGCGCGCTGCGCGCCTGCCACCAGCTGTCGGACCGGGACAGGCCGGCATCGAGGGTCGGCAGCTGGGTGCGGATGAACTGTCTCATGCCGCACTCGCCGTAATGCGAATGGCGCCGTCTGGCGAGGCCGTCGCCTGCCCCCGTATGCGCCCGGCCTTGAGCGCCTCCGCGATGCGCGCGGCAAGATCGGGCGCGCCGGGATCGCAGTCCATGGTCAGGACATTGCCCTCGTAGCGCACCGCGCGCACGGCGATGCTGCCGGCGAGCGGGGCGAGCGCGGCGGATAGCCGCGCGAGCAGCGGCACGAAGCGATCGGGCGCGCGGCCTCCCCCGGTCGGCAGCAGATCGGTGACGGTGGTCTTGAGGTCGCCGCTCAGGTCGGTCCCCGGCGCCGCGACCGAGACCAGCGCCCGCGTTTCGGCCGCGCGGCGGTCGGCGATCGTCCGCAGCATCAGCGCGTCCCCGCCCGCAATCAGGATATGGGCGGCGGCACCGAGCCCGAGAATCCAGCCGAGCCGGCGCCAGCCCGTCGCGCTGCGCGCGCGGCGTGCCGCGAACGCCCCCTGGCGGAGATCGAGCTCGGCCGCCGCCACCTCGGCCCGCGCCGCATCGTCGCGACGATCGGAGGTCGTCGCCTGGGCCTGCATGTCGCCGGACAGGGACTCGCCAAGACTATGGATTCGTGGCCGGCCGGCTGCTTCCCAGGCCGAGGCGAGCAGCGCCGCCGGCATCGCAAACCCGGCGCCGTCCGCTGCCAGCACCAGCGCACGGCCCTCGCGCAGCTCGACCGCCCAGCCCTCCACCGGGCGTGGCAGCAGCAGCACGTCGGGCACCATCGGCGCGTCGCCCAGGCCGTTCGCCTCCGCCAGCGCGACCCATTCGGCCATCGATTCGGCGCGAACGACGCCTACCAGATACCGGCTCGGCGCATCCGCCGGCGCGGTCCGCGCGCCCAGCGCCAGATGGAGCGAGTCGATCGGCTCGGCCACCTGGTCCTCGATCGCGAACGGCAGTGCCGCCACCCGCCGGGCGCGATTCGGCAACGGCAGGTCTATGGCGAGCAGCCGCACCCGCTCGGTCGGCACGAGAATGGTTGCGGGTCCCTCTGCGGAGACTATGATCAGCCGGTCGCCCGCCAGCGTCCACACACCTCCGGCGTGCGGCGGCGGCAGATCCGGCGTTCGGACGCCGCGTGTCATAGAAGCTTCATGGGTAGGACGCATGAGGCAGGGATGCGCATAAGTTTGAAACCATTTTGTGACATCGCATCGCAGCGCGCCCCGCGCAAGCTCCGCCAGGTCGGCGAGCATGAGGCTGGGCTGACGCTGATCGAGATGCTCATCGTGCTCGTGATCATCGCGGTGGTCGCAGGTCTCATCACCGCCAACGTGATCAACCGGCCGGACGAGGCCCGGGTGACGACCACCAAGGGCAACATCTCCAGCATCGAAGGCGCGCTGAAGATGTACCGCCTCGACAATGGCGATTACCCCAGCACCGATCAGGGCCTGAAGGCGCTGGTGGAAAAGCCGACGATCCCGCCGGTTCCGTCGAACTGGGCGCAGGGCGGCTATCTCTCCGCAGCCCCGCTCGACGCCTGGGGCAAGCCGTACGAGTACAAGTCCGAAGGCGGCGGGTTCACGATCCGCTCGTTCGGCAAGGACGGCAAGCCGGGCGGCGAGGGCGTGAACGCCGATATCGAAGGCAAGGGCTGATGCCACGCGGGGGGGCCGGCAACGCTGAATGTCGCGCCTCCCAGGCCGGCATGACGCTGATCGAGATGCTGATCGTGCTGGCGATCATCGGCGTCGCCGCCGGCGCGGTGACGCTGGGGATCGGCGCCGCGACCCGCAAGCCGAGCGTCGAGAGCGAGGCGCGACGCCTTGCTTCGCGGCTGCAGGCGGCGGCCGACGATGCGATGCTCGGCGATCGGCTGGTCGCGTTCACCGCCCAGGCGCATGGCTATGGCTTCGCGACCGTCGCCCCGAACGGCAAGCTCGCCGCGCGGTCTGACACTGCCCTCGCGCCGCACACGCTCCCGGCGGGAATCACCCTGACGCTCGATACCCGGCCGCCGGTGGTGCTCGGCGTCGACGGATCGGGCAAGCCGATGGCGGCCACGATCGACAATGGCAGCCAGCGCTGGCTGGTCCGCTATGACGGCCTCACCGCCACCGCCGTCCCTGCCCCGGCCTCATGATGCGCGACGACCAGGGTTTTTCGCTGATCGAGGCGCTGGTCGCGCTCGCCGTCCTCGCCATCGCCACGGTGGGGCTGATGCGCACGGTGCAGACGCATATCGATTCGACGCGCGGCGTGGAGCGTCGCGCCGCCGCGATGTGGGTCGCCGAGAATCGCCTGGCCGAGATGGAGGCCGGCATCGCCAGCGAACCGCAGGTCGAGATGCTGGGCGAGCGCTGGCGCATCGCGGTCGACAAGCGCAGCACCGACGATCCCGAAATCGTGCGGGTGCGCATCAACGTGTTCCCCGCCGCCGAGAAGACGCCGCTTGCATCGCTCGACGGCTTCGTCGACGGACGCAATGGATGACCCGCCTCGCCCTCACCCCGCGCCAGACGCGCACCGCGCTCGACCTGCTGACCGGCGCGATGGTCGTCTCGGTCGCGGTCGCGCTCGCCGGGCTCACCTGGCGGATCGCCGGCCATGCCGGCACCGGGGCGATCACCGTGCCCTCGGGCCGCAGCGGCCCCGCCGTCGCACCGGACATGGCGCCGGCGATCGCGCTTGCCCCGTTCGGCAAGCCGGTCGTGGTCGACGCGCCGCAGCCGACCACGCTGCCGCTGGAGCTGAAGGGCATCGTCGCAGCGATCCCGGCCGATCTTTCCACCGCCTTCATCGCGGTGAGCGGCGCACCGCCGACGGCGTTTCGCGTCGGCCAAGCGGTGAACGGCGCCACCATCGCCGCGATCCAGCGCGACCGGGTGCTGTTCGACAATGGCGGCCGCCGCGAATTCCTCGCCTTCCCCGATCCCAGCCTGTCGCCCGAGCAGCGCCAGGCCGCCGCCGCCGCGCCGCCGCAGGGTGCGCCGCCGGCCGCCGGTACGTCGCCGGCACCCCCGCCGCCGCCCTTGCCCGGGAACAGTGCCGCCGCGCTCCAGAAGCTGGGCGCCACGCCGACGGCCGAGGGCTTCCGCATCGGCAGCAACGGTCCGCCGGGCATGCAGGCCGGCGATGTCATCACCTCGGTCAACGGCACCGCCCTTACCGATACCCAGGCGGCCAACGCCGCCTTCGCCGCCGCCCAAGCAAGCGGCTCGGCCCAGGTCCAGATCTTGCGCGACGGACGGCGAATCACGCTGACCGTCCCGATGCGATAGAAGAGAGAACCCGCGTGAAGATTCGCCCCGCCCTCGCCTGCCTCGCGCTTGCGCCGATGCTCCTGGATCCGGTGCTCGTCGCCGCCCAGACCGCCGCCGCGCCGCAGGACGCCGCCGATGTGGTGATCAACATGCGCGGGGTGGAGATCGCCGATGTCGCCGACCAGATCTCGCGCATCACCGGCCGCACGCTGATCCTCGATCCCGCGGTGAAGGGCGTGGTGACGGTCACCTCGTCCAGCCCGCTCACCCCCGCGGGCGTGTGGGACCTGTTCCAGTCGGTGCTGCGCGCCAATGGCTATGCGGCGGTCCGCTCGGGCCGGGCCTGGCGCATCGTGCCTGCCGCCAACGCGGTGCGCGACGGCGGCCTGCCCGCTCGCGGCATCGCCGGGCAGGAACTGATGACGCGGATGGTCCGCCTGTCGAACGTGCCCTCCGCCGATGCCGCGCGCATCGCCCGCCCGCTGGTGGCGCAGTTCGGCAGCGTCGAGCCGCTGACGGCGCCGAACGCGATCGTCATCACCGACTATGCCGACAATGTCCGCCGCATCGAAGCGATCGTGCGCCAGCTGGACGGCGGCGGCGGCGCCACCTTCGCCGCGATCGCGCTGAAGAACGGCAGCGCGCCCGCCGTCGCCCAGGCCGTGCAGAACGTGCTCGGCGGGGATGCGGGCGCGGGCACCCGCATCGCCGCGGACGAGCGCAGCAACACGGTGATCATCCGCGGCACGCCCGCTTCGGTCGCCGAGGGGCGCCGCATCGTCGCCTCGCTCGATCTGCCGGGCGGCTCGACGCCGATCACCCGCATGTTCCGGCTGAACTATGCCGATGCCGAGACGGTGACCGACGTGCTGCGCGGCGTGCTGGGCCTGGATGGCGGCACCGACAATGCGGTGGCCAACAGCCTGTCGAGCGGCGCGAGCAACCCCTTTGCCCGCCTCTCTTCGCAAGGCAGCCTGTCCAGCGGCGCCACCGGGGCGGCGGCGCTGTCGGCCGGCACCACCGGCATGACGAACGGCACGAACGCGACCGGCGTGCAGGCCGCCACCGGCACCTCCACGCCGATGATGCAGTCGACGACGCCCAAGACCCCGAAGGGCTTCTCGACCCCCGACCTCACCGTCCAGCCCGCGCCCGAGCTCAACGCCATCGTCATCCGCGGCGCACCGAGCGCGATCGCCTCGATCGAGCCGCTGGTCCGCGACCTCGACGTGCGCCGCCCCCAGGTGCTGATCGAAGCTGCGATTGCCGAGATCACCGGCGACGACGCCGAAGCGCTGGCGGTGCAGCTTGGCAGCAGCGGCGCGGTCCTGAGCAGGGTCACCGGCGCGGCCACCTCGTTCAATGCGGGCGGCACCTCGCTCGGCGCGGTCCTCACCGCGCTGGGCGTGCCCGCCGGATCGCTGCTCGGCACCGGCGCCAGCGGCTTCACCGGCAATTTCAAGATCGGCGACGATTTCTCGGTGCTGCTCCAGGCGCTGGGCACCTCCACCCGCGCCAACCTGCTGTCGACGCCGCAGATTACGGTGCTGGACAATGTCGCGGGCGAGTTCATCGCCGGCCAGAACGTGCCGTTCGTCACCGGCTCGATCCTCACCAACTCCAGCTCGGCGACGCCCTACACCACGATCGAGCGCAAGGATGTGGGCATCACGCTCCGCGTGCTGCCGCGGATCAACGCCGGCGACACGATCCGCCTGCAGGTGAACCAGGAGGCCTCGGCCATCGCCAGCACCACCGTGTCGCAGGCGTCGGACATCATCACCAACAAGCGCGCGATCAACACCACGGTGCTGGCCGACAACGGCTCCACCATCGTGCTGGGCGGCCTCACCGCCGACGATTTCCAGGATACGCGCCAGCAGGTTCCGATCCTCGGCAACATCCCGCTGATCGGCGAACTGTTCAAGAGCCGCCGGGAACAGCGCCAGAAGCGCACGCTGTTCATCTTCCTGAAGCCCACGATCCTGCGCGACGGCGCCGATGCCAGCGCGGCGGCGAAGGACCGCTATGCCCGGCTGCGCGCCGACGAGGCGGAGAACGGCAAGCGCAACAGCCTGCTGCTCGCGCCGCCGCCGGCGCGGCTGAAGGTGGAGATCGACGGAATCTACTGAGCCGGCGGCTCGGGATCGGCGGCGGGCATCGGCACGCGCGCGCGCTGGCCGCCGCGGCTGAACAGCGCGGCGTCGATCGAGAGCGATTCCAGCTTCCAGCCATCGACGCTGTCGCCGATCGCCAGCGTGCGACTGCTTCCCTGCGGGGTACGGACCAGTGCGACCGCGTCGCTGCCCAGCCGGCCGACGACGCCGGTGAGCTGCGGTGCATCCGCCGGCAACGCCGCCTCGACCGGCGCGGCGAACAGGGGGCGATCGAAGAGGTGCACGAGGGGCGGCTCGGCCGGTGCCACGAGCGGCGGCAGGGCGCGGGCGGGCTTCGGCGTCGGCGATGCGCCCGGGGTCAGGAGGAGGAGCGGCATCAGCACCGCAACTGCGCCCGCCGCGCCCAGTGCGACTTTCACGGACCGCGAGATCATCGTGTCGCCCCCACCAGGATGCCGCTGAGCCGCACGCCGCCGCCTTCGGCCGGTGCGATCCGCCAGCGCTGGAAACGCAGCAGCGGCCGCTCCCGCTCGATTGCATCGGCCAGCGCGAGCACTGCCTTTTCCGGCCCCGACACACGCAGCGTCACGGCCACCAGCGGCGCTCCCGCCGCGGCCGGGGCGATCGCCTCCACCAGCACCCCACCGCCGCGCGCGAGACGCTCCACGCGCTGACGGATGGCATCCGGAGCGCCAGGCGCCGGAAACGCAAGCGCAGCCTGCAGCGGCGCGGTGCGATCGACCGGCGCGGCCAGGGCGGCGGCGGCCGCCGCCCGCACCGCGCGTGCCTGGGCAAGCGCGCCAAGCGATGCGCCGGTCCACGGCGCGAGAATCGCTGCCAGCACCAGACCGGCGAACGCCCCCCACAGCAACGGCCGACGGCTCATGGTGCCGCCTGCCGGAGCAGCACGATGGTGCGCCCCTCGCCTTCGCGCTGGCGCACGTCGCGCAGCCCGGCGAGTGCCGGCTGCCGCCGCATCGCGCTGCGCAGCGCATCGGGATCGCCGGTCGCGACTTCGATCTCCAGGCTGCCGTCGGCAGCGCGTTCGGCCCGGGTAAGCGTGTCGTCCTGCGGCAGGACGGCCGCGATCTGGTCCAGCAGCGCGGCGGGACCGGGCCGTGTGATCGCGGCGCCGAGCACGTGGCGCGCCTGCTCCCGCCCCCGCTCGGCGGCGCGGCGCGGTGCGGCCTGCGCTTCGAGCCGTGCGGCCTCGCCCGCCGCGGCCGCGCGCAGCAGTTGCGCACCACCGATGGTACATACCGGCCCGGCCGCGATCAGCAGCGCCAGTGCCACGGCGGGCCACCGGGCGACCGCACCCTTTTCTCCATCGGCCGGCCGCGCACCGCGACGGCGGCGAACCAGCATCGCCAACTGCCCCGCCAAACTGGGCGGCGGCACATCGGAAGGGGGCGCACCTGACATGGAGCGCGGCTTAGCCCGAAGTAGCGACTTGGCAAGTGTCACATAGCCGTCCCGATTCCGTCGCGTCTGCGTCATGCCGGGGCCATCAGCACTTCATCTGCCTTCCCCATGGGAATCCGGTCCCGGGCCGATCAGGCCCGGCCGCAAAAGGGGAACCCGATGACCGACCTGATCGAAACGCCGTTCGGCTATAGCGACGGCGATGTGGACACCAATCGCAGCGGCGCGGTAACGCTCAACGAACTGGCCGACCAGCGCTATTCGCGGCGCACGCTGCTGCGCGGCTCCAGCGCGATCGTCGCCGCGACGATGGGCGGCTCGCTGCTTGCGGCGTGCGACAGCAATGATTTCAACAACGATGCCGCCCCCACCGTCTCGGCGGGCGCCGCCGGCACCACCAGCTCCGGCCGCATGGTGACGCTGGTGGGCACCGCGAGCGACGACAAGGGCGTCGGATCGGTCGCCTGGACGCAGACCGGCGGCCCGGCGGTCACCCTCACCGGCGCGAACACCAACAGCGCGACCTTCCTGGCGCCGGTGGTGAGCACGGCCACCCCCCTCACCTTCCAGTTCGCCGCGGCGGATGCCGGCGGCAAGACCGCAGTTTCCACCACCACCGTGACGGTCAACCCGCCGGCACTCGGCTTCACCGCCATCGCCAAGAACAAGCTGGACGTGGTCAGCGTACCCGCCGGCTACACCGTCGGCGTGATCAACCGCACCGGCGACCCGATCGCCGCCAGCGTGCCCGCCTACAAGAACGACGGCACCGACACCAATTTCGCCCAGCGCATCGGCGATCATGGCGACGCGCTCTACTGGTATGGCCTGAGCGCCGACGGCACCGCCCGCGACGCGACCAGCTCGACCCGCGGCCTGCTCGTCCAGAACCACGAGAACATCAACCAGCAGTATCTGCACGTGAACGGCGCGACCACCGTGAACGGCGCGCGTCCGGAATCCGAAGCGCAGAAGGAAATCGACTGCCACGGCGTGTCGGTCACCGAGGCCAGCGAGGGTGCCAATCGCGCCTGGAGCGTGAAGCAGGATTCGACCTACAACCGCCGCATCACGCCCGCCACGCCGACGGTGTTCAGCGGCCCGGCCAAGGGCTCGGACCTGCTCAAGACCGTCTTCTCGCCCACCGGCGTCGCGGGGCGCGGCACGATCAACAACTGCGCCAACGGCACCACGCCCTGGGGCACCGCGATCACCTGCGAGGAAAACTGGGCCGGCTATTTCCGCCGCAGCGGGGACAATGCCAGCCGTTCGGCCAAGGAACTCACCGCGCTCAGCCGCTACGGCGTGACCAGCGGCACCGGCAATTATGGCTGGTCGACGGTCGTTGCCGCGGATTCGGCGAACACGCTGTTCCGCCGCTGGGACGCGCGCGCCGGCACCGGCACCGCGACCGACGATTTCCGCAACGAACCGAACCAGTTCGGCTGGGTCGTCGAGATCGATCCCTATGCGCCGACCGCGGCCCCGCGCAAGCGCACCGCGCTCGGCCGCCTCGGCCATGAAGGTTGCTGGCCCGGCGCCTTCGTCGTCGGCCGCAAGCCGGCCTGGTACATGGGCGACGATTCGCGCCGCGAATATATCTACAAGTTCGT
>JAIYAA010000104.1 GCA_027489295.1 Sphingomonadales bacterium | reverse complement strand
TTGTCGTCCCCTGCCCCCGGCCCTTCCGCCAGATCCCCCTTGCGGACGAACTTCTGGAACGGCGAATTGGGCTCGAACACGGTATCGAGATGGCCGATCAGCAGCAGCGTCTTGGTGCCGGGCTTGCCGCGATGGACCGCGATCAGATGCCCGGCGCGCTGCACCGCATCCATCGGCTTCCAGGTTACGGTGAAGCCCAGCGGCTCCAGCTCGGCGCGCATCCTCGCGCCGACCCTGGTGACGCCGTCCAGGTTCAGCGTGCCGCTGTTCTGGTTGACCAGCGTCTCGAGCAGCGCGACCGAGCGCTCATAGTCGGCATCGACGGTGCGGCTGATCACCGTCTCCGCCGGCGACAGGCGCTGCGCGGCGGCGGGCGTCGCCAGCAGCGGTGCGGCAAGGACGGTCGCGATCAGCGTTTGGCGGAAAAGCAGGGTCAAGACGGCGATCCTCGGTGGTTCCCCGGCAGTTGAACACGGCCGCACCGACGATCGCAAGCGCTCAGGAAAGCTGGCGTGCCAGATCCGCCAGCAGGATGCGCGCGACCGGCTGGTTGCGTTCGTCCTCGATGTCGAGGCTGCCGTGGAGCGGCGCGCGGGCGCCGCGGTGGCGCAGCAGCTTGCGCGCGAGGCCGTGGCCGGCGATCAGCGCCTGGCGAAGATCGGGAAGCTCGCGCTGCTCCGTCGGGTGGGGATGGCGGTCCGGGGTGCAGAGACGGAAGCAATAAGCGGGCATGCAAGCATAATGCCTTCTGCCTCAACTGGTTGCTGGTGCCTGATGTAAATTATCATTGCTGCGGCACCGCCTTCGCCACCTCCACCGCATAGAGATGCGCCGCGCCCTCGAAATTGCCGCGGAACAGGATCCATTTGCCGTCGGGCGTGAAGATCATGTTGGGCTCCAGCCGATAGTCCTGCGCCCGCATGTCGACCAGCTTTTCGGCCTCGAGCGTCCCCGGCGCGATCAGGTCGCCGGCATTGTCGGCATGGATGCCGGCAACGTCGCCGATCGCCCTGGGGGTGAACAGGTAGAGATATTTCCCGTCCGGCGCATGGGCGACCATCTCCGGATCGCCGCCGTCCCCCGAGAAGCGGGAACCGTCGGGCGCCTGGTTGTAGTGGACCGACCAGAGGTTGCGCTCGACATGGTACCAGCGACGCATGCCCGTCGCGAGTTCGACGCCGGCCAGCCAGAACACCTGCCCGCGCGGCGTCTGGAGATCGTACCAGACCCACTTCCCGTCGGGCGAGAAGAACTCGTGGCCGGCGATCTCCATGTTCATCGTGCGGGTGTGCAGCCGGCGCTTGCCCGTACCGTCCGCGCGGATCGCCCAGAGCCGGTCGACGCGGTGCCACGGCCCTTCGTGGCAATAGAGGATCTGCTGCGGATCGACGGGTGAGAACTGGACATGGTTGAGCCAGTCGGTCGAGGCGGTGACCACCCGCCGCGCGCCGCTGCGCAGGTCGATGGTGAAGATCTCCATCGGTACGTGCGCATCCAGGCGGCGGTTCATGTGCACCTCCTTCGCCTCGGCATAGGGCAGCGGCTTCCCGTCGGGCCCGTTGGCGCGATAATCGTTCATGCCGGGCGTGTTCACCTCGCCCCCGGCGCGGGCGAGCGTGCCGTCGGGCCTGAGCGGCACGATGGCCTTGGCGACCTGGCCCAGCAGCAGCGTCTCGTCGGCGTTGATCGATCCGATCCAGCCGCCCGGCACCGTCGCCACCCGCCGCACCGCGCCGCTATCGGCATCGGCGACGAACACGCCGAACGGCCCGCCGGCATCGTCGCGCCCGCGCTCGGCGAAATAGACGGTGCGGCTCCGGCGCCCGGTGAACAGCAGCACCGCGCCGGGCTTGGTCACGAGCGGCTTCATTGCCCACGTCTTCAGGTCGACCAGCGCGATTCCCTGCGGCGTGGTCACCGCCATCTTGTCGCCCTGCGGCAGGAAGCCGTTCTGGGTGAAATAGAGGCTCACCGTGCCGGGCGCGCGGCTGATCCGGACGACGCGGTGCCCGGTGGTCTTGTCGATCCAGCTCGCGGCCGGGTCGGCAGCGGCAGGCGCTGCCGGCAGCAGCAGAGCGATGCCCATCGCCAGAACTCGCGCGCGCTGCCCGAACCGTGCCATGATCGCTCTCCCAAGCCGCTTGATGTTGTTTCACATAGTATGATAGCAGTTCAGAATATGGAGTAAAGCAGCCGGCAGGCGCGGGTCATCGCGCCAAGCCGGATCCAGGAGAGCAGATGGCCCAGCCCGCCCCCGCCGCCCGTCCCGTCCGGTGGTTCAACTATCTCGCCTATGGATCGAACGACGTGCTTGGCGCCGGATCGATGGCGGTGATCTCGGGCTGGGTGCTGATCTTCTACACCCAGTTCTGCGGGCTGGAGGCGTGGCAGGCGGCGCTCATCTTCACCGTCGCGCGCGTGCTCGACGCGATCGCCTCGCCGGTGATCGGGCACCTCTCGGACAATATGGGCGAAACCGCGCTCGGCCGCCGCTTCGGGCGGCGGCGCTTCTTCATCCTGGCGGCGATCCCGCTCCTCCCCTCCTTCGCGATCATGTGGGTCGCGGGGCAGAGCTTCTGGTATTATCTCGTCACCTATGTGCTGTTCGAGCTGGTCTACGCGATGGAGATCATCCCGTACGAGACGCTCGC
>JAIYAA010000314.1 GCA_027489295.1 Sphingomonadales bacterium | reverse complement strand
GCCCCGGTCGACAGCGACGCCAGGCTGGTGTTCGCGCTCGACAGTCCGGTCGACAGCGACGATTGGCCAGTCGATAGATAGATGATCCAGGAACTTGACAGCGAAGCCCCGGTCGAAAGCGACGCCAGACTGGTGGAAATTCCCGTCGAAACACTGGCCAGCTGCGCGCCGTTGACTGCGAAGGTGCTGGTAGAGCTGAGCGCCTGTCCGGCGATACCGTTCATAGTGATGCTAGCGGCGCCGGTCGTGACATCCGTACCTGCCGCCAACTTGACATTGCCGAAACCGTTAAGGCCGAAAGCGATGGTATTTTGCGTGCCGTCAACCTGAACGAGCGGCCCGTTTGGTCCGCCACCGGGGTTCGAATAAATCTGGACCAAACTGTCGCCGGCCTGGGCACCAAAATTGGCGGTACATGGCCGATTATTATCGATGCCAGTCGCACGGCTATCGAAAATCGCCACGTCAGTGGAGCTCCCGGTGCTACCCGTTACGCAGATCCCTGAAAACGCCGCCTGGGCAAAAGCCTCTGTCGGCATCAGCAGTGGCGCCGCGAAGACGAGTGCCGGAGCCAAAGCGGCCCAGCCCGCCGTCAAGCCGCCGTTCATGCCAGACCTGACGCCCGCACCGTTCGGGACCGCGAACGACATCTTGACGCCACCCTGGGCGCCGATGGCCCCAACCTTCGCCTTGCGCCCAAACACCACGTACATCGACGAGAGGCGCAGAATCGCCATTACGCGGCGACGCATGTTCTTACTCATCTCACCGTTGATGCCCACGATGCGGCCAACATTCGAAGCTGTGACACCTCTTGCCGCAGAACCCCTCTCTGGATCATCATATTTCATATAAGCACCCCTTTTATTCACACGTTTCCTTGGCCAATAATGACTAGAGACGACCTACCTATTTATTTTCTTTCGATTCAGGATCGCCTGAAAAACGATCAATCTGATAACCGGACAATAGCCACTCCCCACTTTTCTCATGAAAGAAGGAAAGAACTTCTTTTCTTACTGAAAATTTCGAGGGAGAATTCTCTAGAAGAGCCAATATCGTAACGGTGACATACTCGCCCGTCTGATTAGGATCGTCGTTCCCGGTCTTCTGAACCATCACCTGACTGATATTCTGCCAGTTGCGCTGAACGACCTTGCCGGCGAGGCGCTGGTTCAATTCGGCAACGAAGGCCTCGCGCGTGAAGCGGGCCTTGAGAATCGGCGAAACCTGGTCGTAGATCTTCGCGGCTTCACCGGCCGCAGCACGGCGCGAAATCTGGTTCGCAGCGTTTAGGAAAGCGTTGGGCGCGAGCCATTGATCGCCAGCGTCAGCGCGCGGCAACGAACCTTGCGGCGAGGCAGGCTGCGACACGACGCTAGCTGCGGCCCGCGCCGGCTCCGCCTTTGCCTGCCCCCGCCCCTCCGCCTCGGCAACCCCAGACCAAGAAAGGAGAAGAGCGAGAACCGATACATACGTGCAGCCCGCACCATTCATACGAGAATCCCCAATAGTTTTTCGAAAAGAGGCGGGTTCAAGACAGCAAGCGCCAAACGACGATGATCACGCCCCACAACAGGAGCGACGCGGGAAGCCCGACACAGAGGCCGCGCCACACCCCAGCCCTGTCGCCGTCGAGGTCGGGGCCGAAATCCGTGGGATCCGGGCGCCTCTTCACGCGCCCCACTCCGCGCCGCCGGCCTGCCACTGAAATGGCGGAATGCGGCCCGGACGACCGGCATACCCCCCAGGGCCGCGCCACCTGGGCCCACCGAAAAAGGCGCCGCAACCCCACGACACGCCCACGTCCAGTGCCACCGCAGCATGCCGGAACGTGTCAACGCCCTCGGCCACCACGAGCGGGGCAAGCACGGCCGCAAGCGCAACGACCCGGCGACACAGCTCCAGATCCCGGCCGCCCCGCGCAGCCAGCTCGATCAAAAATGGATCGAGCGTGATAACATCGGGCCGCAGCGCCAGCAGCCCCGCCAAGGCAATCTGTCCGCTGCCAAAGCCGAGCAGAACAATCTTGCAGCCCAGGCGACGGAGCCGATCCGCCAGCTCAGCGGCAGGACCCAGGAAAACCGCGAACTGCTCGCAATCAACGGCGACAAGCAGGCGCTCGGCGATGAACCGTTGCCCCTCAAGCTGGGCCAACAGCTGGTCCCACCAGGAAGAGCGCCGGAAGCTCGTCGCCGAAACCGACACACACACCGCCCACCCGCCGCCGCGCACGAGATGGTCAATCGCCCGCTGGACCTGCAGATGGTCAAAGATCGCCACCAGGCGCAGCCGCTCCAGTGCGCGATACCCCGCCTCCCGGTTGATGATCTGACCGACCACACCCGGGATTGCGACCTCCGCGCGCAGATACAGCAGCACGTCATCATCCACCGCACGGACGGGCGCCCAGGCGAATTGCAGCTCGCCGGAGACGAGTTCCGCATAGTGCGCCACCGCCGCCGCCATGTCGCGACGGGCGTCCTCAGGATCCAACGACTGCGTCGTGGGGCTGCCACTCGAACGCGCCAGAGTTTGGCGCGCCTCGATCAGCAGGAGATGCAGGACGTCCCTATCCCCCGACCCTCGCTCGGCGACAGTCGCATTCCACGAGAGCGCCACCTGCAGGACCGCGCCGGACACGAATAAGGGCCGACAGCCGACATCCAGCAACCAAGAACAAACCTGCGCGCGGAGGGCATCATTCGATGCACTGCCTATGTCGGTCGCAGCACGCACGACAAAGCACAGTTCTTCCGGCGACCAGATCACGCGCTCAGCGACCACATCGGAAGCGGTCACCAGGCGAAGCTGCACTGCACGCCAGACGGCCTCCGTGACCTCCAAGGCAACATTTTCCCCGAAGGCCGCCCGGATCGCCTTTAGATTGTCCACGTGAACAACAACCGCCAATGCAAGCCACGCCGCACTAGACGAGCGAATCATCGCCAGCGCCGAAGAACGAGCGGCGTCGGCACAGACATTTCGCCTGGCGCCGAAACGCCGCCTGCCTCCATCACCGCGCATCTTCGCTCCCGCCGCTTCGTGGGAGGCCCTCCCCCCTTGGCGAGACGAAATAACTAGTTCTGTTGCATGGTTGGACGATTGCGGCTTACGCGCGCCGCCTGCCATGAAGCCAAAACCGAAACTTGGGTCGAATATTATGCAGCATCTTATTTACGACACGCATGGGCAGCGAAAATATCTGACTGCTTCCGAGCGAAATGCCTTCCTAAAGGCTGCTAAAAATTTCGATAAAAGTACGTTTACATTGTGTTGGCTAATGTCAGTGACGGGGTGCAGAATTTCAGAGGCCCTATCTCTCACGACTAGGAGCATCGATGTTACCGCCCGGCTGATAATTATCGAGTGCCTCAAGAAAAGAAAGCGCGGCGTTTTTAGAAGCGTACCCGTTCCCTCGGAGCTTATCGAGCTAATCATCGAAGCACATGACCTTCGAGATGCAATGAAAGACCCGCGTTGTTCTGTGCATCTCTGGGCATTTTCACGCGTCACCGCGTATCGTAGAATCCGCAAGGTAATGGATGTGGCGGGTATCAACGGGTCACAGGCAATGCCGAAAGGTCTTCGCCATTCCTTTGGTGTAACGGCGATTCAATCCCAAGTCCCGCTTAATCTTGTGCAGCGATGGCTAGGTCACGCGGACATGCGGACCACGGCCATTTATGCCAGTGCCAGCGGTCCCGAGGAACGCAGCATCGCTCAGCGGATGTGGCGATCTAGCGCCATCGCGCTGCAGGAACTTTGCCATGCCACTTAAATAGGGGGATTACGGCGGCAAGGCTTCCGCGTTGCAGCCCCGCACGCCCGTGCGGCTGCCGCCACCCTCTCTCACGCTCGACGATTTTGGAGCAGACCCACCTGCTCCGCTTGCATAATGAAACAAAACTAGTTATTCTGCTTCAAGCAAATCTATAGTAAGTTATTGTTTTGTCAATCATCCTCTGACGAAGCGTGCAGGAAGCGCGATATCAACCGCTGGTGTTGACCAGCGCGAGAGGGGCAATTTTATTGCCGGTCGCAAAAACGAACGTGTTACTTGTTTTGGAAACGAAATGATCGTAAAATGGAGCTACTGAATCCTTCGCATCCTTGAACCGCTTCTGCTAGTAGGCATCGGCATGAGCCAATGCTTACTGTCAATATTCAGAACGACAGTACGGTATATATTGCTGACTTCCTGCAGATCTTGCATGCAATGTATAATCTGACCGGCAGGCCACCGTTCCGTACCGTACAGTATGCTTACGTTCGTGATACGCTATGTCAGGATATTCACCGCCTTAGCCTGGTTGTCGACGGCTAGTCACCAAAGCCGCTGCGCCTTTTCAATGGGGACGCACATCGGCTCGCAAGCTTCGCGCCTCCGATGAGCGCCCCGCCCCATCCTTCCAACCAAGCCCAACCCCGCAGGAGGTGAGCTGCGCAGACCGGCAGCAGCCGCGACGTCAGGTCAAACCGAGCCGCTGCAGTTGACGGGCAAGGTCCACCAGCGTCCCGACGCCCATTTTCTTCATAATACGTGCGCGATGCACCTTGACGGTGCTCTCTGCCCGCCCAGAGCAATATGCGATCTGCTTGTTGCGAAGGCCGCTAGCAAGCAGATGCGCAACCTCGCGCTCGGTTTCGGTGAGACTATGGTATGCGGACCGCGCAACCTGAAGATTCACCTGGTCGACCTGCCTGTCGTCGAGCCGATCAAACGCCCCACCGACAGCGTCGATCAAGGCCTGGGGACGAAACGGCTTTACCAGAAACTCGAATGCACCGGCCTTCATCGCCGTAACGGCGTCCTCGACATGCGCCACACCACTTACGAAGACAAATTGGACTTCCGGGCGTCCGAGCAATTTTCGCTGCAAGAGCAAGCCACTGATGCCTTGAAGACGCAGGTCCACGACCAACACACCTGCCGGCTCGGCATGCGCCCTCAAGAAGTCGTTCGCGGAAGGATAGGCCACAACCTCGTATCCCACGCCCTCCAATAGGTGGATCAGTTCTCCACGCATCAACGCGTCGTCGTCGATGACGAACACCTGCCGTTCCTGGATCACGCTGCGCCCCCGTCACCGCATTCTGAGGGGAAGCGTAAGGGTCACGCAGAGGCCTCCGCCCGCAGTCGCGTCCAAAGACAGCTTGCCGTTCAGCGTACCGGCGAGCCGATTGCTGATACGCAATCCCAAGCCGCAACGCCCCCGCTTGGGACCTCTGGCAGCCGGCCGCACCCATTCTGACATCAAGGCCCGCCGACGCGCCGCGTCCATGCCCCGGCCATCGTCCTCGACACGGATGTGGCAAAACGCGCCCAGCACGGCGGACACTGTGATCACGATATTACGGCACCCCGCATGTCGGAGGGCGTTCTCGACGAGGTTCGTGACGACCTGGAGCAGGCACCCCTTGTTGCTGATCAGAAATGTCGGCGCATTTTGCTCGACAGCAAGGTGAAGGCGAACCGATGCACACTGAGCCTTCTGCTCAAGCAAGAGGAGCAATTCCTCAAGAAATGTATGGACTTCAAACTCCATCATTGCTGGAGCAATCGAATTGATATTCATGCGATCAGTGAAAATTAGGCCATCAATCAGACCGAGTATTTGCTCGCTTGTCGCGAGCAGTCGCTTCGCGTCGCGCGCGTGCTGGGTCTGAATGTCTCCTGCTTCTGCAAGCCGCATCGCCGCTAGTATCAAGCTGCCTATCGGAGAGCGTATCTCGTGGCAAATCTCCGCGAGGATGCTGCCGATCTCCTTGTCTCGCTGATAACGGAGCTTTTCTGATACACGCGCTCGACCACGGAACTTTTGGCGACTTGCGTTCGTGACGGCATTGCGGTGGCGCATCCGATGGCCAACCGCTCGGTGGGCCCGATCCGTGCCTGACGGCATAACGATGCTCCTCTCCAGCAAACAGCATGCGAACGCTGCCCCGACTCACATGGGTTTAGAACATGAGTACTGCCATATATAAATATGTGCGGTAACCCGTTTTAGTACACTAGTACCGCTCTTCGTGCCGCTAATGTTCCATCGCCTAGCCTGTCAGCAAAGGAGGCAGTTATGAAAGGTGTTCCGTGGGGTTGCAGCCGACGGCGATCAAGAGCAGGCAATTTAGGCGATGCGAAGTGCACGCTGCGCCGCCGCCATGATAAATGACTCTGCTCTTCTCCCACCCACCTTGGACAAGCCCCACGCTACGCGGCGCACCGCCTTCCCCAACACTGAAAACCGCACACTATGCCAGCATGCAACGTATGAAATACAATGCACGTCATATCGCAATGACCCTACAGATCCGAGCATATGCCATTATCTCGATGGCAAACAAATCATTTTACCATTAATACTGCAGATAAGATTAGCAGGCGTAATTGCTGAATTGCCATACTACGCTAGCATTTTGCGAAAACCTACTGCCAGCTTACGCGCAAACAAACCCTGTTTTTCGCCAATTTTCTTAGCCTAGCTGGACAGAACGCAGAATTTCCCAGCAAACAAGCTTTCACCGGAAAACCGATAGTGTCAGCGGAACGCTCCCCGCGCCTTTGCAAAACTGCGGTCGCTATCGAGAAAGGAGGCGAGCATCGCCGGGATCAGATCCGTCACCGCCTCCTTCTGACCATAGGTGTCGGCATATAGCGCAGCATAGTCCTGCAGCCGCTGGTGCAGGTCGGGCGTGATGTGGATCGCGAGCTTGACGGGCTTTCGATCCGGGAGCTTGGCGAGTTTCGGGTCGGGCATGTCGGCCTCCTATCCGCGCCAGGGCGCGAGGATCAGGTCCTTGTGAACCACGAGCAGCACGTTCGTGCCGGGGCGAACCGTCTGCGTAGGCTGGACGTTGAGATTGCGGGAGGTGAGCTGGTCGCCAGCGCGCGCGACATTCTGCTGCGTCGACTGCCGGATCGCCCGGACCAGATCGCTGTCACCGGAAACCGTGAGTTCCGAGCCCACGCCGAGCAGGGTCGACAGCGCGATCCCCTTGAGCAGCGTCCAGGTGTGGAAGTCCACCTTGTCCTGCAGGCCGGCACAGCCCGAGGCATCGGTCGCCGGCACGTTGTCGATCCGGAGCGAACTGCCGTCCGGCAGCAGGATGCGCTGCCAAATGACCAGCGCACGCTTTTGCCCGAACGCCACGACCATTGATGAGCGTCAACGTCGCGTCCGAGCCCAACCCGCGAAGGTTGAGCGTCGTCGCGTTGTTCGCATTATTGTATCCGCCCTGGTCGCCGCGCCCCGCGACCCCGGGGTTTTGCCCTCCGGTGAAATTCTGCGGGAGTATCCGCGAAGCGCTCGCCATGTCGGGGATGCCCTGCTCCTCCAGCCCCCGGCGCGACACGATAATGACGGGCGAAGGCCCCTCGGCCCCGCGGATGCGCGAGCCGGTGACCGTGATGGCATCCGATTTCTCTTCCTGGGCTGACGCGCCCCCGCCCCGGCCGGGGCGGCTCCGGACGACGATGGCGCCGGATTCCTCGCCCACCAACAGGTCCTCCCCGATGGCAAGGCGCACCGCCTGCTCGACGGTGTAGATCCCCCGGATCACCGCCGAGCGCTTGCCGCGCACCTCACGCGCACCTCAATCCTTCAGGGCGAGATCCGAGGGATCGGCGTCGTAGTCCAGCAATTCCGCCGGCTTGCATTCCAGCACCGCGCACATCTTCGCCAACGTGGCGAAGCGGATGCCTCGGACCTTGCCCGAGCGGAACAGGGATAACTGGGTTTCGCTGAGCCCCATTTTCTCGGCGAGCTGCTTGCCCGTCATGCCGCGCCTGGCGAGTGCGGCGTCCAACGTCACCTTGACCGGCATCAGAAGAACGCGTCCAGCTCTTCGCGCATCGCCGAGGCTTGGGCGAGGAGGTGCGAGAGCAAGACAAGGGTTGCGCCGACCACGCCGAGGGTGATCGCCGCACCGTCAAAACTCGCAAAGGCACCGCGGCCGTAGATTAGCCGTGTCAGCAAGGTGACGCCGAATACGCTGGTGAGCCCCCCGACGAACAAGGCCAAGCCAATCCGCAGCAATAGCCGCGGCACCACCTGGCCGAATGCAGCGCCCGATGCGATCGACTTTAGCGCCTGACGCACCATCCATATCGCCCACACGTACATGCACATCGGCAGATGGAAGATCAGCATCGGCCCCGAGAGGCGGCCCGTCAATATCGGCGCGACGACAAGCATCGCGAGAACGGCAAAGAGCAGCACGAAGGGGATTGTCACCAGCCACATCAGCAGGTGGGCGCGGGCGCGGAGGGTTTCGATCGGCATAGCGGCTCCATGGGCGGGGGATAATTTAACCTTGACTTAAATTGGAGCGATACGCGAATTTAATCCCGAGTTAAATTGGAGCGCTTCGAAAATGATCGCCGCCCTCGAAACCCGTGGCCTGACCAAGGCCTTTGGCAAGGCTCCACCGGCGGTGAATAGCGTTTCGCTGAACGTTCCGCGGCGCGCGATCTATGGCTTTCTCGGGGCCAATGGCGCGGGAAAGACGACGACACTCAAGCTGGTTCTCGGGCTTTTGCGCGCTGATGCAGGGAACATCCGGCTGTTCGGGCAGGAGGCGGCGCGCGAGCGCGGGCGGATCGGGTCGCTGATCGAGACCCCTTCGTCGTACGACCACCTGACCGGGCGGGAGAATCTCGATATCACCCGACTCCTGTGGGGGCTGGAGAAGCGCGAGATCGGGCGGGTGCTGGCGATTGTCGATCTCGCACATGCCGCCGACCAGCGCGTCGGCAGCTATTCGCTCGGCATGCGCCAGCGGCTGGGCATTGCGCGGGCATTGCTCGGCGATCCGCGCCTGCTGATTCTCGACGAGCCGACAAACGGGCTCGACCCCGACGGCATCCGCGATATGCGTG
>JAIYAA010000014.1 GCA_027489295.1 Sphingomonadales bacterium | reverse complement strand
GTTCGACATGGGCGCGGCTTTGACAGGCGGCTTGCAGCATGGCAAGGCGCGCCCCACTTTCCGGGATCACATCCCGAAATCTCCGAACACAGCGAAAGGCGAAGAGGCAACACATGGTGAAGCCGGAATGGGGCACCAAGCGCAGCTGCCCGAAGTGCGGTACGCGCTTCTATGATCTGACCAAGGACGAGCCGGTCACCTGCATCAACTGCGGTTTCGCCTGGGAGCCCGAGCCCATCCTCAAGTCGAAGCAGCCGCTGCCGTTCGAGGCGGTGAAGGCCAACAGTGACAAGCCAGAAGCCGAGGACTCGGATCTGGTGGGCGATGACGATCTGGACATCGGTGCGGACGACGAGGAGCCCTCGCCGGACGACGACGTCGATCTGGGCGGCGACGACGACCTGGGCGTCGAGACCGTCAAGGACGACGACGAGCAGTAAGTTCGAAAAAATCTGGCAAGCGCGAAAAAGGCGCTTGCCAACCCGGCGAGGCCCTTATAGAGGGGCCGCCTTCCCGGGGAATGGGGCCGTAGCTCAGCTGGGAGAGCGTCGCAATGGCATTGCGAAGGTCAGGGGTTCGATCCCCCTCGGCTCCACCATTTCCCCCCTTCACGACAGTGTCGGTAGCAATTCCAGCCTGAGGGCTGGCGGGGCCCTCCGGGGCCCTTTTTGCTGCGCTGTTCGCGTCCGCATGCGGCGCGGACGCTCCCCATCCGCAGGTGGTCCTTCCTATACCTCCGTTCGATTTCGCGGCGGCGGCGCGGCTGCCATGACCTGTGCGTCCGATCGGGCGTGCGGGGTGCGTCCGTTTCAGAATCGCATCGGGTTGGAGGGAGCGGGTAATGAACGGGTTTGAGGACATCACAGGCGTCACGCGCCGGGCGCTGATCGACGGGGCGCTTGCCGTGGGGGCCGCCGCGGCGATGGCGCCGGCCGCGCAGGCTGCGGCGTCCGGCCGCGTCGAACCGGGTGAGGCCGGCACCGCGACGATCACGGTCCAGGACGGGACGACGATCTTCTACAAGGACTGGGGACCCAAGACCGCCCGGCCGATCGTCTTCCACCATGGCTGGCCGCTCTCGGCCGACGATTGGGATGCGCAGATGCTGTATTTCCTGCAGCAGGGGTACCGCGTGATCGCGCACGATCGCCGCGGCCATGGTCGCTCAACCCAGACCGATACCGGCAACGACATGGCGACCTATGCCGCCGACGTGGCCGCACTCGCCGAGGCGCTGGACCTGAAGGGCGCGGTGCATATCGGCCATTCGACCGGCGGCGGCGAGGTCGCGGCCTATGTGGCGCGGGCGAAGCCGGGGCGTGTTGCCAAGGCGGTGCTGGTCGGCGCGATCCCGCCGCTGATGCTGAAGACCGCGAACAACCCCGGCGGCTTGCCGATCGCGGTGTTCGACGGCTTTCGCGCCGCGCTCGCCGCCAACCGCGCGCAATTCTACCTCGATGTGCCGACGGGGCCGTTCTACGGCTTCAACCGGTCGGGCGCCAAGGTTTCGCCGGGGGTGATCCAGAACTGGTGGCGCCAGGGCATGATGGGCGGCGCCAAGGCGCAATATGACTGCATCAAGGTCTTCTCGGAAACCGACCAGACCGAAGACCTGAGGAAGATCCAGGTGCCGGTGCTGTTCCTCCACGGAGACGACGATCAGGTGGTGCCGATCGCCGATTCCGCGATGCTGGCGGTAAAGATCGTCAAGCATGGCGAGCTGAAGGTCTATAAAGGCTATCCGCACGGCATGCTCACGACCCATGCGAACGTGTTGAATCCCGATATTCTTGCGTTCATCCGCAAGTAATGCCGAGGGGCTGTCTTCCGAGAGAGGGAGGCAGCCCTTGCTTTATCTGGTGCGTCACAAAAAAGTAATAAAAGTCACGAAACCTTAACAAATTTCTTCTGTCCCCATTGGGCGCATGGCGCCCTCTACCCGGTCGAACCCGCGCACATCGTGCGGGGCATTTACGACCGCATCCACGGGGGACATCGAAGACCATGTTGAACAAGCGCACCCTTTGGCTGGTGACGACCGCGCTCGGCTGCATCGCGCAGCCTGCGCTGGCACAGGACCAGCAGGCCGCTGCCGCCGACGCGCCGCAGGACATCGTCGTCACCGGCTATCGCGCCAGCCTGGAACAGGCCCGCGACCTCAAGCGCAAGTCGGCGATCATCCAGGATTCGATCGCGGCCGATGACATCGCCGCCTTTCCCGATCTCAACCTCGCCGAAGCGATCCAGCGCCTGCCGGGCGTGGCGATCAACCGCGAAGCAGGCGAAGGCCGCCGCATCAGCCTTCGCGGGCTGGGGCCGGACTTCACGCGCGTCCAGCTGAACGGCATGGAAGTGCTGGGCAATGTCGATTCCCCGCAGGACAGCCGCGGCCAGAATTCGCGCGACCGCGCCTTCGACTTCAACCTGTTCGCTGCCGAGCTGTTCAACCGCGTCGACGTCGAGAAGTCATACCAGGCGATCCAGACCGAAGGCGGCCTGGCGGGCACCGTCGGCCTGCACACCGGCCGGCCGTTCGACTATGCCGGCACCAAGGCGGTGGTCTCCGCCCAGCTCGGCACCAACACGCTGACCAAGGATGCGCAGCCGCGCTTTACCGGCCTGCTGTCGAAGAACTGGGGGAATTTCGGCATCCTGATCTCGGGCGCCTATAGCCATCGCAATACCCGCGAAGAGGGCTTCGACACCTATCGCTGGCGCCGCAACAAGGCGAACGGCAGCGACATCTCGGCGCTGACCCCGGATCAGCAGGCCAAGGTCAATTCGGGCGACCTGCGCTTCGCCCGCGGCAATCGCCTGTCGGTGTGGGACAGCACCCAGGACCGGCTGGGCCTGACCGCCGCGATCCAGTGGAAGCCGAGCGACAAGATCAACCTCGCGCTCGACGGCCTGTACGGCGAATACAAGGCCGATCGCTTCGAGACGCACCTCGCCTCGCGCGGGGGCGGCGGCTCGACCTGGCTGGGTGGCGCGCAGACCTTTGCGGGCGTCACGTACAAGGCCTCCAAGGTCAACCAGATCCACTGGAACGACCAGAACGAGGTCGACTATCTCGACGTCGACGGCGCGAACACCGCGACGGAAACGCGCACCCAGAAGACCAAGAACATCTTCAAGCAGCTGGTGCTGAGCGGCGATGCCGAGCTGAGCGACCGCCTGAAGTTCTTCTTCACCGGCGGCGTCGAGCGTTCGAGCTACGACATGCCGATCAGCGACAAATTCTATCTCGAAGCCTATGGCGGCGTCACGTCTGACTATCGCGGTGGCACCTACTCGCTGGTCAACACCTACAAGTGGGACACCGGCAATCCGGCGCTGTGGCACGCGCACAATCTGCTGATCGGCTCCAACTATCAGGACTCGGCGTTCGACACCGCCAAGGGACGCTTCGAATTCGCGCTGAGCCCCGACGACAAGCTGTCGTTCGGCGGCGAATGGCGGCGGTTCGAGAATAGCGGGTACAGCCGTGGCGGGCAGGTCAACGTGTACCAGACCGAGTTCCAGACCGGCAAGGTGAGCGCCAACATCGCCAACTATGCCCAGGTCTATACCGGCTATAGCGGCCAGAACTGGGTGGTGGTCGATTACGACAAGGCGCTGGGCCAGCTCGGCATCGATCGCAACGCGTTCCTCGGCCCCAAGCTGAGCGTGTTCGCGGTGGAGGAACGTACCGGCGCGGGCTTCGCGCAGTATGACTGGGACCATGCGCTCGGCAGCCTGCCGTTCCGCGGCAATATCGGCCTGCGCTATTACCGCACCGACCTGACCTCGAGCGGCGTGTCGAGCGGCCCGCTGGGCAGCGACAACGCGCGCATCCAGAAGCACTATGACGGCGTGCTGCCGGCGATGAATCTCACGCTGGAGCTGCAGAAGGGGCTGCAGCTGCGGTTCTCGGCGGACCAGAACATCAATCGTCCGACGCTGAGCGCGCTGGCGGCCAACGCCTCGGTGTCGCTGAACGACGACGGCACCTACAGCGTCTCGGTCGGCAATCCGGCGCTGAAACCGTACAAGTCGACCGATCTCAACCTGTCGCTCGAGCATTATTTCGGCCGGGTCGGCTATGTCGCGCTGGGCGGCTTCTACAAGCATCTCGACGGCTTCATCGCCACCAAGACGCTGTCGAACGTGCCCTACAGCGTCACCGGCCAGCCTACCACGCTGGCGCCGAACCTGTCGGCGAACACGATCATCACCAGCTATTCGATCCCGGTGAATCTGAACGGCACCGATCTGGTGGGCATGGAGCTTGCCGGGCAGGCCGACTTCACCTTCCTGCCGGCACCGTTCGATCACTTTGGCGCGAGCGGCAATTTCACCTATCTCGATTCGAAGTACGACTACCGCCAGGTCTATGGTTCGGATGCGATCCGCACCACGCTGGAGGGCCTCAGCCACGTCAACGCCAACGCGACGCTCTATTACCAGGACGCCAGGTTCGATGCGCGCGTCTCGGTCAATTATCGCAGCGGCTATGTGTACAGCGCCTCGCCGGTCTCGACGAGCCTCGGCAAGGACCAGGACCTCACCGGCTATGCCGCGACCACTTACGTGGACGCGTCGGCGCATTACAACCTGACCAGCAAGGTCCAGCTGACCTTCGACGCGATCAACCTTACCAACCAGCGCGAGAAGCAATATTCGGACAGCACCCAGCGCCTCTACGTCGTCACCCGCGCGGGCACGACGGTGATGGGCGGCGTCCGCATCTCGTTCTGATCCTGCCCCCGGGAGGGACGGCGGTGCCGTCCCTCCCGCAATCGGGTCAACAATCTGTCACGATCGACTGATAGCCGCGCCGGCGGAGGCAAAGGGTCTGCGCGGGCGTCGGCGATCATACCGGTGGGTTTCGGGGGTGGCGCTGATCCTGGGATCGCTGTCGCCCATCGCCGCGCCGTGCCAGACGGAGATCACGCCACGCTCTTTCCGCTTTGACGTCGCGCCCGGTCCGCTGACCGACGTGCTGCGCGCCCTGTCGCGCCAGGCCGGCGTCGAAATCGTCACCACCCAGCCGGCATCGGTGCGCGTGGCGCAGCCAATCCGTGGGCGGATGACCATCGAAGCGGCGATCGCCCGTGCGCTTGCCGGGCTTCCCCTCGTCGCGCGTGCGGCAGGCGGCGGCTATGTCGTTGTGCCGGGCAACCCCGTACCTGCCGCAGCGCCGGCGCCGGAGCCGGCGCTGATCGTCGTCACCGGCTATCGCGAGGCGGTGCGCCAGTCGATCGCGCTAAAGCGCCGCGCCGCCGGCGTGCGCGAGGCGACCCGCGCGCAGGACATCGCCGATTTCCCCGATCGCAACGTCGCCGATGCGCTCCAGCGGCTGCCGGGCGTGGCGGTGAGCCGCGACAATGGGGAGGGGCGGCAGGTCTCGCTGCGCGGGCTGGGGCCGCTATTCACTCGCACTACGCTCAACGGCGTCGATGCGCTGGCCACGACGGCCTCGGGCTTCGACAATCGCGGATCGGTGAGCCGCGAGCGACGCTTCGACTATTCGGTGTTCGAAGCCAGCCTGCTCTCGCAGGTGGTGGTGGAGAAGAGCTGGGCGGCCGATGCCGATGCCGGCGGGATCGGCGGCACGGTCGCCTTGCAGACGGTGCGCCCGTTCGACCGGCCGGGGAACGAGACGCTCGTCTCGCTGCGCGCCCGCGCCGGCGGCAACGGCATGGCGACGACGCCGCAGGGCACCGTGGAGCTTTCCCGTCGGAACGCGCAGTGGGGCGTGCTGTTTGCCGCATCGTTCAGCAGCAACCATGTTGCCGAGTTCGGCTATCGCAACTGGGATTGGGCGCCGATCACCTTCGGCGCCGCCAATCTGGGGCCTGACATCCTCCCCGAGCAGCGCGCGCGGCTGACCGGCGCTGCGGGACGCCCGGTCTATGGCCCGCGGGCCGCGACCTATTCGAGCTGGATCAACCGGCTCGATCGCCTCAATCTCGTCGCCGCCGTCCAGCACCAGGGCGACGACGGCACCGAACTGAGCGTCGACTGGGTGCACGCAGCGTTTGCCGATCATCGGGACGAACGCTCGCTGGCGGCGGCGGGCGACAACGGCCTTACCGGCGACGTCACCGGCACCCAGCGGCTGCTCGCCGCGACGATCGTCGGCGATACGCTCGCGGCGGCGCGCTATTCGGGCGTCGACCTACGCACCGAGGCCAAGCGGACCGAGGATCGTACCCGGTTCGACCAAGCGACACTGTCGCTGCGCACGCCGATCGATGCTGCGACGGTCGTCCAGCTTACCCTCGGTTACAACCGATCGGCGTTTCACGGCCCGGTATTCGACAAGGTGTTCCTGCAGACCCGGAATCAGGATTTCGCGACGATCTCCACCGGCGGCGCCCCGCGCAACGTGTATGGCTTCGACCCGGCCGACCCGGCAGTGTGGAGCCTGATGCGGGCCGATGCGCGCGAGGATGCGATCGACAACAGCAACGCCCAGGCGCGGTTGACGGTGGACCGCACGCTGGCGTCGGGCGTCACGCTGCGCGCGGGTGCCAGCTGGCGCCGCTTCGCCAACAGCGGCTATCAGCGGCGCGCGCGGGTCGATTATCCCGGCGGCGGACCGGCGGTGACCGCATGGTTCGGCGGCCCCACGATCGCGCCCTATGTCGTCGCCGATGTCGACGCGACCTATGCCGCCACTGGGCAGCGCCGTGACCTCACCGAGGCCGACAACGTCCCCGGTACCGATTATCGGTTGCGCGAGGAAAGCGCCGCAGGGTTCGCATTGCTCGATTGGGACGGCCGGCTCGGCGCGGTGCCGCTGCGGTTGCGCGCAGGCCTGCGCTATGAGGTGATCGCCACCCGCTCGACCGGGGCGGCGACCAGCGACCTGCTCGCAGCCCCGGTCACCCGCGGCACCGACAGCCGCGCCTGGCTGCGCTCGCTGGAGCTGCGGCTGAGCCTCCGCCCCCATCTCCTGCTGCGCGCCACCGCCAGCGAGAACGTCAACCGGCCCGATCTGGCCGATCTGCGGGCGGCGGCGGTGGTGTCGGTCTCGCCCTTCGGCGGCACAATCACCACCGGCAATCCGGATCTGAAGCCGTTCCGCGCGCAATCCTTCGACCTCGTGCTGGAACGCTATGGTGCGGGCGGTGGCGTGATCGCGCTGGGGCTGTTCTACAAGCACATGAACTCGTTCATCACCTCGGCGGCGACGGTGCAGCCCTATGTCGCAACCGGCTATCCCTTGGCCTTCCTGTTCCCCGGCCAGAGCAGCAATACGCTGTTCAACGTCGTGCGGCCGTTCAACGGGGGCGGTGCGGCGATTGCGGGGGCGGAGCTGGCGGTGCAGCAGGAACTGCGCTTCCTGCCGGCGCCGCTCGATCGGCTGGGGGTGCAGCTGAACGGCACCTATGCCGATGGCCGGTCGGACGTGGTCTATGCGGGCGTGCCGGTGCGGCTGACGCTGATCGATCTCTCGCGCTGGCAGGGCAATGCCACGCTCTACTATACCGGCCGCGACTGGGATGCGCGCGTCGCGCTCGCCTATCGGGATCGCTATCGCACCGCGATCGGCAACAGCGGCAATGTCGGCGAATGGATTGCCCCGGCGGCCACCCTCGATGCCGCCGCGCATGTCGTGCTGGGCAGGGGGGCGAAGCTGATGCTCGAGGCACAGAATCTTACCAACGCGCCGGTTCTTCAATATACCGATCGGGACGCGCGCCGGCTCCTGGCCATCACCCATAGCGGGCGCGTGCTGAGCGCGGGGATTCGCTATGCCTTTTGACGGTGCTGCAGGGACGGAGAAAGTTCCATGTCCCCGTTTCCGCGACGCGACGCTCTACCCGTGTGGAACGACAGGGCCGGGACGATGCGACTGATGGATGCGGCGGACCTGCTGGCCGAGCATCGGACGCGCCTGACGGCCTATGTCCGCAAGCGGCTCCGCGACCCGGAGCAGGCGGACGACATCGTGCAGGAGACGTTCGTGCGGGTGGTGGAACAGGAGCGCAAGCAGCGGATCGAGCAGCCGCTCGCCTATGCCTTTCGCGTGGCGGATTCGATCCTCTTCGCCCGGGCGAAGCGCGGCGGCGGCCAGACCGAACCGCTCGATGCCGAGATTCCCTGCACGCTGCCGCTGCCGGAGGAGGTGCTCGACTATCGTCGGCGGCTGGCCGTCTTCGAGACGACGCTCGCCGGCCTGCCACCGCTGCGCCGCGCCGTGTTCGTGAAACGCCATCTCGACGGAAAATCCCGTACCGAGATCGCCGAGGAATTGGGATTGAGCCTGGAAGCGGTGAAGAAGCATCTGGTGCGCGCGATGATCGACCTGGCCGCATGCGGCGATCTCGACGACGTGGAAGTCGGGGCGGCGCATGGTTGACGCGAGCGCGCTGGAAATCGCCGCCGACTGGGCGGACCGCATCGACGAACTCGACGCGACCGAGCGGCGCGTGCTGATCGCGTGGCTGAACGAATCGGAAGGGCATCTCCGCGCCTTTTCCCGGATGCACGATCTGCTGCGTGATCCGGCGCTGCTCGAGGTGCTGCAGGCCGCCGTGGTGCCTGCGCCCGCGCCTGCAGTGCTGCCGGTGCAGCAGCGCCGCCGCGGCGATCGCCAGCCGCGTCCCGCCGTCCGGCGTCTGCGCGGGTTGCAGGTGGCCGCCGTCGCCGCGGGGCTCGCCGCGGCGGTTGCGGTGCCGCTGCTGAGGCGCGAGGCTGCACGTCCGTCCGCCGGCGTCGTGGCGACGGCGAGCACCCTGTTCGACAGTCCGGTGGGCCAGCGCCAGCAGGTGCGGTTGCGCGACGGGTCGGTACTCACGCTCGACGCGGCCTCGTCGGTGCGCGTGGCCTTCGCGGCGACGGCGCGGCCGGTCACGCTGGCGCGCGGCGCGGCGCGGTTCGAGGTGGCGCATGATGCCAGCCGGCCGTTCTCGGTGCAGGCGGCGCAGGCGCGCTTCACGGCGCTCGGCACCAACTTCAGCGTCGATCAGCTGCCCGACGCTGCCGAGCTGCGCGTCTATCGCGGCCGGGTCCGGGTCGACCAGCCGGGGCGCGCGCCGATCGTGGTGACGGGCGGCGAATGGGTCCGCGTCGGCGCGCAGCCGTTGCGGGTGCAGCGGTTCGATCCCAAGGACCCGTGCTGCTGGGACGCGCACTGGCTCAGCGCCGACGGCATGCGGCTCGATGCGGCGCTCGCGCGGATCGGGCGATACAGCGCGGTGCCGATCCGGTTGGCCGATCCGGCGCTGGGCGCGACGCGGCTGAGCGGCCGTTTCCGGCTCGACACGCCCGAGAAGAGCGCGGCTCTGATCGGTGCGCTGGTCGGGCTTGCCCCGCAGCGGCGGGGCAATGCGATCGTGCTGGGGGCGCCGAAAACGCGCTAACGGCCGATTAACCGCGTTTCGAAAGGCTTTGGTAAGACGCGAGTGCGATTCTACTGCCTTGGAGTAGCGTCATGATCGCGACCAACATCGCCCTTACCGGAGTTCAGGCCAGCGTCGCCCGCATCAATGCGAGCGCGCAGAATGTCGCCAACGTCAACACGACGGGGGAGACCGCCAAGGCGGTGACCGCAGCGACCGCGATCGGCAAGACGATCAACCATGCCTATCAGCCGATCGCGATTTACCAGGCGGCGGCTGCGGCAGGTGGCGTGAACGCGAAGCCGGTGCCGGCGGTGCCGGGCACAGGGCCGCGCTACGAACCGGAATCGCACGATGCCGACAGCGACGGCAACGTCGAAGCGCCGAATGTCGATTTCGCCAGCGAGGATGCCGAGCAGCGCAAGGCGCTGTTCTCGTTCCGCGCCAACCTGTCCGTCATCCGCACGCAGGACCAGATGATGGGGTCGCTGCTCGACACCCGGGTGTAAGGACCCCGCGGGCGACCCGCGGGATCCTTCAGGACGTCAGGCCAGCGTCAGGCCGACATCGACATTGCCGCGCGTCGCGTTCGAGTAGGGGCACACCTGGTGCGCCGCATCGACCAGCTTCTGCGCTTCCTCGCGGTCCATGCCCGGCAGGCTGACCTGCAGATCGGCGGTGATGCCGAAGCCGCCTTCCGAACGCGGGCCGATGCCTACCGTCGCGGTGACCGTCACGTCGGCCGGAACCTTGATCTTCATGCCGGCACCCACCGCCTTCAGCGCGCCGATGAAGCAGGCCGAATAGCCCGCGGCGAACAACTGCTCGGGGTTGGTACCGTCCCCGCCGGCGCCGCCCAGTTCCTTCGGCGTCGACAGCTTGACGTCGAGCACGCCATCTTCGCTGCGCGCGCTGCCGTCGCGGCCACCGGTTGCGGTTGCCTTGGTGGTGTACTTCACATCGACCGACATGGGGTGTCTCCTTTGATGTTTGCGATAATCGTTATCGCGATAACGATCAAATAGGAGATGTGCGGGGCCTTGTCCAGAGGATTCGTTATCGCGATATGTGTTTTGTCCCGCCGCGGTTCGGCGGGGAGGAGTTCTCGCCTATGCCCGCCCCGCTCCCGCTCGACGGCCAGCTCTGCTTTTCGCTCTACAGCGCGAGCATGGCGATCACGCGCGTCTACAAGCCGATCCTCGATCGGCTGGGGATTACCTATCCGCAATATCTGGTGCTGCACGCGCTGTGGGAACAGGATGGCCGCACCGTGGGGGCGATCGGCGAGCGACTGGGGCTCGAGTCGAGCACGATCACGCCGCTGGTAAAGCGGCTGGAGGCGGCCGGGTTGGTCGCGCGCCGCCGGAATCCGGAGGACGAACGCCGGGTGCAGGTGTTCCTCACCGACCAGGGCCGCGCGATCCGCGAGGAATGCGGCTGCCTGGGGGAAGCGGTGCTGGAAAAGGCCGAGCTGTCGATCGAACGGCTGGCGGCGCTCAACCGCGAGGCACAGGCGCTGCGTGACGCGCTCGCGCGCGGCTGAGCCTTACGCACCAATCCCGGTTTGCCGCGGCTCCCCTTGCGGCTAAGGGGAGACTTCCCTCCCCGAAATCTGCTGGAACTCCCGTTTCGATGCTGCGCCTGTCCGGACTGTACCTGCCCCTCGATCACCCCGCCGATGCGCTGGCCCCCGCGATCGCGCGGCGGTTGGGCGTAGACCTGGCGGACGTGCGCGGCTTTACCGTCTTCAAGCGCGGCAACGATGCCCGGCGCCGCAACGCCATCCAGCTGGTCTACACGGTCGATATCGATCTGGTGGACGAGGCCGGCGTGCTGGCCCGGCTGGCCGGCGACAAGGACCTGCGGCCGACCCCGGACATGGCCTATCGCCCGCCGTTCCACGCGCCCGAGGGCTGGCAGGGCCTGCGCCCGGTGGTGATCGGCGCGGGGCCGTGCGGGCTGTTCGCCGGGCTGATCCTCGCGCAGATGGGCTTCCGCCCGATCATCCTCGATCGCGGCAAGATCGTGCGCGAGCGGACCAAGGATACCTGGGGCCTGTGGCGCCGCTCCGAGCTCAATCCGGACTCGAACGTCCAGTTCGGCGAGGGCGGGGCGGGGACCTTTTCCGACGGCAAGCTCTATTGCCGGGTGAAGGATCCGCGCTTCCTGGGCCGCAAGGTGCTGGAGGAGTTCGTGAAGGCCGGCGCGCCCGACGACATCCTGTGGCAGGCACACCCGCATATCGGCACCTTCCGCCTCGTCACGATGGTGGAGAGCATGCGCCGCACCATCGAGGAACTGGGCGGCGAATATCGCTGGCAGACCCGCGTCGACGCGATCGAACTCGATGCGCAGCGCAGGATGCGCGGCCTGCACCTGCACGACGGCAGCTTCCTCGAGGCAGACCATGTCGTGCTGGCGGTGGGGCATAGCGCGCGGCCGACCTTCGAGATGCTCCACCGGCTGGGCGTGCATATCGAGGCCAAGCCCTTCTCGATCGGCGTGCGGATCGAGCATCCGCAGAGCTGGATCGACCAGGCGCGCTTCGGCAACTGTGCCAAGCATCCGGACTTGGGCGCGGCCGCCTATGCGCTGTCGCACCACTGCGCCAATGGCCGGACCGTCTACAGCTTCTGCATGTGCCCGGGCGGCCGGGTGGTCGCGGCGACGTCCGAGGAGGGGCGCGTCGTCACCAACGGCATGAGCCAATATTCGCGCGCCGAGTTCAACGCCAATTCCGGGCTCGTCGTGGCGATCGACCCCGCGCGCGATTATCCGGACGGGCCGCTTGCCGGGCTCGACCTGCAGCGCAAATGGGAGGACGCGGCCTATATCGCCGGCGGCTCCAACTACAACGCGCCGGGCCAGTTGGTCGGCGACCTGCTCGCCGGGCGCCCTTCGACCGCGCTGGGGCAGGTGGTGCCGAGCTACAAGCCCGGCGTTACCCCCACCGACCTTTCCGCCTGCCTGCCCGGCTTCGTGATCGAGGCGTTCCGCGAGGCGCTGCCGGTGTTCGGCCGCCAGATCGCGCGCTACGATCATCCCGAGGCGGTGATGACCGGCGTCGAGACGCGCACCTCCTCGCCGATCCGCATCACCCGCGGCGTGGACTTTCACAGCCTCAACACGCCGCGGCTGTTCCCGGCCGG
>JAIYAA010000181.1 GCA_027489295.1 Sphingomonadales bacterium | reverse complement strand
TGAGCGAGTGAAGGACTGCGTCGCTTGATCCAATCCCCCGGCATCCTGCTCACCATTCTGGCGTTCGCGCTGGTGATCGGGCCGCTCGTGTTCCTGCACGAGCTGGGACATTATCTGGCTGGCCGCATCTTCGGGGTGAAGGCCGAGGAATTCTCGATCGGCTTCGGCCGCGAGATCGCCGGCATCACCGATCGCCGCGGCACGCGCTGGAAGTTCAGCCTGTTGCCGCTGGGCGGCTATGTCCGCTTTGCCGGCGACATGAACCCGGCGAGCCAGCCTTCGCCCGAATGGCTGCAGCTGCCGGCGAGCGAGCGCGCCAAGACCTTCCAGTCCAAGCCGCTGTGGCAGCGGGCGATCATCGTCGCGGCGGGCCCGATCGCCAATTTCGTCGTGGCGATCGTCATTCTTTCCGCCTTCGCCTTCCTGTTCGGCGAAAACCGCACGCCGTCGGTGGTGGGAACGGTCCTCCCGGGCAGCGCCGCTGCGCATGCAGGGCTGCAGCCGGGCGACCGCATCACCGGCCTCGATGGGCGGTCGGTTGCGACCTACGCCGATCTCGCCCAGTTCACGCAGCTGCGCCCGAACGAGCAGGTCCGTGTCCAATTCGTCCGCAGCGGCGCAGAGCGCAGCGTGGATGCGACGATCGGTACCCGGCTGGAGCGCGATCGCTTCGGCAACGAGTTCCGGATCGGCCAGCTGGGCATCGGCGCCGCAGGATCGGTGCAGGTGCCGGTCAGCCTGATCGAGGCGCCGCTCGTCGGCATTCGGACCACTGCCGACATCGTCCGCATGACCGTGGACGGGCTCGGCCAGATCATCACCGGCCGTCGTTCCGTCGCGGAACTCGGCGGGCCGCTGAAGATCGCGCAGGTATCGGGCGAACGTCTTTCCATGGGCCCGATCGAGTTCGCGTTCCTGATCGCGCTCGTTTCCATTAATCTGGGATTCATCAACCTGTTGCCAGTCCCGGTGCTGGATGGTGGTCATCTCTTGTTCTACGCCGTTGAGGCGGTCCGCCGGCGCCCGGTGGAACCGCAGGTGATGGAATGGGCGTTCCGGGGCGGCATGCTCGCGATCCTCGCGCTGATGCTGTTCGTGACGCTCAACGATCTGGGTGCATTCGGTGTGTGGAGACATCTGGCCGGCTTGATCGGCTAAGGGGGTTCGTGCAGGGCGGCATGGTGCCGCGCGCGTTCCGGTAATATTTGGATTCCGACTGGGGTGGGATGGTGACTGCGATCAAGGCAAGCAATTTGGGCGCGCGGGCGACGGCTACGCTGTTGGCAGGGACGATCCTGTCGGGCGTGGTTGCGCCGGCAGAGGCGCAGACCGCGGCAAAGCCCGCGGCTCCGGCGGCTCAGGCCCAGGCAACGCCCGCCCCGGTAACGCCGGCGGTGGTGCGAACGATCAAGTCGCTGCGGGTGGAAGGCTCGCAGCGGATCGAGCCGGAGACGGTGCTCAGCTACACGCGCCTCCGCGTAGGCGACAGCTATACGAACGAAACCGTCGACCAGGCGATCAAGGACCTGCTCGCCTCGGAACTGCTCGCCGACGTGGTGATCGAGGGTGTCGAAACCGGCAACCTGGTGCTCCGCATCCGCGAGAACCCGGTGATCAACCGCGTTGTCTTCGAAGGCAACAAGCGGCTGAAGCAGGACAAGATCGACAAGGAGATCAAGCTCAAGCCGCGTCAGATCTTCACCCGCACCGCGGTACGTGCGGATATCGCCCGCATCGTCGAGCTGTATCGCCGGCAGGGCCGCTTTGCCGCGCGTATCGAGCCGAAGATGGTCAGCCTCGACCAGAACCGCGTCGATGTGATCTTCGAGATCCACGAGGGCGCGAAATCGAAGGTTCGCCAGATCAACATCATCGGCAACGAGGTGTTCGGCGACAAGAAGCTGCGGGCGCAGATGGCGACCAAGGTCGCCAGCTTCTCGCACTTCCTCAGCTCGAACACGTCGTACGACCAGGATCGCCTGGCCTATGACCAGCAGAAGCTGCGCCAGTTCTACCTGACCGAAGGCTATGCCGATTTCCGCGTGATCTCGGCGGTGGCCGAGCTGACGCCGGACAAGAAGGACTTCATCATCACGTACGTGGTGGAAGAAGGCCCCCGCTACAAGTTCGGCCCGGTGACGGTCGACAGCGCGATCCGCGACTTCGACGACAAGAAGCTCGCCAGTGCGCTGCCGATCAAGGAAGGCGATTGGTATAACGCCAAGACCGTCGAAGACACGATCGAGCAGCTGAGCGAGACCGCCGGCCTGTTCGGCTATGCCTTTGCCGACGTTCGCCCAGACTATCAGCGCAGCAAGGATGCGCTGACGATGTCGATCAACTTCCACATTGGCGAGGCGAACCGCACCTATATCGAGCGCGTCGACATCACCGGCAACCGCCAGACGCAGGACAAGGTGATCCGCCGTGAGTTGCGCGTGGCCGAAGGCGATGCGTTCAACACCTTCCTGGTCAAGCGCTCGCAGGATCGCATCAACAGCCTCGGCTACTTCCAGGACAAGTTCGAGATCGAGCGCAAGGAAGGCTCGGCCCCGGACCGCATCGTGCTCGGCGCGAACGTGGAAGAGAAGCCGAACGGCGAACTTACGCTGTCGGCGGGCTTCTCCAGCCTCGAGCGCTTCATCCTCCAGGCCTCGATCCGCCAGCGCAACTTCCGCGGCATGGGCCAGACGGCGAGCATCTCGGCCGATTATTCGAGCTATTCGAAGTCGGTGGAACTGGGCTTCACCGAGCCTTATCTGTTCGACAGCAACATCGCGCTGGGCGCCACGATCTTCCGGCGCGATTACAACGCGTTCAACTATCTCGGCACCAATCGCAACACGACCTATCAGCAGGTTTCCACCGGCTTCCAGCTGGTTGCCGGCCTGCCGCTGACCGAATACTGGACTCTTTCGGGTCGCTATTATCTCGCCAAGGATAATGTGACGCTCGACCAGAGCACCTTCTATACCGACGGTGTCTGCGATCCGCTCAAGGCCGGCCGCTATTACTGCGAAGCGGTGGGCAACCGCCTGACCTCGCTGGTCGGCGTGTCGCTGATCTACGACAGCCTCAACAGCCGCCTGCGTCCGACGCGCGGCCAGCGCGTTTCGTTCGGTGCGGACTTTGCCGGCCTTGGCGGTGACGTGCGGTATGCGCGCGCCAAGGTGGATGGCGCGAAATATTGGGGCCTCGGCAAGGGCTTCGTGTTCTCGGTGACCGGCGAAGGCGGCGTGATCAAGAGCCTGGACGGCAGCGAGATCCGCATTACCGATCGCTTCTATCTCGGCGAACCGCAGTTCCGCGGCTTCGACATCCGCGGCGTCGGCCCGCGCGTGCAGCGTTATTATTATAACGGGACGCCAACCAACGATCCGACGACCAACACCCAGCTGCTCAACAAGGCGAAGGACCAGATCGTCGACGACGCGCTGGGCGGCAAGGCCTATTACCTGACCAAGGCGGAGCTCGAGCTCCCGCTGGGCTCGGGCGCGGCGGAACTGGGTCTGCGGCCGTCGATCTACGTGATGGCCGGCTCGCTCTTCTCGATCCGCAGGCCCTCCACGAATACCTACTTCTCCCAGGCGACGGATTCGTCGGGCAAGAAGCTGTTCAATGCGGACGGTTCGCCGACGCTGCTGCCGAAGCTTAACTACCAGTTCGATAGCAGCGGCAAGCCGGTCTACCTCGTCAGCAGCGGTACCTATTCGGGGTATACCACGGCTTGTACGATCGGTTACGCGGCGACCAGCACGGATCCCTGTGTGGGCACCTCGGTCAACTCGCAATATTACACGTCGACTTCGCCCTTCTACGAAGAGTATCGTGGCAGCACCGCTTCGCCGCGCATCTCGGTGGGCTTCGGCGTCAACTGGAATTCGCCGTTCGGTCCGCTCCGGATCGACGTCGCAAAGGCAATCGTCAGCCAGCCCGGCGACGACAAGAAACTCGTTACTTTCAACGTAGGGACCCAGTTCTAATGACGAAGAACCGTGTATTCGCGGCCGCACTGGCCGCCTCCGCGGCGCTCGTCGTGGCCATGCCGGCCGCGGCGCAGGTCGCCGGCATCGCGACCATCAACACGATGGAAGTGATGACCCGCTCGAAGGCCTTCACCACCGCGGAGAGCCAGCTCGACACCACCTACAAGCCGGTCCGCGACCAGATCCAGGCGCGCCAGACCAAGTTCCAGACCGATGCGCGTACGCTGCTGACCACGATCGACACCAACAAGGACGGTCAGGTCTCGGAAGCCGAAGAGCAGGCCGCTGCCGCCCGCAAGGATCCGAACTACACCCAGCTCATGACCCTGCAGAACCAGGCGAACGAGGAAATCCAGAAGCTGCAGCTGCCGTCGATCGTCGCGGAGCTGTTCGCGTTCGAAAAGCTGCTCCAGCTGTATGACGCGGCGCAGATCTCGGTGGTCAACGCCCGCAAGGTCAACGTGATCCTGCAGCCGGAAGCGATCGTCTACGCCCCCGACGCGGTCGACATCAGCGACGCCGTCGTTGCCGAGCTCGACAAGACTCCGACGGTTTCGATCACGCCGCCGGCCAACTGGCAGCCGCAGCAGCGCACCGTGCAGTTCCAGCAGCAGGTGAACGAGCTGAAGCGTCGTGCCTACCAGCTCGCTGCCCAGCGCGCGCAGCAGCAGCAGCAGCAGGGTGCCGCCGCGGCCCCGGGTGCGGCAGCTCCGGCCGCCCGTCCGGCCGCGGGTGCGACCAAGCCGGCCAAGCCCGAACCGCGGTGAGCGAGGCAGGGCAGGAGGGCAGCAACATCGGCCCGCTCGATATCGGGCGGGTGATGGCGGCGCTGCCCCATCGGTTTCCGATGCTGCTGGTCGATCGGGTCGAGGAGCTGATCCTCGACCAGTCGATCGTCGCGGTGAAGGCCGTGACGATCAACGAGTCGTTCTTCCAGGGGCACTTCCCCGGCCGACCGATCATGCCGGGTGTACTCACCGTCGAGGCGCTCGCCCAGGCGGCGGGCGTGCTGGCGGTCGAGTCGCTGGGCCTCGCCGGCTCGGGCAAGCTCGTCTACTTCATGGCGATCGACAACGTTAAGTTCCGCAAGCCGGTGGAGCCGGGCGTGCTGCTCAAGCTCCACGTCCAATTCGTGCAGAAGCGTTCGCGCGTCTGCAAGTTCGCCGGCAAGGCGCTGATCGACGGCGAACTGGCGGTCGAATGCGAATTCACCGCGATGATCGCCGATCCGCCCAGCGCGTGATCGATACCAGGGCCGAACCATGGACGCATTGACCTGGTTCGGCCTGTTCGCGGTGACGGCGATGCTCGTCACCTATGCGCTGGAAGCGCGATCGACCTGGTGGGTGCTTGGTTTTGCCGGTGCCTGCCTGCTCGGATCGGCCTATGGCTTCCTCCAGGGGGCTTGGCCGTTCGGGGTTGTCGAGGCGATTTGGTCGCTAGTCGCGCTCCGCCGCTGGTGGGGCATGCGGCAATAAGGTTGCGCCGGGGGCATGGCTCTGCTAGGCGCGCGCGTCCGCTGCCGGTCGGAAACCGGCGGCTTTTTCCAAGGAATTCGATGTGAAGCAGAACACCCACCCCGATTACCACATGATCAAGGTGCAGATGACCGACGGCACCGTGTACGAGACGCGCTCCACCTGGGGCAAGGAAGGCGATCTCATGCAGCTCGAGATCGATCCGCTCGCGCACCCGGCCTGGACCGGCGGTCGCGGTCAGCTGCTCGACCAGGGTGGCCAGGTCGCGCGCTTCAACAAGCGCTTCGGCGGCCTCACGCTCGGCAAGAAGTAAGCTGCGCACTCCGGGCGACTGCGCCCGGGGATCGTTGCTCGCAAAGGGCTCCCCCGCATCCGTGCGGCGGGAGCCTTTTTCGTTGTGCGCAATCATAGAGCGATACGTGTGTAAGCGCGGTCTGCAGGCCGCCTTGCGGCATCGTCGATAGCCGGGATGCTTGCCGCCTTTGACGAGGGCGTTGGTGGTGCAGGAAGTTTCGGGTTCTACGAGCAGTCCTACGAGCACT
>JAIYAA010000415.1 GCA_027489295.1 Sphingomonadales bacterium | reverse complement strand
GGCGCGCGGCGGGTGGTGAGCTTGACCGCCTTGGCACCGGCCATGCCCGGGAAGCGCGGCCACATGCCGCCGGCCAGCGCCACCCGGCTGGGTGAGGGCTTGCCGTCGTGCAGCTCGTACATCCAGTAGTTGCGCAGCACGGTCATCACATAGCCGCGCGTCTCCCAGTACGGGATGCTCTCGATATAGAGCAGCGGATCGCCGCCATCACGCGAGGCCTGGTTCCATGCGTCGACCGGGCTTGGGCCCGCATTATAGGCAGCGATCACCTTGGGCAGCAGGCCCTGGGTGAGCGGCATGTCGCGCAGCTGTTCGAGATAGGACTGGCCGATCTCCATGTTGACCGAGGGCTTGGTGAGATCGCTGGCGGCATAGGTGACGCCGCGCCGGCGGCCCACGTCGATCGCGGCGCCGGTCTTCACCTGCATCAGCCCCATCGCCCCGGCCGCGCTGCGCACTTCGGTGCGGAAGTTCGACTCCTGGAGGGTATGGGCGAATACCAGCGAGCGGTCGACGCGCCAGCCGCCGTCGGGCGACCAGTTCGGCACCGGATAGCGCGCCTCGACGATCGGCTTGGCACCGGCCGGGCCGTTATGCGCCAGCCACAATTCGGTCTGCGGCAGGCTCAACTCGGCGGCGAGCCGGGTCAGCGCGCCGTGATCGTCCGGCGTGCAGAACTTGGCCTGGTGGCGCAGTACCTGGTCGGCCAGCGACGTCTCGCCGATCTCGGCCAGCGCGGCGGCGACGCGGATGTTGGGGCGCCGTTCGAGCGCCGCCCAGTCCTTGCTGACCATCCGGTCGCCTTCGAGCCGCTTCTCCTCGATGCCGAGGCTGGAGCGGGCCAGCAGGCCGTAGAAGGTCTCGCCATATTGGCTGGCGGCGCGCAGCTTGGGCGCGACACGGTCGGGGCGGCCGCAGGCCATTTCGGCGCGCGAGCCCCAGAACAGGCCGGCTGAGCGTAGTTCGGTGTCGGCGGCGCGGGTGGCGACGCGTTCGAACGCGGCGGTGGCGCCGGCGCAATCCTGCTGGCGCCAGGCGGCGAGGCCATCGGCCCAGTCGGCCTGGGCAGCCCATTCGCCGATGCCCTGCTCGGCCTTGGCGGCCATGCGGCGGGCATTGGCGTCGTCCCCGGCGACATAATAGATCCAGGCAACCTTCTGCTGCCATTCGGTCAGCGCGTCGGGCGTCAGGTCCCCCGCGAAGCGCGCGACCACCGCCTCGGCAGCGGGGCCGTTATCGGCCTTGACGTAGGGCGAGATCAGGATCGCGACTTCGGTCGCGGCATTGTCGCTGCGGATCGAGCGGGCGCGCTTGCGGATCGGCGCGCTGTCGAACCAGATCAACCGCTGCGCGATCGGGAGCGTGGGCAGATCGAGCACACCGCGCGTCTTGGCAAGGCGGACTAGCTGTTCGGCCTGGGGCAGCTCCGGTGCCTCGGTGATCAGCGCGACGAGCTGGCTCGCGTCGACGCGCGGCGAGCCCTTGGCGGTGTAAAGCTGGGCGCGGGCGATTGCGTGGAGTGGGCCCGGCTTCATCGAATCGAGCTTGATCTGGGCATCGACCCAGCGGCCGGCGCGAATCGCATCGAACACCAGGCGATAGTCGGCGCGCTGATCGGCATCGAGCTGTGGCGGAATGCCGTCGCCGCGCTTGGCGGGTGCAGGGGCGGGCGCATCCTCGTCGATCGCCGCCGGGCGGGTATCGTCTGGCAACGCGGCCAGCACCGGGGTCGCGATCGGCGCCGTCAGCAGCGTGGCGGCAAGCAGGATGCGCAAGGTCAAAGGCTCGGTCCCCGGCTCAGCAGCAACAGATGTTTCCAGGTTTCGCTCTTCGCGGCCGGCCGCTCGATCAGCGAGCGCGGATGGTAGGTCGCCACCACCTGGGTTGTCGTCCCATACTGGTTAACGTCGTGCGAACGAAGCTCCGGCGGCCAGGCTTCCGCCCCGAGAACCGCACGGGTCGCCGCATGGCCGAGGAGCAGCAGCTTCCTGGGCTGCGCAAGCGACAGGAACTGCGTGGCCAACTCGACCAGCCGGGGCGCGGCATCGGCCGGCACCTGCCCGGCGAGCGGACGGGCAAAGCAGAGCGGCACCAGCTGCACCGAGTCGCGCGCAACGCCGATCGCGGCGAGCATCCGGTCGAGCAGTGCCCCAGCCGGACCGCTCCACAGGGTTTCGGTGTCTTCCGGTTCGGGCATGTCGACAAAAATTGCCCAGGTTGCATCCGGCACGATGGCGGGGGCGACGAACGGGGTGTGCCAGCCGGCCTCGGGCGCCGCCTCGCTCGTCCGCCAGGCGATCAGTTCCGCGATCGTCTGGGGCAGTGCCGCAGGCGCGGCCGCTACGGCAGGCTCGGGCTGCGGCTCGGCGCGGAGCGGCGCGGGCTTGGCGAACCAGTCGCGCACCTCGTCTTCCACGAGCATGTCGACCCCGGCGGCATCCCACCACTGGAGAACGCTCGCGAGCGACTTGTGCCAGCTATTGTCTGGTTCTGCCCCCATACCCATTCTTTGAATCCCAGTTGACGGCGGGGTCAATCTGGCTTCATCGCCGGATAGACGGAACGTTGCGCGCACGCGACGACAGGTGGCCGCAAGGGCCGTGTTAGTACGAAGGACTTAGGGGAACAAGGATGAGCGAACGGGAGTCGATGCCCTATGACGTCGTGATCGTCGGCGCGGGGCCTGCCGGTCTTTCCGCGGCGATCCGGCTCAAGCAGCTGGCGAACGAGGCCGGCGCCGAGCTTTCGGTGTGCGTGCTGGAGAAGGGCTCCGAGGTCGGCGCGCATATCCTGTCGGGTGCGGTAGTCGATCCCAAGTCGCTCGACGAGCTGCTGCCGACCTGGCGCGACGATGGCTGCCCGATGGCGCGCACGCCGGTGACCGAGAACCACCACTGGGTGCTGAGCGAGACGGGCAAGTCGGCCTATCCCGAGTTCCTCACGCCGCCCTATCTGCACAACAAGGGCACCTATACCGGCAGCCTGGGCAATCTCTGCCGCTGGATGGCGGAGAAGGCTGGCGAGCTGGGCGTAGAGATCTTCCCCGGCTTCGCCGCCGCCGAGGTGCTCTACAACGAGGACGGGAGCGTGAAGGGCGTCGCCACCGGCGACATGGGTGTGGCGAAGGACGGCAGCCACAAGCCGGACTATCAGCCGGGCCTCGAGATCCACGCCAAATATACCTTCCTGTCCGAGGGTTGCCGCGGGCACCTCTCGAAGCAGATGATCCGCCAGTTCGAACTGGATGCGGATAGCCAGCCGCAGGTGTACGGCATCGGCATCAAGGAGCTGTGGGACATCGATCCGGCGCTGCACGTGCCCGGCCGGGTGATTCACACCCAGGGCTGGCCCCTCACGGACGGCAGCAATGGCGGCGGCTTTCTCTACCACCAGGCCGATGGCCAGGTGGCGCTCGGCTTCGTCGTATGGCTCGGCTACAAGAATCCCTGGCTCTCGCCCTTCCAGGAAATGCAGCGCTGGAAGACCCACCCGGAGATCGCGGCGATCCTGAAGGG
>JAIYAA010000163.1 GCA_027489295.1 Sphingomonadales bacterium | reverse complement strand
CGCGCCACGACGGCATGGCTCCCATTATCGACCACGCAGTAGCGGCCCCTGATCGCCGGGATTTTGACCGCCAGCCCAGCCGTCCCTCGAAAACGGAAGTGCTCGAGCCAAACACGTCCGACGAAGGTCAGCAAGACGATCAAGAGACCGAAACATTCAAGCCGCTGCTGGCTAAGCCCCCGGTCGAAATCGACCTCAACGACGACGATGATTTTGAGGAGTATATGTGATGGCGCTCAAACAGGAACAGCGGATCTCGGGAGGCTTCATACTGAATGATTTGCTGCCCAAGCATGGCAATCCGGTCCCGGAGTCAACGCCAGATAGCTTGGCGCAAATGCGGAAGAGGTCGGAGCTCGTTCGACAAATTTACATCCACAATCCAAACCACACGCCTGTCTTCAAGGCCTTGGACGCGGTCATCTCGCTGGGGGTCAAAGGAGTTTATCAGACAGGTGTCAGGAACGCTGCGGAAAGTTACGCCGGCAAAAGCTCAGCGGCGGATGAATTTGCTCGCATCGTTGCCGCACGGCAAACCTATCCTGCAAATAGCCGGCCCGTGGTTAGAGTAGAACTGGAGCAAGCCTGCACGGCAGCACGTTTCTGGGCTGCGATCAATAGCGCTTATGGCGATGACTTCGCCGGTATCAAGAACGAGGATAAGGGGCGTCGCAGCGCGTACCAACACTTTGACCAGTTCGGAACCGTTCTGCTGATCCTCGATGAAATCCAGCATGCGGGATATCGCTCAAAGGGCTCCTCCGCCCCAACAGATGTCATCAAGCGCTTCATCTCCGATGGGCAAGTAGGAATAGGCTTGTTCGGGAACGAGGCTGCAATACCCTTGCTGGAGTCAAACAACCAACTCTCTCACCGGCTACAGGAGCCGTGCGATATTCAGCCCCTAGATCTCAGCCAGCAGAGCGAGCAAAGGCACTTCACCAAGTTCATTCGTGCCTATGACAAGGCCCTGGTTGCCAAAGGTTTGTTTGCAGAAAGCGCCGACTTGCATGATCCCAGGACGGCGATGTGCCTCATGGCGATTTCGCGCGGCTACTTTGGACGCCTTGTTACGCTGCTGCGCGTGGCCGGTAAACACGCCTATCTGCGGAACTCGGATCGTATCGAGTTATTCGACCTGGCGGCCGCGACCCGGACCTGGGCAGTAGCGCAGGGGCTGATCGGCTACAATCCATTCACCTACGGGCAAACGACAAATGTCTGAGAGCATTCAACTCAGCGGCTCAGCGTCGGAGGCCGATATCTCCCACTTGGGGGAAACATCGCAGTGTGAGTGCGCCGTCTGCCTGTCTTCCACACCCAACAAGCATGGCCCTCGCGTATCCACTGCGGTGCTGCCATTCGTTGACGAAAGCCTCATAAGTATAGCTGTACGCACAGCTGGCAGTAACCACCTGCCGCGCGTCAGCCGGCTGCTCGATGCCGCAGATGGCGTTTACCATGCCTTCGTCAATCTTGCCTCTCGCAACGACGTCGATTTCGATCAGCTAGCGTGGGCGTGCCGTCTCCCCGCTCACGAAATCGACGATCGCCGCTACCGCGAAACGATGATCCACTCCACGCTCCCGGGTCTCGATTTCCACGGCGCCTATGTGCCCGCGTATGATCTGCGATTGAAATCACGGCGAGTGGCGCCTTCTTGGCTGCGGCAAGCCCCTTACCACTCGGCCATAGGGCACCACCTTCTTATCCCACATTGCCCGTCCAGTGGGGAGTTGTTGGTCGATCAGTGCCCGCGGTGCAACACCAAGCTCACCTGGTCCGAACTCGACATTCGCAAATGCCAAGCATGCGACTTCAACCTGGCCGAAGCGGCGGTGGGCCGCATCTCGGATGAGCTTCGTGACGCAACGAGCCTGATGGTCGATCTGATCCACCCGGATCCCGCACGCCAGCGCGCAGCGTTGAACCGCTTGCCGCCGGTCCTCCAGGTGATCAATCGAGGCACAGTCTTCGAAGTGGGTTGGAGGCTGGGAGCGATCTTCGCAGGTGGTGATGCTTACGACAGGGACCAAGCACGACAGCTCACCATCGCTGTTCGCCTGAAGGTGTTGGCCGCTGGCTCAAACATACTGTCTGCTTGGCCTAACAGCTTGGCAGAGCGGTTGACCAACACCGATGAGGTCGAACGCCGGGCCAAGATCATGGCAGCCATTCGCCACATTGCAGTTCCGCGAAACGCGTGGCCACATCATCGTCAGCTGCTGCTTCAGGCGCTGCCTGGCCTCGAAAAATCAAATTCGACCGCGATCAAGCTCGCGCTCGTCGCTGGGGGTAACGCAGCGGAGACAACGAAAGCACTTGGAGTAGGCCAAAAGGTATTTGAACGACTTCGTGCATCCAACCACTTGCACCCCATTGTCAGCGCCGGCGAGCACAACCTGCATCAGATCTTCGATATCTCGAGCCATGCCATGCTAGCAAAAAAGTTGGCTGACCGAACGGGGATTACCTGCGTAAGCGAGCAGCTTGGCATCGGACGCTCGGGCGCGGAGCAACTATGCTGCCTAGGCTTCCTCGATCTCCTCAACGATCGCTTTATGCGTGATGCCTATGTTGAGAGACAAATCGCGCAAAGCGGACTTCAGGCGCTTCGCCAGAGACTTGAGCTCGGTGCTGTCGAGATCGAAGTAGCAGATAGAATTCCCCTGTACCAAGCCCTCCGGATCATCGGCGGTCGGGAAAAGCCTTGGGGATCGGTTATTGCGTTCATGCTGAACGGCCTGCCATATCATCTAGCCAAGCCCACACGATGGGCATTCATGACAAGGGTGAGCATCCGAATAGCCGATGTGCCTCTTATCGCTGGGATGACGTTTGATCGCCAGGCGTTTCCGGAATTCGACTTCGAACAGGAAATGCCACGACGTGACGCAGAGCGGTTGCTTAACATCACGCCGGACTATCTCCAGGCAGCCATTGCGGCAGGTGAGCTAAGACGCAATGCAAATGGCTTGTTTGACTGGCAACATGTTATGAATCGGGCTTGCGAGTTCATCTCGGGCGGCGAAATCCTCATGCGATGGGGAAAGAGCGGAAAAACAAAGCCGGCTCCCTTCCGGGGACGGAAAAAACTTGAGAGGATCAGTTCGCTTGGCTGGCAGCGATCTGTCGTCGAGCAATGCATGGGGCTAGATCCATAGTGTGTGGCACCCGGATTTCGCATCCTTGTTCGGCGCCCTTGACGCCCTACGTTCGCAAGCACGGTGATCAACTGAAGCGATGAATCAGCTCGAAGTGTCTCTGGACTCGGCATCCTCGAGCCAGTGGACGCTCCCATACCGCCAGGCCAATATCCGAGATTCTCGCAATGCCCGTAGGGTTCGATTGGTGTGAATTGGTGTCAGACCCAGGGTGTCCGCCAACGCCTCCTGGGTGAGTGGCAGCTTCATCACGTCCGGGTCCCCGACGCCTGCGGCCGATAACCGAGAACGCATCTCTAGCATCCAATCCAGGATGCGCTCGAACGCCGTCATACGCCCTAGGCGCACAATCTGACGTTGAACATATGACCGTTCTAACGCGTGCGCAGCATCATAGGCTTTACGTAGCCCTGCACTTGCAGGCGCGGGCATTAGCAAAACATCATCAATTGCTGCCAGCGTCGTCTCAGTCTCCCAGCCTCGTCGCGTCTGGATTACATCACCAGGAAGATAATACCCGATGATCTGTTGCTCACCCCGTGGCAACGATTTGCTACGAGATACCCAACCACTCAAAACAAGAAACCGCTCGGCCAGCACCGAAGGGCCCATTGGATCTCCAGCTCTGAAACGCAGCTGTGAACCTGAATTCTCCGTTATAGCTGCCACCTCCTGATGGGTGAGAGGCGACAGGGCAGCGAGCCGCTGAGCAGCACATTGACGAAGCATATGGGCAGCCGACATAATCCCCCCCTACCTCAGCCGTGACGCTGTAACTCACTGTAGCCAGTGCCAAAGATGTGCCCAACGGTACACCTCGGCTGCCCGCAGAAGCCCGTTAGAAACATATGCTTGCGGACCGCCGGCCTCGTTGCAATGGCGTCACCAAATTTTTTTGCGTCGTACGACCCTGCCGAGGGAGGGTAGGGACAAAAGGCGATCGGACGCGAACGAAAGGACGACGTAGTGGTTGAGGAGGCAGAAGGAACAAACACGTGGCATGCCGCCGATCACTGGAGGGTTAGCGCGATTCTCGACGCGCATCGGCAGGGCCCCGGCGGTCCCGCTCTCGAGACGTTCAAGCACGCTGCTGATTGGCTTCCCGCGCTATGCTGGGTCGCCGACGGAACCGGCTATGTGCTTTGGTACAACAAAGCTTGCCGAGATTATTGCGGAGCTCACTCCCTGGAAACGCGAGAGTGGGACTGGCAATCCGTGCTTGATCCAGTGGATCTCCCCGGGGCACTTGATCAGTGGCGCGCTGCTATCGTTAAGGGAACTGCGTTTGAGATCATCTCTCGAATACGGGGCGCTGACGGCAACTACCGACCATTCCTCACGCGCGCCCGACCCGTAAAGGACGAAGCCGGCACGGTCTGGCGCTGGATCGGTATAAGCAGCGAAATGGGCGATCAGAAAGCCGTCACCCGCGCCATTGAACAGGTAGGCGATGGGGCACAGCACGCAGAGGCTGCTCTTCGCGCCAGCATCGCTGTGGCAAAGGCTGACGCTGAACGAGTGCGACTCGCGCTCGCCGCAGGCGCGATCATCGGCACGTGGGTTTGGGAGGTCAATTCTGACCGAGTGTCGGTCGACGAAAATTTCGCGCGCGCTTTCGGACTCACGGACTCGGCGATTACTGAAGGCCTCAGCCTTCAGCAGTCAATGGAAACCGTTCACCCCGATGACCGTCCCGGCCTGATGAAGGCCATTCAAGATGCATTGCGAAAGGGAGGCGCATACGCACATCAATATCGCGTCCAACGGCAGGACCAACGATATTACTGGGTTGAGGCAAATGGGCGCGTCGAACTCGACGAGCATGGCAATGCATGCCGTTTCCCGGGCATTCTGCTGGATCTAGAAGGTCGGAAGAACCTTGAAACGGGAAGAGCGCGCTCCGAGGCCATGCTCCGGTCCTTTATCGAAACCACGCCAGGTACCGTTTTCGCCAAGGACCGCGACGGTCGCTTCCTCATGGTCAACAAGGCCGCATGTGAAGCGCTAGGCGCCGCCGCAGAAGATCTCATCGGCAAGAACGAGTTTGAATATATCGGAGACACTCCGCAGGCGTACGCAATTCGTAGCAACGATCAACGGATCATGACCACCGGGGTTCCCGAGCAGGTCGAGGAAGAGTTGATCCTGCCAGACGGAACACTAGGCGTGTTTCTTGCTTACAAATCTCCGTTGTTGGACGAGAACGGCGCAATAATCGGTCTGGTTGGTACTTCGTTCGACATCACTGAGCGAAAGCGTTCCGAGGAGCGAGAGCACCTGCTTGCGCGAGAAGTCGATCACCGAGCGAAGAACCTTCTAGCTGTTGTACAATCGGTGGTCCGACTAACGCGGGCGGACACGAAGGAAGAGTTCGCAAACGCTATCTTCGGTCGCTTGGATGCACTTTCACGCGCACACACGTTGCTCGCGGATGCAAAATGGGAAGGGGCTGACCTTCATCGCATCATTCGTGATGAACTTGCTCCCTATGAGGGGAAAATTGCAGCTCTACTGATCGACGGGCCAGAATTACGCGTCAAAGCGTCCGCCGCTCAGGCGCTCGCGCTTGTCATCCATGAACTTGCGACAAACGCCGCCAAGTATGGTGCCTTCTCACAGCCAACTGGGTCTCTGGAAGTGCGATGGTGGCGCAGCGGCACCGCTCGAGATGAACTTGTGATCAGCTGGAACGAGAAAGGCGGACCCGAAGTCGCGGCGCCGACACGCAAAGGCTTCGGATCCACCATGATCCGAGCCTCCGTCGAAAGACAGCTCCGCGGGAAAGCGCATTTCGACTGGCACGTGGATGGCCTGCGCGCAATGTTGCATCTGTCGACGCCTGAAATCATGGACCTTGAGCAGGGATCGCGCCATCCACATCCAGCAACCCTTAATGTCCCCGATGTCAACCTTCTGACAGGTCTCAACGTGCTCATTGTCGAGGATGAAAGTCTGATTGCGATTAGCGCAGAGCAAGCGCTAAAAGAGGCCGGTTGTAATATCCTCGGGCCTGCTTTGTCTCTCGAGGAAGGTTTTCACCTGTTCTACAAGGCAGAACAACCCGCCGATGTCGCTTTGCTCGACGTCAATCTTGGTCGCGATCGCATCCTGCCGCTAGCCACAGCTTTGGAGAGTGCCGGCGTCCCGATCGTGTTTCAAACTGGCGTTACCGGCGCACCCGACCTTCAAAGCCGATTTCCATCCGCGCCGATCATCGGCAAGCCGGCAATGCCGAGCGTGCTGCTTGGAGCTCTTTGTAGAGCATTGGAGTCGAAAATCGCCTCGCCGAAGGAACAGCCGCCGGCTGAATAGCTGGCGCCAGCCTCGCACGTGACATCTGGACACTTACCACTTCGAGTAGGGGGCTCCGGCACAGAGACCCAGATTACAAGCCACCTGTTAAACCAGCTCACAACAGCGGACGGCCCGTAGCTGCCGAGAGATGCTCTCATTCAGCCAATAACCGGCGCGGGTATACGCCCCCTCGCTTGCACCGATAGACATACGTGGCTGAGGCAACCCTATTGCGGAACGTTATGATAGCGCTACCATTATTGCAGGAGCGGCAACGCCGTCAGGAGAGGATGATGGATCATTATACGCGGCGCGCTAGCCTGGCGCTGGGACTTGGCCTTGCTGTCACGGCGTGTGGCGGTGGAGCTAACGGAGGGGGCGCACTGCTATCGGGAAGTCCCTCCCCGACACCCGCGCCAGCTCCCTTCCCGACACCAACGCCTACAGCAACGCCAACACCGGCACCTGCGCCTACGGGGAACATCGGTGCCTTGGCCGCATCCAAGGGTATGCGCTTCGGATCAGCGTGCGCCTGGAGTGCGCAAGGCGCAGATGCCGGCTCTTTCGCAAATCCAAACTACGCCACTTTGCTCGAGCGGGATTGCAATATCCTCGTGCCAGAGAATGAGCTGAAATGGGCTGCCTTACGGCCTAGTGCCACCAGCTTCGACTTCACCCGCGCGGACGCGATGCTTACCTATGCGCGAGCCCACGGCATGGAGATGCGCGGCCACAACCTCCTTTGGTACGATGGTCAATATGATCCTGCCTGGCTTAGCACCTTCGACTTCGGCAACGACCCTCGAAGTTCCGCTCAAGCCTTGGTACGCACGCATGTGCAAACAGTCATGCGGCACTACGGCTCAAGCATTCAAAGCTATGATGTCATCAACGAAGCCGTCAGCCCGTCAACGGGTAACCTGCGCACCAACACGCTCGCCAGACAAGTAGGCGGCGACACCAGCCTGCTTGACCTCGCCTTTTTGACCGCTCGCCAGGAGTCGTCAACCGCTGAGCTCGTATACAATGACTATATGGATGCCGGCACACCCAATCACCGGCAGGGCGTCCTGGCACTCCTACGCGGTTTCAAGGAGCGTGGAATTCCCGTAGACACACTCGGTGTTCAATCGCACCTCGGGTTTTACTCTTCAGGCTCCGCCAAAGATATCGCGCAGTACAACGTCGATAACATGAAGCCCTTCCTAGACCAGGTCGTTGGAATGGGCTACAAGCTCAAGGTGACTGAGCTGGACGTTAACGACACTCAGCGGCAAGGCACGATCGAGCAACGTGACGCAGACACAGCCGTTCTCGTACGAGCATGGCTCGACATGATGATGAGCTATACGCAACTCACGGACATTTTGGTGCGGGGCATGAGCGATCGATATAGCTGGTTGCAATCGAACCTCTTCGGCATGCGTTGGGATGGGCAGCCCAAGCGACCTACTCTTTACGACGCGAGCTTCCAAGCAAAGCCGATGCGACAGGCGATTATCGAAGCATTCGCAGCAACACCACGCAAAACCTCGCAGCCAGGATGAATAAGCGCAGTGTCAATCACCGCTTCGCAGAAATATCGCGCGGCACTTGCCGCCTCCGGCTGCAACAACTGTCAGGAACTATGATCCCAGAAGAGAAGGTTCTGCGCGACCACGTAAGCAGTGTTGTCAATTCTATTGACCCGTCAAAAATTTCATCACTTGGATGAGTTTTATCATCTTCGCCAACACGGCGCATCGATTGTGTCACTCCTTTCTCTAGCGATGATATACTAGGTTGAAGTACCTAATAGCTGATCGTGGCACTGTCGGCTAAGCGGGGATCAACCGATCGGATAAAAAGCCCATCGGGTCGCGTCGCGCTGGAGCCCCCACTCCATGCTGCGAGAATCCCGCTCGCCAAGGCGAGCGGGATTTTTCGAACCAAGCTCGATCAGCTAATGCGCGTCATCGCTGCGCTTGAGTTTCGGCTATGATGATCATGGGAGGCTTCAACTTGGAGCTACGCAGTGCTCAGCCGCCTGCCTGCCAAAGCGCGCATTCATACCACCGGCCGAGTGAGCTTAGAAGAAATAGGGCTTACTCCCCTTCCGCCGCCTCTGCTTCTTCCTTGGTCTTGTGGTGAATACCCTGCTCCTCGGCCGGCGGCGAGTAGACCGTGAAAAGCTTCAGCGGCTCTTCACCCTTGTTGATGATATTGTGCTTGGCGCCCCTAGGAATGATAATCATGTGATTAGGCGTCACCTTGGTGCGACTGCCATCTACCACCGCTTGCCCCTCGCCTGCAACGAAGAACGTTGTCTGGTCAGCATCATGTGTCTCTTCACCGATGTCGTCTCCGGGCTCGATGCTCATCAGCACTACCTGACAATTGTCATCATAGTAGACCTCCTTCTGGAAATCTTTGTTCTTGGTCGCCAACGCGATCATGTCTTTGTTAAAGATCGTCATATATAATCTCCATCATGAGCTGGAAGACATCTAAATTGTAGCCTTGCAGGCAAGCCGACGCTCTCAACGACGAATGACGGCAATGGGTCCCACGGTGCGCTTGCTGGAGGACGATCGTTCCTCCGCGGGCGACCGAACCACGCCGGCGAAGACACTTGCGGTAACCAGCCGCCAGTTGGCGGCGTCCGCCTCTGCAAGAAGCCAAGCCCTGGACGCTCCCGTTAATATCTATTTAGTGCCATGCGCGGTACCATGCTAAGCCATGGAAATGCGGCGTATTTGTACAGGCTGCCGGGAGGGGAGCGGCTTCGAGGTGCCGTTCACGATGGCGTTTCAGCCGATCGTGAACGTGCCCGAAAATCGCGTATTCGCCTATGAAGCCCTGGTACGGGGGGAAAGCGGTGCGCCCGCGTCGACGATCCTGGCGCAGGTAAACAGTGAAAATCGCTACGCGTTCGATCAAGCGTGTCGAGTGCGAGCCATTCACACTGCTATAGCCGCAGGCTTGCTGAAAACCGATGCCCTTTTGTCAATCAACTTTCTTCCCAACGCGGTCTATTCCCCCCTCGCCTGCATTCAGCTCACCTTGGCGGCAGCGGCTGCTGCTCGGTTGCCAGTGGAGCGCCTGATCTTTGAGTTCACAGAAAATGAAGAGATGGGCTCACCCGAGCACGTTTCCTCAATTATCGAAACTTACAAGCAAGTCGGGTTTAAAGTCGCAATCGATGATTTTGGAGCTGGCCACTCCGGCTTGGACATGTTTGCTGATTTCGTTCCGGACGAGATCAAGCTCGATATGGCGATTGTGCGCGGTGTCGCCCGTGATCGCCGGCGGCAGGCGATCGTGCGCGCGGTGGTTCAAATGTGCTCTGAACTCGATACAATACTGATCGCAGAAGGTATTGAGACAAAGGACGAGGCAAATGCCCTCTTGGACCTCGGAGTATATTACCATCAGGGGTACTACTATGCCCATCCGGCGGTTGAGCAACTTCCGCGTTTGACCTTGTAAAATGATACTCGATTGAAACGTCACTGCGCCATACCAGATGCCCTTAGCAGGCGTGCCACGCGACGCGCTAGTTGGTCCCGCGTGAAAGGCTTGGTCAACAGTTCCACGTCATCTTGCAATGCCGGGCGTGTTCCAAACAGTTCGGGCGAATAGCCGCTCATGAAAAGAACTGGGATGTCGGGGGCGAATCTCTTCACTCGTGCTACCAACTCGGGACCATTCATGCCTGGCATGACAATGTCACTCAACACTAAATCGATCGCAGCGCCTGATGTGAATAACGCTAACGCTTGTTGCCCCGCTCCTGTCCCGATGACACGGTAGCCGAGCTCTCGCAATGTCTCTACGGTTGAGCTACGAACACGCTCCTCATCCTCCACCACTAGAATTGTTCGATCGCCCTTAGCGCGAGGCGCAGCTTCCTCGCTATCTGCCTCTCGTGACGCGTGCTCTCCGAGGGCTGAACATCTGGGCAGGTAAAGGAAGATGCTCGTTCCACTACCGACCCGCGATCTAATTGACACACCGCCTTCAGATTGCTGCATGAAACCGTAGAGCTGACTCAAGCCCAGGCCCGTTCCGCGGCCCGGCTCCTTCGTTGTATAGAACGGCTCGAAGGCACGTGACTGCACCTCGTCGGACATGCCAACACCGCTATCGGCAACCTCGATCAAGACGTAATCACCGGAGCCAAGATCAGCAGGCGCCTCGCGCAATGCGGCCGTCACGACATTGCGCGTTCGAATGAAAAGCTGTCCTCCTTCCGGCATCGCGTCACGCGCATTCACCGCCAAATTTACGAGCGCACCTTCGAGCTGCCCAGGATCGACGCACGTGTGCCACAAGTCCGATGCCAACTCGCACTCGATTGATATCCGCTCGCCCAGCGTACGGACCAGCAGCTCCTCTATTCCCTTGATCAGATCGTTGACATTTGTGACCACCGGCTCGAGCGGCTGACGACGCGCGAAGGCAAGAAGCCGCCGAGTGAGCGTTGCGCTACGACGCGCCCCGTCCATTGCACCATCGATGTGTCGCAGAACGTCGGTGTCGCCTCGATTCAGCTTCGCTAGTGTAAGCTCGAGGTTCCCGATGATGACCGCCAGCATGTTGTTGAAGTCGTGCGCCACGCCTCCCGTTAGCCGGCCAACCGCATCGAGCCTCTCCATTTGCGCTGCCCTAGCTTCGGCCTCCTGCCGCGCGCGCCCTTCGGCGACCATCGCTTCATTTGCCGCAGACAATTCCCGAGTGCGAGTGGCCACGCGCGCTTCCAGCTCTGCGTTCAGGCTCTCATGATTGGTTTCTACAACGAGCAAGCGCCGGTACGCAGCATGCATCCCAGCAATTACCCACACTATAAGGGTGGAGTTCAAGACGAACATCGCGAGAGCAACCGCATCATGCACCCTGTGCAGCGCGAAGGAGTTTGGCGGATCTAACAAAAAGTACCACCCAGAACCCGCGCAAAGAGCGGTGCAGGTAAGTCCGCCGCGAACACCTCCGAGATATCCTGCGATCACCACGGCTGGCGTAAACGTAATGAACGGGAAGCCAACGAATGCAGATCCAAGAGCCAAGCGGATCGATAGCGCCGCCAATGCCAAAATGATCGCTACAATGTAGGCAGTAGCAGACTTGTTGCGGACGCGAATTGAGTATCGATAGAGACTTGAATATCGCACGATGACCAAGCTCCAACAGCTCTACTTGCAGCTCTTCGATTTTGCTCGAGCGCAACCTCGCGACAGCGTCCGCGAGCCTGCCGCTAGTCACGATACTGGATTCAGGCGGCTTAGCCATTGTTATCTTGAGATAAAATCGATGGGCAGACCTCTGCCCGATCAATTTGTCTAATAATCCGCGACTTAGCCGAGATTATTAGCAAGTGGGGGACGAGCGTCCTTCCAGCCGAAGCCGACGTTTCTGACGATGCATCAGGCGCCCGCTGTGAACGCCGATGACGTTCAGCATGCGAAGCCGTCGCCTTAGGCTGACGAATTCGAGATAAGATCTATCAGCCAGTGCTGGTCGGAATTGCGTGGATGAATTCAGCGGTTGGCCCTGACAAGCTAGCCAACTGGCCTAGAGTCAGGGGAGCCGTCAAGGGAATAGCCAAGCATAGCGCTGGCGATAACCGGCTCAATCTGCAACATCCACGTAAGTCGATGCTGAGTGCGCCTTCAATCTATAGATTGCACGAACCGTACTTGGTTGCTGGCATCTACACGCCGGCATTCTAGGGTTCGGATTTTCGCATCACTTGAATAATCAAGTGTATGCTCAATATCATTTAACAATATGATATCGGAAATTCTGATCTCTTCACATTACGCATCGACGATGCGTTCTGATGATCACGACGTGCATAGACCGGCAGTATCATGCGACTCGCCT
>JAIYAA010000254.1 GCA_027489295.1 Sphingomonadales bacterium | reverse complement strand
GTGCATGAGCGTAGCCTCGACAGCGATTTCGGCCTCGCGCTGGCGCTCGACGCGCAGGGCGCGCTGCGGCCGGACCTGCGGCTGGTCGCGATGTCGGCGACGCTCGACGGCAGCCGCTTCTCTGGGCTGATGGGTGGGGCGCCGGTGGTGGAGAGCGAAGGGCGCAGCTATCCGCTGACGCTGCGCCATCTCGGCCGGGCGGCGGAGGCGCGGATCGAAGACAGCGTGGCCGGCGCGGTGCGGCAGGCGCTGCGCGAGGAGGAAGGCGGCATCCTCGCCTTCCTGCCCGGGGTGGCGGAGATCGAACGCACCGCCGAGCGGCTGGGCGACATCGGCGACGCGGTGCTGCACCGGCTGCACGGCAGCCTCGATCCCGGCGCCCAGCGCGCGGCGATCGCGCCCGATCCGGAGGGGCGCCGCAAGATCGTGCTGGCGACCTCGATCGCCGAAACCTCGCTGACGCTCGACGGGATTCGGGTGGTGGTCGATTCGGGGCTGGCGCGCCGCCCGCGCTACGATCGTGCGGCCGGGATGACGCGGCTGGTGACCGAGCGGGCCAGTCAGGCGGCGGTGACCCAGCGTGCGGGCCGCGCGGCGCGGCAGGGGCCGGGGACGGCGTACCGGCTGTGGGAGGAGGCGGCGACGGCAGGGCTGCCGCGCTTCGATCCGCCGGAGATACTGGAAGCCGACCTGTCGGCGCTGATGCTCGATTGCGCGCTGTGGGGGGTGACCGACCCGCGGCAACTCGCCTGGCTCGATCCGCCGCCCGAGGCGGCGATCGCGGAGGCGCGGGCGCGGCTGGGGGCGCTGGAGGCAATCGACGGCGATGGCCGTCCGAGCGAGCACGGCAAGGCGATCGCCCGCCTGCCGCTGCCGCCCCGGCTGGGGCACATGCTGGTGCGCGCGAGCGAGCGGGGGCTGGCGCGGGCGGCGGCTGAGGTCGCGGTGCTGCTGGGCGAGCGCGGGCTGGGCGGCAGCGATGCGGACCTCGAACTGCGCCTGCGCCGCTGGAAGGGTGAACGCGGCCAGCGGGCGGAGAACGGGCGAAGGCTCGCCGAGCGGTGGGGCAGGCTGGTCGGCCGTGGCGCGGAACCAGGGGACGGCGAAGCAGCGGTCGCCTTCTGCGTCGCGCTGGCCTTCCCTGACCGCGTGGCGAAGCGGCGCGACTCCTCCGGCGAGACCTGGGCCTCGGTGGGCGGGCGCGGGTTCAAACTCGATCCGACCTCGCCGCTGGCCCGCGCCGAATGGCTGGCGGTGGCGGAGACGCAGGGCATGGCTGCCGGCGCGCGCATCCTCTCTGCCGCATTGATCGACGCCGCCACGGTCGAATCGCTGTTCGCCGATCGCATCGAGACGCGCCGCATGGTGCGCTTTGATCCCGCCACCGGCCGCATCGAGGCGCTGCGCGAACGCCGGCTGGGTGCCGTGCGCCTGTCCGGCGGCAGCGATTCGGGCGCCACCTCCGCCGAGATCGAAACGGCGCTGCTGGAGGGCGTGCGCACGCACGGGCTGCACCTGCTCCCCTGGTCCGAAACCGCAGCCGCGCTACGCACCCGCGCCGCCTATGCCGGGATCGATGCGCTGTCGAACGAATCGCTGCTCGCCACGCTCGATGACTGGCTGCCCGCCGCCCTCGACGGCAAGCGGCGGCTCGACGCGGTGAGCCCCGAATCGCTCACCCAGGCGCTGCAGAACCTGCTTGGCTGGGACGGGCAGAAGACGCTCGATCGGCTTGCGCCCGCGCGGTTCGAGACGCCCGCGGGCTCGTCCCACGCCATCGACTATGCGGCCGAAGCCGGACCGACGGTGGAGGTGCGCGTCCAGGCGCTGTTCGGCCTGGCCGAGCACCCGGTGATCGGCGGTCATGTGCCGCTGGTGCTCAGCCTCACCTCGCCGGCCGGCCGGCCGATCCAGACGACGCGCGATCTGCCCGGCTTCTGGAAGGGCAGCTGGGTCGCCGTCGCCAAGGAAATGCGTGGCCGCTACCCCCGCCATCCCTGGCCCGACGACCCCGCGTCGGCCTCCGCAACGCTTCGGACGAAAAACGCTGATGCAAGGGCGCGCGGGGCGCGCTAAAGGGTGGCCCCATGAAGTCCGCTCGCATCTATCAGCGCGTCAAGAACGCGATGCAGTCCGGCCGCGCCCGGACCGACAACTGGGTTCTCGAGTTCGAGCCGCACACGGCCCAGCGTCCCGATCCGCTGACCGGCTGGGCCGGTGGCGGCGAGACCGCGAACCAGATCCGGCTCGCCTTTCCGACGCTGGAAGCGGCCAAGGAATATGCCGAGCGCGAGGGCTATGCCTATCACGTCGCGCCGGCGCCGCAGCGCAAGCTGAAGCTGCAGGCCTACGCCGACAATTTCCGCTGATCGTGCGGCTTAGCCGGCGCGCTCCAGCAGTGCGCCGCTGAGCAGCAATAGCATTTTCACGTCGACGCCCATGTCCTGGGCGCGGCAGTCGGCGATGAACGCCGGCAGCTCGGCCATCGGCACGTGGTGGACGTTGATGTCCTCGCCGTCCACGCCGCCGCCATCCCCGATGCGGGTGAGGCCGTGCACACGCACCAGCGTGAAGCTCTCGCTGACCATGCCCGGCGAGGCGAAATACTCGCCGAGTTCCTCCACCCGCTCGCAGGCATAGCCCGCTTCTTCCGCCAGCTCGCGGCGGGCGGCGGCCTCGATCGTGTCGCCTTCCTCGGTGTCGCCGACCAGCCCGGCGGGCAGCTCGATCGAGCGGCGACCGAGCGGCACGCGATACTGGTCGACCAGGATCACGCGGTCCTGGTCGTCGATCGCCACGATCACCACCGCGCGGATGCCGCGGGCACGGGCGACATATTCCCATTTGCCCTGGCGGCGCACGGTGATCCACTTGCCCGCCCAGGGGGTCTCGATCGGTTCGTCGGTCATGGCTGCCGCCTTAGAGCTCGATCAGGCGATCGGGAAGCTCGTTCACATCGTCGTCGGCGCGCGGGAAATGGGGGGCGAGTACCAGGCCGATCTGCGCCACGGCCGCGGCCATGCCCTCCGCCGGCCGGCCCTGCTTCACCTCCGCGAGCAACGCGGCCATCGCGGCACCCCACACATCGGGCGTCACTTTCGAATGGATCGCCGAATCGGCGATGATCTCGGCACGGTGCTCGGCGAGGCTGAGATAGAGCAGCACCCCGGTCGACCCTTGCGTCCGCTTCTCCGCCGAGGTGCGGAACAGCGCGAGCGCGCGGGCATGGACCCGCCGCGTCTTGGTCGAGCCCGGCGCCAGCGCGATGCGCAGCGCGTCCCGGGCGAGCGCGATGCGCACCGCGAAGAAGGTGAGCGTGGTCACCACCAGCGCGGCGGTGAGATACCAGTGCGCCGGCACGGTCTGCGCCCAGGGATCGATCATCCGGCTGTGCAGCCACTCGATCGGCCAGGGTTGCCAGGCGAGTAGCGCCAGCACCAGCAGCATCGCCAGCACCGCCCAGTGGAGCGCGACATCGGCATAGTCGTCCGAACGCCGGGCGAGCACCGTGACGATCTCGCCGCTGGTGTTCGCCTCGGCCTGGGTGACGGCGGCCGCGACGCGCGCGCGGTCCTGATCGGTCAATCGCATGATCACCAGCTCCCCGAAGCGCCGCCGCCGCCGAACGACCCGCCGCCGCCCGAAAAGCCGCCACCATCGCCGCCGCCCCCGCCGCCCCAGCCACCGCCGCCGCCCCAGCCGCCGCGATCGTCGTCGTCGTCGTCGCGATGGCTTGCCGCACGGCCGATCTCGCTGGCGATGGTCCACAGTACGATCGGCAGCATGCCGCTGTCATGGTCGCGCTCGCGATAGGTCTGACCGTCCCATGGCCCGGGACGCCGCCGCCCGCCGAAGCGCGCGAGCATCGGCACCAGCACGACGACGAGGATGATGAACCAGAACAGCAACCCGATCGGCAGCCCGCCGCCCTGCCGCTTGCGCGCGGGCGCCTTGGTCGCCGCATCCTGCGCGGCCTTGGCCTTCTGCTCGGCGACCTCGAGCGGCTGCTGCATCTGCGCGCCGATCGCCTGCGCGCCGGCGACGATGCCGCCGGCCATGTCGCCCGCCTTGAACTTCGGCACGATGGTCTGGCTGATGATCTGGTTCGACAGGGCGTCGGTCATGATCGGTTCGAGGCCGTAGCCGACCTCGATCCGGACCTTTCGCTCGTTCGGCGCCACGATCAGCAGGATGCCGTTGTTCGCCTCCTTCTGGCCGATCTGCCAGGCCCGGCCCAGCTGATAGCCGTAATCGGCGATGTCATAGCCCTGCAGATCCGGGATCGTTGCGACGACCAGCTGCCGGCTGGAGGTCTTCTGGACCTCCGCGGACAACTGGGTCAGCTGCGCCACCTGCTCGGGCGAGAGCAGGTGGGCGTCGTCCACCACCCGGCCGGTCAGCTTCGGGAAGGTGGGGTCGGCGAGTGCCGGTAGCGGCGTCAGCAGCAGCATCGCGAGGAGGAAACGCAACAGGATCATCAGCTGATCTCACGAAGAATGGAGGTTACTCCCGCATCGATGCCCTCTGCCATGGCTCCCTTTCGGAAGTGTGGCAGGATGACGCTCTGAATGATCCGTGCGGCTTCGGCATCGGTCAGCGTCTTGCGCAGCCCGTTGCCTCCCTCGATGCGCACCTGCCGCTCGGTAGGCGCGACGATCAATAGCACCCCGTCATCATAGCCGCGGCGCCCGATGCCCCAGCCATTGCCGAGACGGCGGCCGAACCGCTCGATGGGCTCGCCGGCAAGATCGCGCACGGTCACCACCACCATCTGGTGGCAGCTGCGGTCTTCCAGCTGCGCCAGCCGGCGGGTGAGGGCGATGGCGCGTGCCTGCGGCAGCAGGTGGGCATCATCGACCACCCGCCCGCTAAGCGTCGGCAATGGCGGACGCCGGACGATCTCGCCGGCGACGGGTGGCGCCGGTGTGACCTTCGCCACCGGGCAGCCGTGCAACAGCACGGCGCTCACAAGGAGCGCCGCGTGGATCAGTTGCCGTTCCCGAAGTTCACCGTCGGGGCGACATCGGCCCCGGCCTTGGCCTGGAACGGCGTCAGCGGCTTGGCGCCGTAGAAGATCTTGGCGCCGACCGCGTCCGGGAATGTGCGGATGCGGGTGTTATAGGCCTGCACCGCCTGGTTGTAGTCGCGGATCGAGATGGTGATCCGGTTCTCGGTGCCTTCCAGCTGGCTCATCAGCGTGGTGAAGTTGGCCTGGCTCTTGAGGTCCGGATAGGCCTCGGTCGTCGCGAGCAGGCGCGAGAGCGAGCCGCCCAGCTGCTGCTGCGCCGCCTGGAACTGCTGGACCTTGGCAGGATCGGTCAGATCGTTGGCGTTCACCTGCACCGAGGTCGCCTTGGTGCGCGCGTTCATCACGTCGGTGAGGATCTTGCCTTCGGAGGCGGCCGAGCCCTTCACCGTCGCGACGAGGTTCGGCACGAGATCGGCGCGGCGCTGATACTGCGCCTGCACGTCCGCCCATTTGGCCTTGGCATTCTCCTCGGCGGTGGGGACGCTGTTGAGCCCGCAGGCCGAGAGCGACAGGGCTGCGATCGGCACGAGCGCGGTACGAAACTTCATGGGGTAGAAACCTCCAAATCCCATCAACGGGGTGTCTTATACGACGCCTACACCCCGGTACGGAAGCGAAATCGGTCGACAGGGGTTGGCGGGCGGCCGCGACTTGGGCAAGGTCACAACGCCTTCGCAACGGGAGAGATGGCGAATGTTCAAGGACTTCAAGGCGTTCATCGCGCGGGGGAATGTGCTGGATCTCGCTGTGGGCGTGATCATCGGCGCCGCGTTCGGCAACATCACCAAGTCGCTCACCGACGACATCATCATGCCGGTCGTCGGCGCGATCTTCGGCGGCGTGGACTTTTCCGGCTATTTCATCCGCCTGGGCGCGCTTCCTGCGAACTATACCGGCTCGACGACGAGCTATGCCGCGCTGAAGGCCGCGGGCGTGCCGCTGTTCGGCTTTGGCCAGTTCATCACCGTGGTGATCAACTTCGTCATTCTGGCCTTCATCGTGTTTCTGCTGATGCGCCTGGTCAACAAGGTGCTTGCCGCCGCCGAGCGGGAGAAGGCGGAAGGCACGGCGCCGCCCGCCGCGGATCCGGCCGATGTGGTACTGCTGCGCGAGATTCGCGACGAACTGAAGAAGCGGAACGACGCCGCCTAGGCGGCCGCAAGGTCCTCGGCCACGGCATCGGCCAGGCTGGTGCCATCGAGGATACGGGCCGTCTCGTCGCGCACGCGGGCCATCGCCCGGCGGATCGCGCAGGCGGCCTCATCCTTGCAGTCGTTGCAGGGCCGGTAGGCGGTGCGGCTGACGCAGGGGACCAATGCCAGCGGGCCCTCGATGACCCGGATGATCTCGCCCAGCGAAATCAGGTGCGCCGGCCGGGCGAGGCGATAGCCGCCCATCTTGCCGCGGGTGGAGGTGAGAAAGGCCGCTTCGCGCAGATCGGCGAGGATCAGCTCGAGGAACTTGCGCGGCACATTTGCTTCCGTGGCGATGCGATTCATCGGCACGGGCGCGCCGCTGATCGGCTGTTCGGCAAGGAAGAGCATTGCGCGGAGCGCGTAGCGGGAACGCTGCGTCAACATGATGCACTCTCCATGCCAACCGAATGGGGCGGTGTGAAGGCGCTTAATCCTTGCAACCTGACCTTTTCATTAAGCGCGAATGCCCTATATGGGGTTTTGCCGGGTTCGCCCGGCTATGGCGATAAACAATGGCGTATAATAGATGCAGCGGACCCGGGGGCAGTACCCGGCGGCTCCACCATAAAAGGTGGTGTATCTGGACACCGTTTCTGACGGGGCCGAACCAGGATCGACGTGTATTGAAAAGCGCTGTCTTCGCTCGGAATGGGACCACCGCAACGGCCCATTACACAAGTGCCAACGATAACGAAGCACTCGCTATTGCGGCGTAACCTCACGGCCTAACGGCCTAAGGTTATTCTAAAATGCGCGGTT
>JAIYAA010000077.1 GCA_027489295.1 Sphingomonadales bacterium | reverse complement strand
GCGCGACCTGTTCACCGAGACCGTGCCGACCTGGTTCGACAGCGGGTACAATGACGAAGAGATCAACTGGCGCTATCTCTCGGAGCGCGGCGAGATCCTTTGGTGGTCGCAGCGCGACGACTGGGGCCATTATTATCTCTACAGCGCAGCCACGGGCAAGCTGATCCGACAGGTCACGCAGGGGCAGTGGAATGTCGACCATGCGGTCCATATCGACGAGCGCACGGGCAAGATGCTGGTCGCCGCCGTCGGGCGGGAGACGGGCGCGGATCCTTATTATCGCAGCATCTACGCAATCGACCTGAAGGGCGGCAAACCCAGGCTGCTGACCCCCGAGAAGCAGGACCATATCGCGATCCCGTCGAGCGACGGGCGCTATTTCGTCGACATCTACTCGACGCCGCAGGAACCCCAGACCGCCGTGCTGCGCCGCGCCGACGGCGTAGTCGTCGCGCCGCTGGCGAAGGGCGACGCGACGCGGCTGCGGGCAGGCGGTTGGCAGCCGCCGGAAAGCATCGCCGTCACGTGCAGCGACGGCAAGACGCTGTGCCACGGCCTGCTGTTCAAGCCGGCGGCGCTCGATCCGCAGCGCAAATATCCGGTCATCGACTATATTTATCCGGGCCCGTTCATGGGGACGATCGCCTCGCGGCAATTCTCGCCGGCGATGGGGGACGCAGGCGCGCTGACGCAGCTGGGCTTTGCGGTTGTCGAGATCGACGGGATGGGCACGCCGCGTCGTTCGAAGACCTTCCAGGACTTCTATTACCGCGATATGGGCGAGCAGGCCGTTCCCGATCAGGTCACCGGCATCCGGGATCTTGCCGCGCGGAACCCGTGGATGGACCTAAGCCGGGTCGGCATCTGGGGCCATTCGGGCGGCGGCAATGCGACGGCGGCGGCGATGTTCCTCTATCCCGACTTCTTCAAGGTCGGGATCGCCGAAAGCGGCAATCACGACAATCGCAACTATGAGGACGATTTCTACGAGAAGTATCTCGGCCTTCTGGAGCGTACCGGCGACAAGACGAACTATGACCTGCAGGCCAATCAGGACATCGCCAAGAACCTGAAGGGCAAGCTGATGCTGGCGCACGGCATGCTCGACGACAACGTGCCCGTTTCCGCAACGCTGCTGGTGGTGGATGCGCTGCAGAAGGCCAACAAGGACTTCGACCTCGTCCTCTTCCCGCGCGCGCACCACGGCTATGGCGACCAGTCCAATTACATGATGCGGCGTCGCTGGGACTATTTCGTCGAGAACCTGCTGGGCGCGACGCCGCCCAGGGAATTCCGGATCGGGCGGCCCGGCGCCGGAAACTGACTCCGCGCAACCGACAGGTGCACGAGGCCCCCGGACTGCGGCGAGCGCTGCGGTTCGAGGGGCTGCGGCAGGGCAATAGCCCAGGCGCGACGCGATATGGACACGCGAAGGCCCCTCGGCACCGCGGATGCGCGCACAGGTTGCCGTAAGGGCATCCGATTTCCATTCCTGGGCTGACGCGCACCCGCCCCGGCCGGTGCGGCGCCAGAGGACGATCGCGCCGCCGTCGTTGCCCGCCACCAGGTGCTCCCCTATGGCGAGGCCCACCGCCTGCTCGACGGTACTCGGACTCGAAACCCAGCAGAGCGGCGATCAAGCAGAATCCATACCGGTGGCAAAACTGCTTCCCAAAGCCTTCCCACAAAGGACCCACGCCCGACCCACGGGAAAGCCCCTTCCGCAAGGGCTCGGCAGATTTGCTCCTGAGAGGGATGGTGCCGCTTACGGGACTCACATCGGGTGCTGTAACCCGCAGAAAAGCGTGGGTTTTGGCGGGGCCTGCGATCCGTGGCCCCTTCGTGGCCCACGAAAAAATCTGGTCCGAAACCCGGACACGAACCCTCGCCCAACGAACCTTCTTGGTACTTTCTGGACATGATTCGGGGTGGCCGATTAGTGCTCATATGATGGAAATGGCCGATCCCGAACTGGCCGCTAGATTTTCGACTGCCCTCATCTTGGGGCGCGCTGTTGCGACGCGAGGCGCTTTTGCGTATTGCTGTTCCTTCGTACTCCGAAGGCAGAGGCCACAAGTTCGAATCCTATCGGGTGCGCCACCTTTTCAATGACTTAGCGCAGCAGCGCGACGGCCGTACTGAAAATGTACGGAGAACATCGTCGGATGAAATGCGCTCAAATAAGCTCTTGGCAAGACGATTCGTGGGGGTCTGCCTGTGTGCGTTTCGCTAATCGCACAACCTCCTTCACCGATTGAAAACGGGTTTGCGCGAGAGAGCCCCATTTCTTAGCAAAGAATTGATTTTCAATACGTTTCTTCGGGTGGGTGGATTAAGCCCCACAGTTCGCATAGGAGCGCAAAGTGCAATGTGGCACGGGTTATAATTGCGAAGCCCTTCCCAGGTCCGAATTCTGATAGCAATTTGGCATCCCACGTGGCAGACAATGCCGCCCAAACCATTATGATATATGGCAGTGTGCCATCGGTTGTTAATTCTATCAACTAACGCCGCCTGTTTTCTATCGATAACCTATAGCAGCACATAGAAACTCCGCGGACTAGCAGGAGTGCAGGCAGTCCGTAGCACGAGCGGAGATATTAAGAGGTGCAATCGGCCAAGCCATTGAAGTCGAAGCGAGCGGGGAACTCTCTTGAGTTGATGGTCGATCGATTTGCGGCCGAGCTGGACCCTAGGGAGTTGCTCGGCGCGATCGGAACGCTCGACCACGCGGATGCATGCCGGATGCCCGCGCTCATTCTGCGCTCTGGCATCGTACAGACGATGCGCAAAGATGCTCGGTCAGAGAAGCGAGATGTCGCTTTGGCCGAGCTAGCCGCCGGACTACGCGCCCTGCACGGTGACGAGGCGGCCGCCTCCGCAGCGAGCGCAGCGCAACTCATCGGAATCATCGAGAGCGGATATCACCGTCTATCCAATGAGTTGGACGCGGTACTCGCTGACGCACCACCAGAAGCTTGGCTGTGGGCAGTTCTGGACCGCGCCGCTGATCTAGTCGATTGGCTACTTGGCGAGCTTGACCATCGCGCGGCGGCGACGCCAATGATCGACGGCTCCGTGTTCGCGCTGCCTGCCTCCGACGGCTGCGACTACAGGGCCGACGAGTTGATGGCGATGGTCAATTCGACGACATCAATTTGCGTACGCACGCTGGCAGCACGTCACGGCTGGCACGATCCAGGCGGAGCGATCATCCTCCCCCGCCGCCCCTCTCAGATGTCTCCGAAGGTCAACGCGGCCAATCTCACCAGACTAAGCGAGATGTGGGAAATGTGGCGGCGGATGGAGACCGGCGCGCGATTCCTCGGCTGCGCCCTGCATGAGACCGAGGACTGCGGTCAGATCGTCCGCAGCATGTCGCCAACTCGTGAGGCCATGGGTTGGCGATTGCTCGCACACATTGCTCACGAACAGCTTTCGGTCGAGATCACGTCGATCTTGAACCAGCTGATTTACAGAGAAGATGCTCATCTATGTGCCGTTGGAATCGACGGTTCAGCGCCGCTGATGCCCGAGGCGACCGTCTCGGCAACGGAGATCTATGCCTACCACGCGCTTGAGGTTCTGCTGGCAGTCGAGCCGCGCGAGGACACCAGCCAGTATCTTGGACTGACGCTCGTCGAGTGGCTCCGGGGTTATTCCGTCATCGAGCACCTCGCGATGATTGCCGGACGGTCGGAAGGTGCCGCCACCCGCTTGCTAGTCCACCTCGATGAGGCTGATCTCACACATCGGCTGGTCAACCTAGGCCTGTCTACGGAAAAGGCAAAGAGGTTCGTGTCGAATGTGACGTTTGGGCGTGGATCTGTCGACGTCGTCGACGACCCGATCATGAGGATGGCCGACGGTCAGTTGCTCTTAATGGGCCCACTGGCCGTAAATAGCGAAGTCACGCGAGTCATTCTATCCAAGTTTGCGCGGAAGCGTGTCCAGATTGGCGCAAAAGGCAAACGCTTCGAGCGGCGCTTTAGGCAAAACTTAGCAGATTGGGGGCTGACGCCCGTGCATGGCACCATTGTGTGCGGGCGGGAGACATATGAGGTAGATGCGGCGATACGGTTGGACCGCCGCATCTTCCTGTTCGAGTGCAAGACCAGGACGACATTCGGCGTGGACCCCGCGAGCGTGTGGCGGCTCCGAGAGTGGATGTTGCAGGCTTCGGCCCAAGCGCGTCGCATCGCCGACGGCATCCGAAGTTGGCCGAGCGCGCGCATCGACCTATTCGGCGAGGGCTGCCAGCCTCTTGAGGTGATACCATGCGTCGTCAGCGCCATGCCGCTTCAAAGCGCTGGGCAGGTCGGGGGCACCTATTTCACAGACCAGATGGCGCTGGCCACGTTCTTCGCAGCCGGTGAGGCGGGAGTATACTCCACGCACCGAGTCCCCGGTCTGCCGCCAATCCGCCAGACTATCTTCGAGCACAAACTTTGGTCAGGACCGACGCCAACGTCCGAAGATCTGCTGCAGTTCCTCGACAGCCCGCCGTCCGTCGCGATGATCGGGTCCCACCTACGTGAAGTGGAGGTCGCGGAAAGACACGCGAAGCTTGGCGAATTCCGGACCGTCGAGCTCGAGATTCTGCCGGCCAGTCTATCGAGCAGCGTCGAAGCTTTGGGCGGCGACGGCATGAACGCGAAGGCCGCCGCGTTCGGGGCTTTCGACATGCTCCGGCGATTTGCAGAAGATCTCGAGTCGTGATTGGATCACAGTCGTCCCTAGCAATGCGATATGAGGTTTTGGTAGCACTCGGTCGGCAGCGGCTCGCCCAAGCACGGGTTATCGATGAGAAGTCTAGCATTCAAGACACTTGCGTATTCGATCGATTTGGTGGCAGGTTGTTGAAAATGGGGGGGTGCAATTGACTGACAGGTGTTTCGCGGGCCAGTTCCCGGGACCAAAGCGCGTGGGCTCCGCTGCGTGACGATACGGTTCCCCGTCTTCGAGTCGATCAGCATCACTGGGTACTCGCTATATCCGGGAAAGGACGGCCGTGGCGGCATGGACGTTCATTTCCAGCCGGACGAGAACCTCGTCTTAGGCGTAAATGGTCTCGGCAAGAGTACGCTGCTCATCCTTCTCAAGCAGATGATAGCCGGCTCCACCCGACTCCGTCCGCCGGGCTTCATCGGCAGAGGGCAGGGCGAAGTGCTCGCCGGCGACCCAAGCATGTTCGCGGTCCGTGCCACCGGGTCGACGCAGGACGCTAGGGCGAAACTACGTGTTCGGTTCGGTGGCGCCACGGCGATCATCGAGCGCCGACTGCGCGACCTTGGGATCGTTTCGTTCGCGGTAAGCGAGGGCGCTGGTGAGGAGACGCAGAAGGACATTGCATCTTATCAAACGATAATGGCGGCGCTCGCCGGCGTCGACACCTTTCCCAACCTGCTGCGCGTGCTCGAAAGATCGGTGTTCTTCCTCGAGAATCGTGAACGGCTGATCTGGGACTGGAAGGCGCAATACGAACTCTTCCGCGCCACCATGATGAAGGCCGACGACGCCAGACGGCTTCTCGACCTGGAGCGCGACATCATCAGTTCGGACAGCGCCGCGCGCAACTTACGCGCGGCACTTTACCGGCTCGAACGCCGGCACCAGAAGGAGGTCAAGGCATTCGCGAAGGCCGATGACGTCCATGCGGCGCTAAACGCGATCCAGATCAGGATCGATGCCGCCGAGGCACGCGAAATCACGCTCGTTGAGGAGTTTGACACGGCGTCTGAGCACCTTGCGGACGCTAGGGCACTCGTCTGGACCGAAGACAGCAAGGCCGATTCAGAAGCGTCCCGCTACGACCATCTCAAATACCTCGCGGTGCGGCACGCACTCGGCAACGTGTCGAACGACATCAGCTATGTCCTGCTCGGCTTGATGCGCGGCGGGCATTGCGAGGTATGCGGCAGCGACGGTCTGACCGAACTCGCCGCCGAGTTATCCGCCCGCCAGCTTGAGCATCGCTGTTTGATGTGCGGGTCGCCGCGCGGCGACGAAAACGTCGTCACGACCAGCGCTGCGCTGGCGCAGCAGGCTGAAGCGGCATTCGAGGAGCTCGAGCGTCAACGCGAAGTCGCAGCCGAGGCGCGGTCGAGGTTCGACGAGGCGAGCAAGCGCGTCGAGACCATCAGGTTCGAGCTCGACGCGGTGCGCCGCGAGACTGACGGGCTCAAGCGACATCGGCGGGTGCTGCGTAGCCAGCTCCCTCCCGAGGACCGGACGGCGCTCGCTCGAGCCGAATCCGAGATCGACCGCCTGCGGCTCGGCGCAGAAGGCTTCGAGCAGGACCGCGAGATTGCCGAACGGCAGGTCGACGAACTGCTCGAGCAGTTGCGCAACGCGGTCGTCGGATTCCGAGAGCGCATCCAGGGGATATTCGACCGAAGGGCCAAGGACTTTTTCATCGAGCGAGTGCGCCTAGTCTACGTCCCACGCGTCGAGAAGATCGCCCAGCACCGCGACGCGCTAAAGTTCCAGTTTCCGGCGTTCGAAGTCGACCTGACGAGCGGCGTCAGTGGAAGCGCTTTCGTCCGACGCACATACGAACAGGCGTCGCTGTCCCAGCGGGAGTACCTCGACATTGCCTTCCGCATGGCGTTCATGGAAGCGCTCGGTGGAGAGACTTGCTCGATTGTCATAGATGGGCCCGAAGGCTCGGTCGACGTCGTCTTCGCCGATCGCGCGGGGGTCATGTTGTCCCACTACGCCGCGGCCGAGGGCGGTCCTAGTAACCGCCAGATCATTGTAGCGTGCAACGTCGTCGAGGGCGGATTCATCCCGCACTACTTCCTCGACCATCCGGCCGCGCCGGACAGGGACGAACGCACGGTCAACCTGCTCGACATCGCGCATCCCACTGCCGCCCTCGAAGCCCTGCGCTCCGACTACGAAGCAAAGGTGAACGCCGTTCTCTACCGGGTTGCGCCGTGACCAAAGCCGGCGACTTGGACCGCACCGGTGAGACGCGGGCGCAGGTCCGCGTGCTGCGGATGCTGTCGGCGCTGTCCGCCGCCGGCATCGAGGAGGTTGGCGTTCAAGACTTTCACGCCTTCGCCTTTTTCACGGAGGTGTTAGCGCCCGTCTGGGGTCTCGCTTCCCCCACCGGCGACGTCCTCAAGGAAGAAGGCGGCCCTCACTATCCAGTGCTTCAGGCCGCTCTTGACCGACTCGTCGGTCTGGGCTTGGTGCGGGTGGCGAGGCTCACCGGCGACGACCGCGGCGGACGCTGGCGGCTCGACGTCACCTTCGCAATCCGCGCGCTGGTTGCTGCACCGGTCATCACACTGCTCGACAATATGCCTGACGAGGATCCAGCGATCGTCGAATTCCTGGAGCAGCTGGCCTTCAGCTTTGCCGACATCCCGGCGGATAGACGTGATGACGCCGCCTTGGTCGACGCCCTGTGGTCGGCCGCCGTCTACGATGAGAACCGTCTGATCGAATTCGCTGGCGACCGCGATGGCCGTACCGCACGCAACTATTCGGCGGACGCCGCTCGGCGCTTCCAGCGGTTCGCACCGAACGACGTCAACCTGAGCCCGGCTGAGCAAACCTCGCTATACATGCGCCTAATGCGCCGGAGGGCAAGTGCCTGAAACATATGTAGGCGGCGTGCCAGAGGCCGAGATCCAGGCGCTATTCGAGGACGAGGGCGTGCCATTCGAAGCTGGCACCGACCGCGTCGGACGCTTTCTGCGCAAGCTGGCCGCGTTAGTGATCGCGCGCATCCAGCGTGGGGACGCGGGTCCGTTCGCGATGTTTCTGCTCGGTGAGGAGGTGAGGCAGCGCGTGCGCAACTGCGGCTGCGCCTCAAAGCCAAAGCCGCTCTTCAGCAACGGCAATGATCCCATCGGTACCCGGGTTTGGATGATGAACGCCCGGCTCGCTGAAACGCACGAGCTCGAAATCGATTTCATCGACGACGGCGACACCTTCGCCGCGGTGACCGCAGCCGGACTCGGCGACCTGCCCGCAGTCACACTTGACCTGCGGACTGCGGGCGAGCCGCGTCTGTCACTATTTCCTGACGGCTGCGACCAACCGGGCGTCAAATACGAGATCGAGATCACGGACCGACCGATCGACCCGGCACGTATGAAGGCAGCACTCGACACGTTCTACGCTGAAAACCTAAGGACGCCGATGATCGCGAAGGCGGGCCACGCGACATCGCCGTGGCGCAAGGCGTCGAAAGGCGTTCCGAACGAGAGGCCCGAGGAGATCATCGAAGGCAGATTGCTCCCGCAGCTCAAGCGTTTATTCCCGCGCCATGACAGCCGTTCCCAAGCGGTAAACGAGGACGGCATCGTAGACATCTCGGTCTACATGCCTGAGACCACGCGTTCGGGCCTGCCGGGTCGCCGATGCGACTATGTCCTAGAGTTGAAGGCACTGGCCGACCGAACTTCTAACGACAACCCGTCGAGCACCGACCATGCCGAGCAGATCGAAAAGGGCTACATTCAGGCTCTCGCCCACAGCCGGGCCGAGAAGAGTTTGCAGGCCGCGCTGTGCCTGTTCGACATGCGCGGCGGCGACTTTACCGACGACGCCTCCTTCGCTGACGTGAAGGACCGAGCGGTGACTGAACGCATCGACCTTTGGCGGTGGAAGCTACTTAGGTCATCCGAAGAGGGACGGCACGTGCGCTACCGGTCGCAGGCGGCCGTACAATGACCGTCCACCTGCCGATCATCAGGCGCGTCCAAGTCACCGACTACGGCCTATACCCTGGTGAGAACGGCAAGGGCATCGACTGGACGGTCAGGAAGGGCGTCAGCGTGATCGCCGGCGTTAACGGCCTCGGCAAAACGACCCTGCTCAACATCCTCTTCCGCGCGCTGGCGGGACCGAAGGACTGGCGCATCGACGAGGGCCCGCTCGGCAACCTCGATCGGACGCTCAGGAAGATGCGTGACACCAGCTACTTCCGCACGCGCGTGCTCGACGGTGCCGTCGCGGCAACCGCGCGTGTCGAGCTGTCGATCGGTGAGACCAGAATCGTCGTTGCGCGCCGACTGCGCGACCTGCGAGTCGTCGAGCTATCGGTCGACGGCAAGCGGGTCGGTGCCACGGAAGAGGACTACACGGCTACGATCCTGTCGGCGTCGGGACTGGCCAGCGAGTTCGACTTTCACCTAATACTGCGACTGCTCGTCTTCTATTTGGAGGACCGTCGGCCGCTTCTTTGGGACCGATCAGCCCAAGACGAGATTCTGCGAGCGCTCGTCTATCCGACAGAAACGGCAGCGCGCGTCGCCGAGTTGGCCAATAAGATACAAAGCCTCGATTCTGAGTACCGCAACCAGCGTGTGTATCTGAACAGACAGGTCGCCGCCCTTGAGGAAGCCGTGGCCGCGTCGTCGGCCGACGCCGCGACCGTGTCCCAATACAAGAGCACGAAGACTCGCGCCCGTGCGGCCCGCGAGCGGGTCGCCTCGATCGCCCAGAACCTGGCTCTAGCCGACGCCGAGCGCGTCAACGTCCGCTCATCGCTAGAACGTGCCAAGTTGCGGCACGAAGAAATCCGCCGTGCCCATCACGATCTTCGGCAGCGCTTCTTCTCCAGCCTCTATCCCAAGATCGGCGAAGTTGGCCGGTATGTCCTCGTGACGCTCGAGGGCGGCGCCGGATGCCTTGTGTGCGGCAACGTCGATGCTGGCGCATCGGCCCGGCTCGAGCGGTGCGTCGCGGAGGGTAAGTGTCCTCTGTGTGATGCGCCACCTGCAAGGCACGATGTCAGGCCAGCGAAGTCCACCGCTGCCGAGGCCCGCCGCCTGGGGGAACTCGAGGACGAACGGGCCGAGGCCGATGACGAACGTCGGAAGCTGGAATCGTCGTTGCAGGCCGCGCGTGACAGGTATTACGAACTCTATGAGGCGCAGCTGACCGCCGACGCAGAGCGGATCGATATCGAGCGCGAACTGGAGCTGCTCGGGCAATCGCTGCCGCCACCGGACGAGGAGATCGAGGCGCTGCGGAACGTCGTCGACGACCTGCGCCGCAAACAGAACTCGCTCATCCGTAACCGGGAGCTGGAGGAAGCGACCCTCCGCGAGCAATTGGCCATCGGCAAAAAGGCCGTGATGGCGGTCGCCGAGACGATCAAGTCACAGTTCCGGCGGAACGCGGCGGCGTTCTTGGCCGAAGATTGCGAGATTACCGTCGTGCAAGACGATCGCAAGTTCGGTGACGAGACCGGCACGTTCAAGATGCCGCGCTTCACCGTCAAGCTGACTTCAGGCGTGTTTAAGTCGCAGCCCCAGCCGCGTCGTGCGAGCACCGAGGTATCCGAGTCCCAGAAGGAGTTTATCGACCTCGCCTTCAGGCTTGCGATCATGCAGGCGACGATGGGACGTCGCCCTTCCATGATGGTCATTGAAACGCCCGAGGCCAGCCTCGACTCCATCTTCATCGCTCGCGCGGGCCAACTGCTGGCGCGGTTCGCGACCGGTGGCGGCACTGTCGGCAACCGACTCATTGCCAGCTCGAACCTCAATAAAGAAGACATGATACCGGCCTTGTTCGGCCTCGCCTCGGAGGAGGAATATGTCGAGTGGTGGGCGGACCGTCGCCACAAGACGCAGCCTCCAGGCAGCAGTGGTGCCGTGCCGCTCGACGAGCGCAGCGACCGCATCCTAAACCTCCTCGACGTGGCAGCCGAGAACCGCGCAGTCATGGAGTACAGGCAGGGCTATCTGCTTCGCTACCGGCGCGCGCTCGACCCTGAGTGGAGCCATCCTCCCAGTGCACGCGCTGCAAGATCCAGTCGGAGAACAGCCAGTTGAGTGACGCCCCGAACGAGGCCGACCATTGGGCACGGGCGTGGCTCATGACGTTGCTCGACGGCGCGGCCCGCGCCGGGCTAACGCCGCTCTCTCAGGCGACAATTCATCACCTCGCATTTCTCGCGAACGTCCTCGCACCGACATACGGCCTTCCGGTCGAGACTGGTCTGGTAACGCGCTGGAAGCGAGGACCCTATTCTCCCGAATTGCAGTGGGATTTGGACCGCCTGTCGATCATGGGGTTAGCTAACATCGTGTCGGTCAGCCCAGTGAATGACCGGGGCAAGTGGTTCGTCGCCCGCTACAGCCTTGGCCCCCTCGCGCCCTCCTTCCTCGAGCGGTCGCTCGCGGTCGGAAGCCTGGCGCGCGTCCACCGTTTCCACTGCGAATTGCTCACTGCCTTCGCATCGCTGGCGCCGTCGCTGCGTGGCGCGGTGGTGAACCAGGACGCGACCTACGCGAACACAGTCGACGGCGATCTGGGCGAGAGCGAGACGGTCATCGATTTCGCAGAGTGGAAAAACCGGAACTACACCCATCGCGCCAGCGCTACGCTCGAGACTCACCTCGGCGGAATGTGGGTGGACCCACGTCGGCGAGTGCACATCTATCTACGCTACCTCGCGCGTCGCACCGCTAAGGCCCGCGCGTCGTGAGCGACTACCCTGACAACGACAGCGGCCTGGGCGGCAATTTCGACGAGGACGTTTTCGCCGAAATTGGCCGGACACAGGTCGCGGACGTGCCGACGGAGGACAGCCTTGATCCAGCTTCCATGGTCCGGGCCGTCGCGCGCTACCTGACCTCGCGGCTCGTCGGCGATAACGCTGCGACGAACTGTGCGTTCGTGCATTCCACCTATCTCGAAACCGACGTGCCGCTCGTGAACGGCGCGACTAAGATGCGCCACCACCACCTGACCCGATCGAAGAAGCACAACCCTTTCGGTCGCGTCCACTTGGCTTCGCCAGGTCTCAACGAAGCCGTGTCGGAGAAAACTGACTGCGACGATCCCGAGGCGCTTCACGCCTGGCTCGACGCACGGGGCCTGATCGATCGGCCCACCGTCTGGCTCGAGACCGCCGACAGACGCATGGTATGGTATCCCCACGGTATGGCGGACGAGGACGCGTCGCTCACGCTGGACCTGCGTGTGCCGGGCGAGATCGACGAGGCAGCCATCGATGAGGCGCTGCGCATCTTCCACGAGAAGGTCGCGATGATTCCCCGGAACGATCCCAAGTTCTGGCACGACCCAGGCATGCACGTGCCGTGTGAGGACACCGAGAAGGTCATGCAGAAGGCTCTGTCCATCGCGCTAGACGTCCATTTTCATGATGACATCGTGATACGCGAATACAAACTGGCGGGCTCGATTGTCGACTTCGTCATCCATCAAGTCGGCACCGGCGATCCTAAACCGGCGTGCGCGCTCGAACTAAAGATCCTGCGCGAGAAGCACCACAACGCTGACCCCGCAAAAGCTAGCCCGTGCGCGAAGCGGACGAACACACTATCGGTAACAGACGGGATCGAGCAGGCTGCCATTGCGAGGAATGAACTCGGCACGCGCTTCGCCTATCTCGCAGCCTTCGACATGCGTGCGACAGACGACAACACGGTGATGACCGACGCGGCGGCGAAGGCCGCCAGCCTGTCAGTCAACACCCGCCGCTATTTTATGTTCAACGGCAAGAAGCCCTACCGAAGGGCGACAGTGGCCAAGCAGCTGGGAACGGACGGCGCGCGAAAACCGCGAAGTCCTTAAGCGCGCTTCAGAACAAGGAGATCCTCGGATAGAAGGTGCTCGCCGCCCTGCTGGGCGCTAGCGCGCATCGGCCGAAGGACCTGAAGGCGATCGCTTGTCAGGCCTAACCCCTCGCCTAGCTCGGCCAAGATCCGGGCCACCGGCACTACCACGTCGGCATAGCGGCTGTCGCCGACCACCATCGCGATGCGTCCGTTGGGCGTGAGCCGCTGCGCACATTCGCGCATCACAACCTCCAGGTCCGCGAAGTAGCTGGTGACCATGCCGGGGATCTGCCGGCTCCACAGGCGATCAGTCGCTTCGCCCAGCGCGGTAACGACGCTTTCGAGCGTCGGCGATGGCGCTGCCGGCATCGACGCGTCCCGCTTGATCTGAACGTGCGAGCGTAGTGTGCTGCGTCGCAGGGAAAGGTTGTCCGCCGCAGACGACAGGTAGCCCAGCACCCACAGCTCGATGTTGTATATGTCGGTGTAGTCGAACGAATTTGGATAGGGCGGCGAGAACAACACTAGATCGTAGGTGTCGGTCAGTTCGGCGAGGCGGCTGCGGGCGTCACCTCGCAGAAGCGCGTAGCCGGGATGCGCCCGGCGGGTGAGCCGACTGATGTCAAACAGTGCGTTGTCATACGCGGCCTCGAACGCGACATCGACGGCGCGCGCCGTTCGACGGTTGCGCTGCCAACCGCCGCGATAGCGCCTGCCCTTGCCGTTTATAACCACGTTGCTGAGGTGGATCAGGATCGATCCTAGGATTACCGTGAACAGTCGGCGGTGACGATGATCGGCGACTATGGCAATCGCGGCGCGATACTGGGCAATGCGCCTCATCACTTCGATGTCGAATATCCAGCGGCCGCCCGCGCCCGGCTCATAGAGTGTCGGCGGCGCATTGGCATATGACGCCGCCAGGTCGACATCGACGGCGTCTACCGTCCTGCTTATGATCAACCGGTCGGCCGCGACGGCACGTGGATCGAACGAAGTCAGCTTGGCCTCGATCAAATCGGCCAGGAAGGGGTTGAGCTCGATCGTCGTCGGCGCGATACCCATGAACTGGCAGGTCAGCGCGGTCGTGCCAGAGCCCCCGAAGCAGTCCAGGCAGGTCGATGGCGGTTGCGGCAAATGTGCGATCACGTCGCGGACGAACAGCGGCGAGAACGCTTCCTTTACTCGGAACCAGCGCTGGAAGGCCACATCCCCCGTGCCCTGGTTCGTTGACGTGGGCAGGTCTGGCTTCAGCTGGCTGAGGAACGTCGAGAGGTCGAGCTCGGCCGGCCCACTCAATCTCATCAGCATGCAGCGGCCTCCATAAGGTCGCCTATATACGCATAGACAGACAAAACAATACGCATATAAGCTGGCGTCCGATGTTCGATGATTCTGTCCGCGTGGGCCGGGACCTGAAGTCGGCGGTGAAGGTTGCGGGCCAGTCGCAACGGGCCGTCGCCGACGCGTTCGGCGTCTCGCAGTCGTGGATATCGAGGATTTTCAACGGCCAGTTCGGCGACCGGACGGACCTCGCGATGAAGCTGTGCGAGGAATACGGTGTGGAGCCCTATACGCATAATGATCCCACCGAGTTCGACGACCTAGCTGACAGACTGCGTGAGCTTTGGGATGGCACGCCAGCCGGCGCAAAGCGTCTGCGCGCGCTGCTCAACGCCGTGATCGAGATCAACCGCGGCAATGGCGGCGAGGAACGCGATTTGGCGGAAACACCGCCCGACATCAAAGCCACAAGCCTGCCCAAGGCTTAATCGCCGCCCACCACTCGGTCGGTGTCAGGACGCGCAGAGGCAACGTCGGAAGCAGGTGCCTTCGCGACACGATCGTGCGGACATCAGCGGTCACGAACGCGTCGCAACCGAGGCCGATCGCGTTGCCGAGCAACTTCCGGTCGGCGCGGTCCGGCAGACAAGCGAGCAAGGTTGAATCCCTAACGCGGAGGCCGAGGTCGATGCCGTGCGCGCTGTCGTCGGTGTCACGCTCGAGCATCTCGATTGCGTAGTACGCCAGATCCTGGCGGACCTTCTCATGCAGCGTGCGGTTGATCTCATCGAGCGTCGCCTCCGCGACCCGCAGCGTCCAGCTGGCATTGGCGCCCACGGAGAATATGTGCGTCAGCGCCTCGATGTCGCGTCGCCGACCGATCGGCAGTTCAGGATCCTGCGGCTCCATTTCGAAGATCACCGGCGCGTGCTTGACAATCAGGTTGACGACGTTGGTGTCAAGGAAGATCCGCTGCGGGATTTCCTCGAGCGGATGACGCTCACAGTCGGCATGGTGGTCGACCGCGCTGCGATACAGCAGCCACTTGCCCCTCGCCTCATCCCATTCCTCGAGAGCCAACCCCGCCTCCGTAGCATCATCATTGTAAAGCTGCCGAGCCATGCCAAGGCCGTATCCGGACCACTGCGGCGCGGACGCCCAATGTTCGCAGGTTGTTCAGATTACCTGGCGGCGTGTGACCTCACGCCTGTCCATTGCCATCTCGCCATTGGTCGAACGTCTCGCGCGCCACGGTCGTGAGCATGCCGCCGAATGCAGCAGGATTGGCAGCATAGAGCGCGTGCCGCATTTCGGTGAACGCATTGAACTTCTCGCCGCGACCGCTGTCGATGAACCATGCCCTATATTGGCGGACCATCCCGATAGTGGAACGGAGATAGTGGTTGAATTTGCCGCGGCTTATCCCGGGCTCATGCTCGATGACGTCTGCGGTGAAGCCATCGACCTTCCGCGCTTCGAACTCGACATCCGGGAAGAAATGGCGGGCGATGCGAAGCAGCCTGAATGCGTCGAGGGGCGCGAACTGCCGCCGCTCGATGTCGACACCGGCCAGCAGCTCGGCACTTTCCTCACCCTGCCCTGTGTTGGCCACCTCGACCTCGGCCTCCGGTTCAGGCTCGGCCTCAGCCCGCTCTATTTCAAGTTCGGTCTCGTCCCGGATCTGGCGGAACTCACGGTCTGCGAGCTCGAACAGCGCGGCGAGCGTGTTGATGCGTCGCTTCAGCGCCGCCGGAATAGACTTCTTGTATTTGATCTTGTGGTCCAGGGCACTCCACGAATCTTGCACGACCGTACGGATCTGCAATTCGAACGGGAACGGAGCGAATAGCTGGTATTCCGGCATCGCAGCTCGCGCGGCGTCGAGTCTCAAATCAAGGTGCAGGCCCTTATAGCCAAAAGCGTTCTCGGTGCCCTCTATTTCAGCCGTCTTGTCAGTAACGTCAATTACGTCAAAATTCGCTCGGATCAACCGGCCAATAGGCTCTATCTCGTCCTCATAAAGGCAGACCAGACGCAGTCCCAATAAATCAGATATATGATCTTTTATCTCATATGGGGTCCCGTTCTTCTCCAGGTCGCCCTGGTACTTCCGCATAAACTTTTTGATCGACTCCTCGCGGTCCTTTACACGACCGGTCGCGGCCGCGGCGACCATGCCGGCGTGCGCGACCAGCGATCCGATCAGCGTGAGGAACGCCTCCTTAGCCTGATCCAATCGTAGCGCATTGTCATTGTGATATTCGCGAAAGGCAGCCTTCTCTGCCTCAAAGTCAAGTGACGGCATCTAATCTCCCCCCAGCAACGAATGAACGCCGAAAATTGTACTGGAGCAAGCTATTTTTTGTGTCTCGGTCGACGCTTATAGGCGGTGAGCGGTCACCTTGAGCGCGCGTGCTATTTCTGCGGGGGTCTAATCCTCTTACTTAGCCGCTGGAAATGCTAGACAGCGCTACGCATTCAGGCCAAGCCCCGCCTTCAGGTTCCAACCAATCTGACTAGCCGTCATAACCAGTAGAGCAAGCGCAATATGCTGCAGAGTGGGCCTCGGGCTTAAGAAAGGCGAGACTGGGAGCGGGGCGACTGCGCGCGCGTCAATCCATCTTTGCTTGGTGGATCTCAATGGAGCACTGTACTGGAGCACTGAGCCGCTCTGCACGTTTCCGGCATCCCGCAAGCACATCCGCATTGTCCTTCGCGAGCCGAGCGGCGTCGGCCAGCGCCCGTGCCTGCTGCGGGTTGGCAACCTCCATAAGGCGCACGCCCGCGTTCCAAGGTGTCCGCCTGAGCATTGCTGCAGCCCGCTCCTCTGGCCAATGCCAGCTCTCGGGCGCGAGCTCAGCGATAACCGCTGGCACAACAGTGCCAAACGCGAAGCCTATCACTAGTGCCAAAGCGGCTGCCCCCGCGATCCACAGCTGCTGGGTCTCCGCGGAATGGGCCGCGGCGACCATCCCCTTCAGCTCTTGCACTGTGCTGCTCAGGGCATGGTTGGCGCCGGTCCACGCCCGATGGTCGTCCGTACGCCCCTGCGTGCCAGCCGCCTCGATCTGCTTCGCGATGTCGTGCGGCGTCAACGTCATCGCCGGGCGCTTGGCGAGGATGTTGATCGCACCGCACACCTTATCGTAGCCGTCGCGGATCTTCTCCAGGTCCGGCCCATAATCGCGGGCGTGCAGTTCCTGCTGCCGTGCGGCAAATCCGTCGACCGCAGCGGTGAGCCCGGCAAGCTTGCGCGACATGTCGTTGAACGCCTGGACGGTCTGGTCCGCTTCTACGGGAGGTTCGTGGATACCCATGGCTACATTCCAATCCCAAGGCCTCGGTCGCGATCGATCGAGAAGGTGAGCTGGCGGATGACGGAGCGCGTGCGAACATCGTCGCCAAGCGCGCGGCCGACACCGCCGTCAGGGCTGCCCGGTGCCCATTCAGGCGACCATTGCCGCCCGAACAGCTGAGTGCCCCTGCGGCTGAGCGCGGCGCCGAGCACCGGATCCTTCTCCAGCCCCTTCACCATCGAGCGCATGGCGTTCTCAACACCTGCGCGCTTCTCTTCATTTTCCCACCCGCTCAGCTTGCCCCGTCGAGCCTGAAGCTGTTGCCAGGCCTGGACGAATCGGTCCGCGCGCAGCTCGGGATTGGTGCGCACTTCGGCTTCGAGCTGCATCTGGCGAATAGCATTGGCGGTGCGACCATTAGCCGCTTCGCTGACCAGACCCGGCGTCCGTTCGAACGCCATGTCGAGGTCGTGGGCGCCGTGGGGATGCAGCGCGTTGATCACGTCGGCGGTGCGCGCAAGCGCCGCCTTCTGAACTTCGAGCGGCGCACGTCCCTGGGCGGTCATGCGGCCTGCATCCTGCACGGCACGCGCATAGCCTTCGACCGCCCGCTCCAGCTTCTGGGTCGCGGATGCCTCGGGCGCAGCCGCGGGCACCGATAGTTTGAGCCCATCAAAGCGCAGCTTTGCGGGCGTTCGATCCGGCTCGGGGATTGACAGCCGCAACCCGTCAAACATGCCGCGACGTGGTGTCGTTGCAGGTGCGCTGCGTTCGGGTTCGGCCAGCGGCTGCTTGGCGAGCGTGTCGAGGATGCGCGACCGCTCGACGCCGCGCCGTGCCGCGAAGCGCTCGGCAGCTGTATCATAGTCGAACGCATTGTCCTTCGCCCGGTCGCGCGACAGCGTGCGGACAAGCTTGCCCTGGTCGGCAAAATCGTCACGACCATAATGGAGGTGCACCGCATCGCGGTGCCGCGACAGCGCGACATAGGCGGCGTGCCGGTCGAGCCCTTGGGTCGCCAGCACGTGCACCCGGTCAACGGTGACGCCCTGTGCTTTGTGGATCGTGGCGGCATAGCCATGGGCGACGTCGCCATAGTTCTTGTGGTCGAAGGCAACCTGGCGGCCATCGTCGAGCCGCACCGCCATGCGGGCGTGATCGACCTGTTCGATGGTGCCGAGACTGCCATTCTTCACACTCAGGCTGCGTTCGTTACGCAGGAACATGACCCTGTCGCCTGCCCCGAACAAGCGTTCTCCGCGCGTGGTTTCGACAGTAATATCAGCATCTAATGCCCCACTGCGTTTCATCGCATCCCGGGCCAGCGCATTCAGTTCATCGCATTCTTGGTTGGTGTAGGTCAGAATCATGCGCGAGGCCGTGGGATCGGCGATCCGCTCGCGATCCCAGCGTGCAATCAACGCGATTCGCGCCTCGACTCGGGTCTCCGAGTCGACGACCATGCCAGCCTCGGCATAGGCCTCCAGCGCCTCGGCCGTGCGGCCGGTGGCGAGCTGGCGCGTCGCCAGCCGCTGCCGATCCTCGCGCTGCCGACGAATGTCGGTGATCTCGATGGCGCCATGCCGCTCGGCGACCGAACGGAACGCCGCCCCCGCTTCGATCGCCTGCAACTGCTCCGGGTCGCCGACCAACACCACCTTGGCGCGGCGCTTCTCGGCTTCGGCGATCACCCGCTCCATCTGGCGCGAGCCGATCATGCCGGCTTCGTCGATCACGAGGATCGACCGGTCGGTCAGCAGCTCGCGGCCCTGTTGCCATTGATGCTCGATGCTGGCGATGGTGCGCGAGGAGATGCCCGAGCCGCTTTCCAGATTCTCGGCAGCAATGCCGGACAGCGCCAACCCCTGCACCTGATAGCCGGCACTTTCCCACGCTTCGCGTGCGACGCCGAGCATCGCCGATTTACCGGTGCCGGCATAGCCGACCACCACGCCGAGATCCTTGCCGCTGGTGACATGATCGAAGGCGCTGCGCTGTTCGCTCGACAGGATGAGCCCGCGCATCTCGGCGCGGGCCAGCGCAAGCTTGCGGTGCTGCTCGTCCATGCCGTGGCGACGTCCGGCATCAAGCTTCACCGTCGCGCTCTCCAGCCGCCCTTCGGTCTCGATCATGTCGCGGCTGGTGAAGCGCTCTTCGCCGCGTCCGTCTTTGCCCAGCTTCACCAGCTCGGGCGACGCGCGCACCGCCGCCATCACCTGGTCGAACTGCTCCTTCCCTTCGCTATAGCGATGCACGAACATCGCCAGATCGCGCGTGGTGAAGGTCGCCTGGGTGCGGGTGATCGCGTCGAGCGCCAGCACCGGGTTGGCGAGCAGCTTCTCACCATTGGCGCACGCGATGTCGTGATGTTCTTCCAAGCGCTCGGAGGCGAGCCCCTGCTCGGCCATCCGTGCCGCTGCCGGGCCGATCTTGTGCTGCGGTTCGAGATCGATGCCCTGCGCTTCCAGCGAGCGGTGATCGACCCGCGCATCGATATCCAATTCGGCCAGTCGCGCACTGACGTGCCCTGCCCAGCGCTCGCGCCATTTCTCCAGGAGGTCGGTGCGGTTCCAGTCGCGGTTCTTCTTGCCGAACCCGTCGACATCCACCTCGCGCAACGCCAGCATGACATGGGCGTGCGGCTTCGGCTCGCCATCAGCGCCAATATCCCAATGCACATTGAGATCGGCGACCATGCCGCGGTTCACGAACTCGGCCTGGACGAACTCGCGCGCCAGCCGAATGCCCTCGGTCTGGTTTAGCTCGCGCGGAATCGCGAATTCGATCTCGCGCGCCAGCTGCGCGTCCTTCCGCAGCTCGACCGCTTCGACCGCATTCCACAGCTTCTCCCGATCGGCCAGAAGCTCGGGCGCGCCGTCCGGCAGCAGCACTTCGGAATGCACGACGCCCGCCTTATTCGAGAAGTCATGATGCCGGTCGAGCCGCTGATCGTGCAGCCGCGACGCAGAGCGATAGGCGGCCGCGGCCAGCGCCGACGATCCGGCGGCGCGGCTGATGATCTTGGCCGAGAAATGGTAGATCGCCATAGCGACACTTCACTTACACCAAAACAAGCGATGTCGGTACGACGTATAAGCGCGCCCTCAAAAGATTTCATCTTTTTCGCGACGTGATCATCCCAAGATGTTTCACGACATTTGCGCTGATCGATGCAGTTCCTAAATCACCAAACATCACCCATCAACTGTGGAGGTGTCGATGCGCAAACCACGTGACTTTGATTCGGAACTGAAGGCGCTCGACAGCAAGGCACGACAGCTAAAACAAGCCAAGCTCCAGCAGCTTGGCGCGCTGGTAGTCGCGACCGGTGCCGATGCGCTACCGGTCGAGCAGCTGGCGGGCGTGTTGCTCGCCGCTGTCAGCGCGTCCGACATGATCGCACGGGAGGACTGGCGCCAGCGTGGCGCGGCCTTCTTTCTGCGGCAAGGCAAAGCTCGCGGCGGCGCTCGTTCGCGTGCGGTATCTGTTGCGGCAGATGACGGCGGCGCGACACCGGCGGGAAGCCCAGCGGGCACGGAATGACACGCGGGACTGGATGGTGAAGCGCCGCGAACGCACGCGCCAGCTGATCGAGCTGGGCGGCCTGGTTGCGAAAGCCGGATTGGTCGAATTGACCGACCACGATCGCACCGTATTGTTCGGTGTGATGATCGATGCCGCTGCCACGCTCAAAGGCGAGCAACGGGATCAGGCGCTGACGTTATGGCGAAGACGTGGACGTCGCGCGTTCGAGCAGCTGCAGAATGAGTAGTCCCGCTGCATCTTCCAACATATTTTAGCAGACGCGCTGTGCACGATGCTGTAATCCGATTGTCGGCAGCATGTCGAAAAACAAGGAGCAGGGACGCAGAATGTCTGAGCAGAACAATACCGATCCCGTTGAACTCGCAAGCGACCTCACCATCGCCTGGTTATCGAACCCGAACAATCGCGCGTCAATGGAAGATGTCTCGACGTTTCTGCGGAAGATGCATGCAGACGTGATTGAGCTTTCAGGTGGTGTCGCGAGCGCGGAAGTTGCGAGCGAAGAACCTGCGTCGGAAGAATTCACGCCGGCCGTCTCGGTCCGAAAATCGCTGGCCTCGAAGGACCACATCATCTCGCTGATCGACGGCAAGCCGTACCGAACGCTGCGCCGGCATTTGAGCACGCACGGCCTGACGCCCGAGGAATACCGCGCGCGCTACAATCTGAAGGCCGATTATCCGATGGTGGCGCCGACCTATTCTGAGCAGCGCCGCGCGATGGCGCACAAGATCGGCCTCGGCGCGAAGGGCCGTGCAGCGCGCAACGCGCCTGCCGAAGCGCCTGCCCCGAAGCCGGCGCGCAAGCCGCGCGCGAAGGCGGCTCCCACTACCTGAATGCAACCGCGCGCCGAGGCTCGAAGCCTCGGCGCGCGACGATCATGCGGCGGCAGCTTGCTCCAACGCGGCAATACGCTCTTCGCAGATCACCTGCACCGCCTGTCCCAGCACTTCGACACGCTCGCCGAGCCACGCCAATTCCTCGGCGCTGATCCGATAATGCTTCGAATAGCGCGCCTTCACATAGGCTTCCTTCAACTTCTCGAACCGGGAACGGTCGACGCGCTGGTCGCGTGGCCAAGCGTCTATCAGGCGCGGATCGATGCGTTCAGCCTGGGTGCGAAGAAAACCGAGATTGTGGGTGTGCGGCGTATAGAAGGTGCAGACCAGCAGCACGCAATGGTAGAGGCTCTCGGCAGTCTGATGGAGCTCGAATGCGGTCTCGCGAGAGTGGCCCTTCTCTAGGCCGAAGCGGACAAAGTCATGCCTGCGCATGGCTGCCGAGAACCACTCCTCGAAATACTCCCGCGCCATCGCCAACGCCTGCGGTGGCGTCTTTGGCTTGGGCTGGTGCAGTTCGGTGGGTTCGCTCTCGTACAGCGCGATGCCATCACGGGCGACGTCGATGAAGAAATAGCGCCCATGTGCGAGCCCGTCGTTCACCTCCTGCATGGTGTGCACGATGAAATTGACGGGCGTGCGCAGCGTCTTCGTAATCGCCAGTTCGCGGTTCAGTCGGTCCTCGGCGGTTGCCCAGAACTCCACCCGATCGGTAAGCTTGTCGTTGTTGACGATGACCAGCAGATCGAAGTCCGACTGGTAGCCCTTGGCAGTATGCGGCTCGTCGACCCAGCCCCCGCGCGCATAGCTGCCGTAGAGGATGACCTTGAGGATGCGCGCCTGCTTCTTCCAGTCCGACGTTGCGATGGCGATCGCGTCGCCAAACTCCTCGAACAGGATCTGGACGACACGCTCCAGCTCGCGCTGCTTGGCTGGGGGCAGATGGTCGAGGCTGGTCCTCATGGATCGATCCTAACGCGCTGATGCCGCGGCGTACACCTCGCCCAGTTTCGCCGGGCGAGGTGCCGTCTGCGTCATGGTCATTTGCCCCGCGCAGCGCGATCAAGCGCGATCAGCACGCGGGCGACGGTTTGCTCGACCTCTTCCACCGTGCAGCCATGCCGCCTGGCCGTTTCGACGTAGTCCAAATCGTCGAACCGCACCGATCCGAAGATCGCCCGATCCCGCTCGCGCAGTGCGAAAGGCACGACGCATCCGCCGCAGCCGAAGCCAGCGCATCATTGCCCCGCCTCCCCGTCCGAGACGAACCCGAGCAGGTAATCGGCCGCCTTGCTGGCAGCACTCGCCGCCCGAAAGATCGCCTTTTCGTCCTCGCGCAGCACCGCCAGCCAGCTGCCGACATAATCAGCGTGCCGAACGGTTGAACGGATTGCCAGCGACGCGCAGGTGAATGCGCTTGCCATCTCCGCGACCAGCTCTTCCCGACTATAGGCCGCGCTGCCGAATGCGCCCGACTGGTCCCGTCCCAGCCGCGAGCCATGCCCGGTCCAATGCCCAAGCTCGTGCAGTACGGTCCTGTACCAGTTGATGCGGTTGTAGAAAGCGAGCTGCGGAGGCACCGCGATGTAATCGCCACCGGGGCTGTAATAGGCTTCCCCGCCCCCGATCCGGATATCGGCGCCGCACGCTTCCATTAGCGCATGCGCAGCAGGAATGCGGTCGGCCTCTGCCACCGGCTCGCCCTGCTCCAACCCCGTCAGCCGCTCGGGCGACCCCTCGCACTGGTCGACATTGAACACGGTGAACCGCTTTAGAAATGCCAACTGCCGCGCCTCGCGATCCTCGTCCCGCGCCCGCTCGGCCTCGCCCTTCGGCGTGAAGCGATCCGCATAGCAGATCGTCGTCCCCCGCTCGCCGCGCCGCACGCTGCCCCCGGCTGCCTGCGCCTGCCGAAACGTCAGCCAGCGCTGCGAGCCATACCGCCCCTCGATTACCGCCGCCCAGAGGATCAGCACATTGATCCCCGAATAGCGCCGCCCGGTCACCGCGTTTGCCGGCATCGCACACCCACACGCCGCAGCATCCCAAGGCTGCACCCAGGGCAGCCGTCCCTGCTCCAGCTCGGCAATCACCCGGCCCGTCACCTCGGCATAGAGGCTCGCCCGGTTCTCGTGTCCAACACCCATGATCCTGCTCCTTCCAAAACACCGCAACCGGCGCCGGAAGGGCGGGGGGCGCGGCAGGAGCGAACCGGCAGTCCTGCCGTCAGAGGCAGGCTGCACCCGCAGGGCCGAAACGGAGTGGAGGAGCCGGGCACCGCCCGGCTTGCGGCCTGCCGCGGCAGGACTAGAGGCGAGCGATGCTCCCCCCGCCCGTCTGCGTGCCGGCGCACCAACGCCGCTGCGCATCCACGCGGCGACCATCCTGTCAGCGCGACCGCGCTGCCGGGCGCCACCGGCGCCCGGACAAGCACCGCACCCTTGCACCGGGCGGGCCCACGCGGGCGGCGTGCGCGCGCCAGCACGTGCGCCAGCCGCCGCCCGTGCCTCCCGCCCGGGCAAGTGTGCCACGCGGGCACCAACACCTCGCGTGCCCTGGGGCCGCCGCAGGCGTGCGCCAGCGCGCGCACCGTACCCGCGTTCCGCTGCCGGCACCTGCCGGTAGCCGATCTCCAAGATCGGCAGCGTCCGCGATCAACACCCGAAGGGCCAAGACGGCCAGGCCGACTCGGCGCCGCGTCAGCGGCGTGCGAGCGCAGTCACGCCGCAGGCGTGAGACGCTCTGGGACAAGCCGGAGGCTTTTAGCCACTTCCGCTCGGAACCCTGCGTGCCGAATTGCACCGAACAGGTCCCTTCCTGCCCCATACAGGCTCTTTTCCCGACCAGACGCTCGGCTCAAACTTGCCTCGGAGCGCTCCACCAACCCTCAAACGATGCGAGGTGATAGCAATGCAGAACCAGCCCCAACCCTTGGACCGAATCCTCCGGATCAAAACCGTGCTAGAACGCACCGGCCTGACCCGCTCCACCCTATACCGAAAAATGGAAGCCGGCACCTTCCCCCCAGAACACCCGTATCAGCACCCGCTGCATGGGTTGGCGAGAATCCGCCGTCACCGAATGGCTGGATACCCTCAAGAAATAGGTGACTGCTGTTCGGCTGGGAGGCGAATGGCTACCGCAAACACTAGCGAGGCCAGCATTTCCTGTGGGGCGAACCGTCAAGAGCCATCGATATAATCTCCGGGGCCACCGTTTCACCTTGCCCTTTTTAACAGCCGAAAAGCGGGCACACTCGACAGGATGTTAGCCAGCGGGATGTCGGAGGCTGGGACAAAGCCGCCGTCGCCGGCCGTTCACTTGGATGGCGGCTTCCTGGTCAACAGTCGACACTTGAGCTCTGCACGTGTGCCGTCGCCCCCCCCTCCCGAAGACGGCCTCACGGACTTGGGCTTCGCGAGGCGCTTTTTCGCCGCGGCCGCCTTTTTGGGCGCCGGCTTAGCCTTCAGCGTCGGCACGGGCACATGCAGGGACCTGGATTGCACCGGCCAGACAGGCGGCGGTCTTCATCGCTTGACGGCTAAGCAATGCACGACGAAAATTGGTACGACGAAACCACCCGTCGGACGACGCGAGACCCACGGGAAGCGAACCGGGGCGGCACCGCAACATCGTTTTCCCGGCCGATTCTCCTAGCTTGCGATAACACGGTCGAGCGCAGTCTGGCACACTGCCGCATCGGTGCCGTTCGTCGTGATCGCGGTGATATCCGCGTCGCTGGCCCCTGCATTGCGCTTCGCCTTGCGCGCGGCCTGAATATGGCTGCGCAGCGAATTGCGCGCTGCGATTCGCTTGGCAGGATCACTCGGGGTGGCAACACAGGCCTTGAGGTCGGTGATCGCTTTTCCCATCGCGATGTCCGCATCGCTTGCGAGCTTTTCGTTCGCCGACGTCTCCGCCTCAATTGCATCTTCGCCCACCGATGGGATCAGCCCTTGCTGCAACTCCTCAGTGATCCGTCCCTTGGTCGCACCGAACACGTCGCTGACGAACGAAAGAAACTGCGAGGGACTGCGCGTCTCGGAGACGAGCGCCTGCACCATCATCGGCTTGCTTTTCTCGCCCAGCGGCACCGTGAACCATTCGCTCTCGAAGGGGCTGCGGATCAATGTATCGAACGGACCCGTGCCGACGCAATTCTGCCCGGACTTGAGCAGCAATTTGAGATCCCCGCCCGTTCCGCTCGCAAAGCAGCTTACATTCGCGAACCTCAAATGCTTGCCCGGCTCCATCCGGCCAAGAACGATCGTCGTGCCCCCGCCTTTCTGAAGGTCCACGCCCTTGCCCACCTCGGCAAAGGCAAATGATACTAGCACGCTGCGCTTGCCGCCCGGCCGCAGCGGCGTGCTGCTGATCGGCTTGTCGAGCGTCGCCTCGAGCGGAAGCACCGTGTAGGCCGCCTTGTCCGACGAGGGCACGATCCGGCCCTGAAAGTAAAAGTCAGGCGTTGCCGCCATATGTAGACCCCAGCGCCAGAACTGCGCCACTTCCGGCTGCGAGGTTAGCGGCCATTGCGACTTGGTGTTGACATGAAACGGAGACGCCGGATCGAATGCCGGCGGGCTGCGGTAGAACCATCCGCGCGCGACCGTCACACAAGGCCCCAACCCCTTCCCCTGCCGCAGTTCGACGTTGCGCCGGGCAGTCACGACCTTAGTCTCCGTGTCCGCCGCTGCCTTGATCGCATCGCCCACCCGGTTGACGCCGGCGGCGATTACGGCCGACGCTACAGCGGCAAGCAGCGGCGCCGCTTCAGCAGGGTCATAACAGGGCCCGACGATCGTCTGGGTGTCGTAATAGACATTCTCCGCCACCAGCCCCGTCGGCGGCCGCTCACTGCCTGCGATATGCGGAGCGCATCCCGACAGCGCCGTCGTAGCCGCCCCGGCGGCGAGAACCCATCTACGCATCATCCCTGTCCCCCCTTATCCATCAACAAGATTTGCGACCAGCGCACCGCTCAGCCGGACCGCGCTGTTGAGATATCCCTGAACCTGAGACTGCGGCGGCTGCAGATAGGGCCGCGATCCGGCGAATATCCCGACGTGAATCCCGCGCACGCCATTCGCAGTGAACACCGGGCACCCCGAATGCTCATGGTCCGTGTCGCAATTGTGGGCGACGAACGGCCCCACATCGGTGATTGATCCGGCATGCTCGACTAGCACCCCGTCCCGAAATCCGACCGCTAGGCCTAGACCGCCCGTCACCGGCGCGAAGGCATCGGCGCTGATCGCGAGATCCGCTGGCGGCACGATCAACGCGAGGTCCCAGGGCGAACATTGCCGCTCCTCACCGCCCGGCCCGAAATAACCGCTAGCGATCTTCCCAATATTGGCAGCGACCCAGTTCGTCTCGGCTGCGAACCGAACACGCGCCGACGTGGCGCCCGCGACGACATGCGCCGCGGTGACGATCTGCCCCTTGGCGTGGAGCCACCCCGTTCCGCTGCTCCCGCCCCCGACACCCGTCACTTGGCAGATCCGGCTGTAGGGCGCCGCGCTAAGCTTGGCTGCGGGAACGGGTTTCCAGCGCCCCTGCTCACCGGGGAACCCCTGGATCTTGAGCCCCTGCGGAGCGGCGTTCTGGTCATTCATGCGCAGCCTGCCAAGTACAAAGCGTTCGGCCAGACCATAGTTAAGTTGCAGCGCTCGATCTATAGTAGAACCAGAAATGATTTGCCCTCCTTCTGAGTGGTCTAAAATTTCCGCTATTTTGGACGACGAGGGAGTTAGGAAATGAGCAAGAGCACAAGCCGGAAGAGAACATCAGCAAGCTGGGTGAGGCCGAGATTGTGCTGGCGCGGGGCGGGACGGTGCCGGATGCCTGCCGGAAGCCGCGACAATGCCATTGCCGCCCTCCGGTTCCGCTTCGCTCCAGCTACGGGCGTCCATGGCGCTGGAGACGACAATGCACTAACAGACCACTGGGTGGGGGCCGATCACCACCTATGGCGGATTTCAGCATGAGCCGCCGCTGACATCGATGATGCTGACTGTCTTGAGCTGGTCGCCTGCTGCCGCAGCCGTGGCTTGCGGTTTTTGGGACTTTGCGGCCGTTCATCCACGCGGCGAGAGACGGCAGCTTCCGACGGTACAGGACATTTGTGACGGAAGGATGGCGGCTGTCCATATATGTCTGTGATTGGTCCGACAGCGGGTCCGGCCCGGTTGGGGAAAGTGGCGCTGGATTGCTGTCCTTTGGCACCACTTGTCCCGAATCACGCCCGCGCAACAGCGAGGCACCAGTGCGACCAGGACTTTCAAACTTCGACCATCGCTTTTAGCATCGTCTTAGTGCGCCACTTCTGGGAGCAACAGTGCGTCCCGGTTTTTGAAGTGCTGTACCTCGCGCTCTATATACCTCACACTACGCCAGCACGTATGGTATGAAAAAATGAGTCGGGGGGGGAGCGATTGTGCACAAGATGCTAGCGATACTCGTTTTCCTAATAGCCTTCGCATTGGACGGGATGAACGTCGCAACTGCGCAGACGAGAGGTGTCGTTCAAACCAGAGAGCTCACCGACTTTTGGGGCGAGCCAGTTGGCTGCCGCGCCATAAACTATAAAATTTCATTGCCAAAGCAAGCGGTCGTCTTCGTGCGGCCGGACGGTTCATCCCCGGATCAGCGCGTGATGCGGCTGATAGACAAGTTGATCGAGCCGATCTCGACATGGACTGCAGAGACGCTGTGCAGTGTGATCACTGACGGCAACGAGCTTCTCGCCAAGGAAGGGATCGCGGGAACGATCACCATCCCAGAGCAAGATTTCTCCGTTGGCACGCTTCGTTTCACCGTGACCACAATGCGTATCGTCGAAGTGCTCGTCGACGGCGATGTCGGGCCCTACTCGTCTATGGTCAAACAGAAGCTCGCGCTCATCACGGCAATGAACCCTCTCAATAAAAAGGCGATGATGCGCATATTGAACGGCCTCAACGCGCTCCCGGACTTTTCGATTAGAATGATGCTGACCAAGGCCTCCGCGGTTCCAGGCGATGTGATTGCAACAGTGCGCACAAATTACACGGGCCGCGAACGGATAACATACATCGTCGAGAGCCAAGGCGCTGCCACGAAGGCACCTCCACCGAATTCGACGGCGTCCGCGGCTGTGGTGAAGAGCGCTCCAAGCGGAAAGCGGATCGCGCTTCTCATAGGAAACTCGTCCTATTCGAAGGAACTGGGCGTGCTCCCCAATGCCACGCACGATATCGAGCTGATCGGGAAGCGGCTGACCGAGCTCGGGTTTGACGTTGAGAAAGTGGAAAACGGCAATCGCCAAGTTATGAGCGATGCCATCGGCCGCCTGCGAACTCGAATAAAGCGCTCGGGCCGCGATACGGTCGGGCTATTTTATTACTCGGAACATGGGACTCAAGTCGATGGATCGAGCTATCTCGTACCGGTCATGGAGTCGATGGACGACTTAGATCTAGTGGTGGAGCGCGCAATTGATGCACAATATGTGATGGCGACATTGGATAGTGCTGGAAATTCGTTCAACATCGTAATTTTAGATGCGTGCCGGAAGGCCCCGGGAACACGGGGCCCGATCGGCAATTCGGATGGCATCGGCCCCCTCTTTACGAAAGATGGCACCTTCATTGCCTATTCGACGGCGATGAATTCGGCTGCGGCTGACGGAACGGGCGAATTTAGTCCGTATGCCGATGCGCTTGCGGCCGAGATGTCGTCGCAGAACGTCGGCATCGAGGAAGTCTTCAAACGTGTGAGAAAACGCGTTCGTGCGGCAACGAAGGCCCACCAGACTCCGTGGGAGAGCACCTCGTTTTCCGGTGATTTCTTCTTCAATCCTTAGAAGTAGCTCTTTCAGCGCGCAGCTGGGATAGCGACTTCCGACACGATCAACTCAGTCCTCGTGGTTTAGTATTGTCGGCTTTGCGCTACACACGGCCGCCATATTCTCGACGTCGATGTGTCGTTTCAGATCGTCGTACGCCGCGACATGGGAGCATGCGCCTCGCCACAGCAACGAGATACCTTGATCGCGCCACACTGGCGCTGCGTTGCTATTCAGTAGCCAACTGCCGAGCAATGCGGCTTCGAGCGGCTGCCCGCTAAGCGTATCGAGCCAGTCCGGTATCGCCACTTCGCCGATATTCACGATCCGGACCCGCCGCCGGGCTACGACTTGCGCGTCTGCTGCGGTGACGGTGATGGCACAACCAGCATGGCAGACCGCCCCGACGTCCAACTGCGCATAAGGTTGTGTGACTTTCGCCGATGAGCGCGTGGTGTTGGCGTCCACCATCAACGTCCAGGGGCCTCTAGACCTACCATTCCAGGCGATCACGATCGGTCCAAGCGCGGGCGCGACCCGGCTATCCCGCGCCTCGGCATTCACGACCTCGCTGGTGCCGTCGCGCGTCAGGTTCCGCTGGTGCGTATCCGGGCTGAACACCATGTCGAAAAGCCGAGCCCAACCCGCTGCGAGAGTATTGGTCGTGGGAAAAGGAATGAGCTTGTCCTGTCCGGGGAGTATTGAGAGTTCTCCACCCCCTGGCACATTAAGTACCACGATTCGACCCGAGCCGGCGGGGTTAACGACATGCTCGCCGCCGCACAGTGTGTCGCCCTCGGCCAGCGTAATTGGTGACGACGTGCGGCCAGAGCGGGTTACTGGATGTCCTAGTGGCCCGGTCCCCGCGCGCATGATCGCGCCGACCTTCATGCTCAACTCATGAGCGGCACAAGGCGGCGACGTCGCGGCCGGCACCGCGGCGACCAGGAAGAACAGAAGTTCGGTCACGATACCTGTCCTTTTTTGCCGCGAGCGATTGCATCGACCAAGCAAGTCGCCGCTCCCTCAACAATGCCGATCGATTGGTGAACCGTATCCAGTAAACTCTCGAGCACGATTCCAAGGAAGGGTGTCACGAGATCGGTTGGCGCTCCGGTGTCGATGCCGCGCATCCACAACAGTCCAGCGAAGGCGAGAGCGGTAACGACCATGGTGAGCAAAAGCAGCGCGGCCGTCCGCGACACTGTCACGATATTGGCACGGAACCCGCGCGGGCGCTGCGCGTGATGGCCGAGACACGCTTGTATAATCAGGAGCGCTGCGAAACCGACGAGCAGGAAGGGGATTTCGGACCGTAGATGGGCGAACAAGCCTGGCTTGGGATGGGGGCCGGCGAGGAGGAACTGACGGCTATCATTTAGGATGAGCTCTGCCCCGCTCACCTCGCCCGTGACCGCCCAAGTGCGGTCGCCTGCACTCTCTCTGCTGTCGCCCACGACGATGACGGCGTCGGTCAGATCACGCGGCAAGGAGTCGGTAATTGGATTAGCATCAGGCACATAGTGGAGAAATGCAAGTGGCGGCCAGCTCTCGCCATCGGTTCGTGGGACGCTCGGATCCACGGGTTTGAACGAGAAGACCCGCTCGGTCTCGGCGAACATCATGCTGCACGTTCGCGCATCGACGTCGGGGCAATTACGGGCTGCGCGCACTGTGGGAGTTTCCGGCGCGGCATCAAGAAGCGCGAATGGAGCGTCGCCTGGCGCCTGAGCGATCATCGCCGCCGCATGGGCAATCGAAGGTACCCGTCGCGTCGCTGCACCTTCGGTGTCGGCCACCGCATAGTCTGCGGCTAGACGACGCGCGGTCGGGCCTGACATTCGACGTAAGGACGGGAAATATCTCGCGGCAGGAAATCGACATGCGAACGGATCACATAGAAAATTTTGGCGTTCTGAGACCAACGACACGTTGCCGCTAGGATCGGTCTGGAGGTGGTCGGAGTCTGGATTCCAGGCCAGAAGAATTGGCGCGCCGGACCGCTTTAGTAGCGCCAGCAGCGCTTCGTCTTCGTCCGGGACAGGCTTGGTTGCCACGTCGAGAATGATCAGCCTCGGCTGCCGAGCGCGCAATTTGCTCAGAAGATTGGCAAGGGCATTCCTGTCGGTGTTCGCGCGAGCTGGTGGGCAGAGCCGCCCGCCACTCTCGCCACCGCAGAACCGGCCACCCAAGTCGACGAATACCCAATTGGTCGGCGAATGGGGTTTCATAGTCTGGTTCGGGGCGCCTAGCGCGCCGCCGCCGAGGTTCAGACCCAGCATGAGGCGTTGCGACGCGTCCGCGCCGAATTGGGCGAGCGGCGTCGAATAGATGAGCAGCGATACGACGACCGCGACGAACAATCCGGAAAGCGCTGGGGTAAATGCCTGCCTCCATTGCAGCCGTCGACCTGTACTGCGCATTCCGATCACGCGTGTCCCCCGCTCGACGGCAAAGATTGATTGCGCGTCTTTACTCTCACGAACACGGCGATTTGCAAAGCGCGCCAGAATTGATTGTTCCGTACAATTGGTGACGGCTAAGCGAACGTGGATTGGGAACGCTACTCGCGATCGCGGGAGCGAGCCTGCGGCGAAGCCCTTTCCAAAATTGGCAGTTTCCTTTGCCGAGATTGCCCGACGGATATGTAGAAATGGGACGTTGGGTCGCTGCGCGCGGCAGCTTCATGGAACACGGAAGTCTGCTTTCGTCAGGATCAGACATTCGCCCAGGAACGGGCGAGCGACCGAGTCTGGTCGGCACGAGCCCCACAGCAAGTCCTGCGCATCCTCGTCGGCAAGCGTTCTGCAGATGGCCAATGTGGCCATTGGAGAACGATCATGGAGATGCCTGAAACAGAACTCACCGCCACCAAGCGCCCGGTCTGGAATGCCGGAAGGACCGTGGGTGCAAAGCGGGCTCTGAAACCGAAGCAGATTTGGGAGATCCGTTTCTACCTCAATCAGCGCCGCCGCCTGCGAGATCGGGCGCTGTTCGATCTGGCGATCGACAGCAAGCTTCGGGGCTGCGACCTCGTGCAGATGAAGATCGGCGATCTTGTCAGCGGCGGCCAGATCCGAACGCGGGCAATCGTCATGCAGCAGAAAACAGGACGGCCCGTTCAATTCGAACTGCTGCCAGATGCGAGGGGCAGCTTGCTGGCGTGGCTCGAACGCCGGGGCGGCACGGTGGACGATTATGTGTTCCCGAGCCGGGTCGATCACAATGGGCACCTGAGCACCCGGCAGTATGCGCGGCTTGTCGACGAATGGGTGACAGGCGTCGGCTTGATGCGGAGCGAGTATGGTACGCACTCACTTCGCCGAACGAAGGCATCGATCATCTACAGGGCGACCGGTAATCTACGGGCTGTGCAGATCCTTCTCGGCCATAGCAAGATCGAGAACACGGTGCGTTATCTTGGGATCGACGTGGAAGACGCACTCGCACTTGCCGAGAACACCGAGATCTGAATCTGCTGGCGCCCGTGCCCGGGGCGTGCCGGGCACGGGCGTTGGGACGAAGCTGTCGTTCCGGTCCGCATCGCCAAACTTCGGCTTATGCCAAGAGGCGACATTCGACCGTTTAACCTTAGCCCGCCGTGAGGAGCATGTGGTGGTCCGACCCAAAAGTCTCGTTGCGAGATATCGCCGCTAGGTTCATATTACTTAAACGTAACGAATCGGGGGGCATATGAAGCGCATCTTCGCCAGCGTACTATGCTTAGCATTGACGCTTCCGTCTCCCTCTATGGCTCAAAGCGTAACAGGAGAGTTTTACTATCCAGGCGCGGATAGAAATGGTCGTCTTGGTATTGTTATCGAAGATAAAGAATATAACTACCAAGGATTCAAAGCAATAAAAGTAATAAATTCTGATGACAGTCTATTTTTTGGTATAAAGCCTGGGGATTATATTGTTGCTATAAATGGTCACCCGTTCAACGATTTTAAGGGTTTTTCCGGGCTCGTTAATGAAAACGCTCCCGGCGATTGGGTTTGGGTCGCCTTTTTAGACTCTGCGCAAAATTACCGCAGAATGCGTCAAAGGGCCCAATTGAGAGATGCTCGGCAATTTTCGCAAGAAAATTTGCATAAATTTTTCGACTATACCTCATTTTTGAATCAATTGGTTTACTCAGATTCAAAAGGGTGGAGCTGGAATACTTATGATCAGGAAAGTATGCATAATGTATCATATAATGTATTTCCAGACGGGTCTCAGGTAATTATTGGTTATTATTCGTACAGTGGTGGCACGCAGGATTGGGTAAAAGCCTATCTTACCTCTGACGGAAAAGTTCGGTGTCTCGAATATAGAAACTATAGCTGTCGTGCGCCGTACGGACCCGGGGAAGGCAACTATCTTGCTAAAACCGTAGGCGCGGTGGTTGTGCTGGCTCTTGCAGGCGCCGTTTTGTCATCCGGAAGTTCTTCAGGTTCGTCGTCATCAACGTCCCGACCATCAGGTGCGGATACCGAGCGAGAGCGGCAAAACGAAGAGCGCCGCCGTCAGCAGGAGGATCGGGAGCGGGAGCGAGAAAAGCAGCCGAGAACCTACGGTTTGTACGGTGATTGTCCGCAGCCCGGTGCTGGATACGGATGCTAATTGGGGCTGTTTGCAATAATGTTCGCCCTGTAAATACCATACAGGTGCTTGCATGATACCTGAAAGACTATTACTTAACTTGATACGCTGCCTGGCTGATCGAAAGTGGGACTTTCCTGCCGCTCGACGCCGCGACTGGGAGCGTCCGGTTGCGCCAACACCGGTCATTCGTGGGCCAGCCTGGTCTCGGCGCTCCGTACGTCACCATTGCGGCAGAAATTTCCCGATCGCGTCGGCGATGTCTGCCGCATGCGTTTCCAGCGCGAAATGGCCGGTGTCGAGGAAGCGGACATCTGCATCTGGCAGATCGCGCCGGAAAGCTTCGGCTCCGGCCGGGAGAAAGAACGGATCGTTCCTGCCCCAGATCGCAAGAAAGGGCGGCCTGTGTTTGCGAAAATATTCTTGAAACGCGGGATACAGCGCGATGTTGCTGGCATAGTCGCCGAACAGGTCCAGCTGGATTTCATCGACCTCCGGCCGCGCGATATACCAGGCATCGAGCGCGCTGCCGTCAGGCGAAATGGCGCTGACGTCCGGCACCCCATGTTCATACTGCCAGCGGATCGACGCTGGCGTGAGAAGTTCTCGTAGCGCCTGACGATTGGCGTCGTTCGGCTCGCGCCAATAGCGCTGGATCGGGTTCCATCCGGCGCTCAGCCCTTCCTCATAGGCGTTGCCGTTCTGCGAAACGATCGCTGTGACCCGCTCGGGATGTGCCATGGCGAGCCGGAAGCCGGTCGGCGCCCCGTAGTCGAAAACATAGAGCGCGTATCGGTCGAGGCCGGTTACCTCGGTGAAGCGCCCGACTACCCTGGCAAGCGCGTCGAAGCTGTATGTGAAGGTGGCGCGCGGTTTGATTTCGCTCAGCCCAAATCCCGGCAGATCCGGCGCAACCAGGTGAAACCGTTCCGCCAGCAGCGGTATGAGATCGCGGAACATGTGGCTCGACGACGGAAAGCCGTGCAGCAGCAGCAGTGTCGGCAGGCCGGGATTGCCCGCCTCCCGATAGAAGATGGCATGACCGTCGACATCGACGGTGCGGTAGCGGATCTGGGTCATGGCGGTTCCTGTTGCTTGAGGTGACTGCCGCCCGGCGACCGGGCCGGGCGGCAAGTGCGGTGTCAGCCCTGGGCGGCCATCGATCGGGCGACGTCGGCCGCGCTGATGCCTTCGAGTGCAAGGCCATAGCCGGTGCCCTCATCGATAAGGCGGCGCAGCGGCTGGGTGATCGCCATGCGCGTGTAGCGACCGGTCAGCGGGGGCAGCGCGGCGATGCCGTCGGCGATTTCATGGGCGCGGGCCAGCAGGCGATCGGCGGGTACGATCTCGTTCACGACGCCATAGTCCCTGGCTGTCTGGGCATCGAGCCGCTGGCGGGTCAGCAGGAAATAGCGTCCGCGGACCGAGCCGATCACATGCGGCCACAGCAGGTGAACGCCGTCACCGGGAACGATGCCGAAATCGAAATGCGGCTTGTCCTGAAACACCGTCTCCGGGGTGGCCAGGATGATGTCGGTCAGCAGCGCATATTCGCTGTGGAGCAGCACCGGCCCGTTGAGCGCGCTGATCATCGGCACTTCGATGTCGAGGATGTTCGAGAGAATCTTGCGGCCTTCGCGCAGGATCTTGTCATAGCCCTGCGGACTGAAGAAATCGAAACCCTCGGGGTCGATCGTGTCCATGAACGCGTCGCCAGTGCCGGTCAGGATCACGGCGCGGTTGTCCCGATCCTCGCCGACCTGATGGAACAGCTCGACGAACTGCTCATGCGTATGGCCGTTGAAGACGAGCTTGCCGCCATCGGTGTGCAGCGCGACTTCCAGTACGCCATTGTCCTTGCGGGTCAGGTGGGCGTTGGGGAAAGCGTCGCTATAGGTGTCGAACTTGGCCATGATGTCGATCCTTGAATGGGGCGCCGACCCGAAGTGGCGGCGTGGGGATCAGCTAGGCCGTTCCGCGCGGCAGCGGACGATGGCGCGGAGCGATAAGGCTTATGCCGCGTCGGAATAGCCCGGCGCCATGACCTGCTCGACAAAAGCGGCGAATGCCCGCGCCTTCGCGCTCACCATGCGCCCGGTCGGGAACACCGCCCACAGGTCGATCGACGGCAGCGACCAATCGTCAAGAACCCGGCGGACCTGACCGCTCGCCAATTCGGGCACGAACATCCAGTCCGATCCGATCGTCAGGCCCATGTCGGCCAGCACGGCCGCCCGCAATCCTTCCGCCGCGCTCACCCGCACTCGGCCGCGAACCGTCACCGACGCCTGGGTCCCGTCGCGGGTGAACGCCCAGACGTTGGAGAGCTGGCTGTATATGATCGTCTCATGCTCGGCGAGTTCGCCGGGCGTGCGTGGCTCGCCTGCCCGCGCAAGATAGGTCGGCGTGGCGAAGACCGATCGGCGCCCGCCCATCAGCTTGCGCGCGACCGCCGACGAATCGGGCAATGCCCCCATGCGCAGCGTCACATCGATGCCCTCGGCGACCAGGTCGATCACGCGGTCGTCGAGGATCACATCGATCTCCAGCCCCGGATGCGCCTCCAGGAAGCGGGGCAGGTGCGGAATGACATGCAGGCGCGCGAAGGTGGGAGCCGCGGAAACCCGCAGGCAGCCCGACAGGCCCGCCCCCGCACCCCGCGCCGACAATTCGGCTTCGTCCGCCTCCTGGATGGCGATGCGGGCACGCTCATAGAAGCGCTGCCCGGCCTCGGTCGGGGTCAACCCGTGCGTCGATCGGATCAGCAGGCTGACCTGAAGCCGGTTCTCCAGCTGGGCGATCGTCTTCGACACCGCGGGCTGCCCGACATTGAGCTGGCGGGCGGCGGCCGAAAAGGAGCCTGTGTCCACCACCCGTACAAAGGTCGTCATCGCCTGGAATCGGTCCACCGTCATTCCTCTCTGGAATGGGTGTTATCACCCAGGCGCCTCTGCCGTGTCGAGCGGCCACGATGCATCTGTCGTGCAGGCCTTGGGATCGACCCGAGGCGGACGGGAGTGACCCCATGAAGATGTGGTTCGGACACAGCGTGGAGATGCCGTCGATCATCGACGGGCTGCTCGTCTTTCAAAACACCGGATGCGCGCTCGCTGGGCTCGCCGCCATCGCCGTGCCGCGCCTGCGGACACGGCTGCCGTTCAAAGGAGACGACCTTGCTTGATGTGTATGCGTTCGCCACGCCCAACAGCGTGAAGGTGCCGATCGCGCTCGAGGAAATGGGCCTCGAATACCGCCTTCATCCGATCAACGTGCGCAAGGGGGAGCAGAAGGCCCCGGCCTTTCTTGGGCTCAACCCCAACGCCAAGGTGCCGGTGCTGGTCGACGGCGATCTGGTGCTGACCGAGTCCGCCGCCATCCTGGTCTATCTTGCCGAGAAGACCGGGCAGCTATTGCCTGCCGGGGGCGAAGACCGGGCGCGGGTGTTTGAACAGTTGTTCTTCCACGCCTCGGCGCTCAGCCCGGCATTCGGCCAATCCGGCTTCTTCCAGCGCTTCGCCACCGAACCCCAGCCAATCGCGATCGAACGTTTCTCGGCGGAAGCCCGGCGCACCGTAGCGGTGTTGGATGCGCGTTTGGCGACGCGCGATTTCGTGGCCGGCGATGCCTTCACCATCGCCGATATCGCGCATTTCGGCTGGCTGTGGCGGCGCGAGTTCGTCGGGGTCAGCCTCGACGACAAGCCGCATGTCGCGCGCTGGTACGCCGACATCGAGGCGCGGCCGTCCGTCCGGCGCGCCATCGCCCGCGTCAATGCACTCATTCCCACTGCCTGACCCCTATTTCATTCAAGGAGAAGACCGATGACCCTGCAATCCAGACTCGATGCCTTCAAAGCCGATTTCCAGGCGGGCAAGCCGCCCTACAATGTTCCGCCATCGGTGATCGAGACGATGCACCGCGCGACCCGCGAACTGATCGCGAGCGGCGCTGCTTCGCGCGCGCTGAAGGCCGTTGACAAGGCACCCGCCTTCGCCTTGAACGACCCTGACGGCAACCTGGTTTCCTCCGCCGACCTGCTCGCCGCTGGACCGTTGGTGGTCAGCTTCTATCGCGGGGTCTGGTGCCCCTATTGCAACATGGAACTCCAGGCGCTGCAGGAAGCGCTCCCCCGGTTCGAGCAACTCGGCGCAAGGCTCGTCGCGATCTCGCCGCAAACCCCGGTCAACAGCCGCAAGTCGGTGCGCCAGAACGCGCTCGGCTTCCCGATCCTATCGGACACGCATAACGATGTTGCCGCCGCCTTCGGCTTGCGTTTCGAGATGCCCGACTATCTGATCGAGCTCTACAAATCGCTGAAGAATGACCTGCCGGCGTTCAACGGCGATCCCAGTTGGACGCTGCCGATGCCGGCCCGTTACGTGATCGCACAAGACGGCACGATCCTCTATGCCGAGGTCAATCCCGACTATACGCGCCGCCCCGAGCCCGAAGACATGCTGCCGGCTCTGCGCCGGGCTTCGCCAGTTGCCGCCTGAGCATCTCTGCCCCGGCTGCGTGTGCGGCCGGGACACAATTATGAGGTAGCCCCATGGGCAGAACATTTCTTGTCACCGGCGCCAGTAAAGGCATCGGCCTCGCGCTCGCGCATCGATTGACGCGCGAGGGACATAAGGTCGTCGGCTTGGCGCGCGGCGCGGCCCCCGACTTTCCGGGCACGCTGGTGCCGGTCGATCTTGCCGACACGTGCGCCACCGACGGCGTATTGGCCGATCTGACCGATCGCTTTCAATTCGATGGCGTCGTCAACAATGTCGGCCTGGTACGCCCGCAGCGGCTCGGTTCGGTCGACCTGACCACGTTGGAGGACGTGATGCGTGTCAATCTGCATCCGGCGCTTCAGGCGGTGCAGGCATTGCTGCCGGGCATGACCGAGCGCGGCTGGGGCCGAATCGTCAATATCACCAGCCTGACGGTGCTCGGCGCGGTCGAGCGCACCGCCTATGCTGCGGCCAAGGCGGCACTGGTCAGTTTCAGTCGAAGCTGGGCGCTGGAACTGGCTACGACCGGCATCACGGTGAACGCCGTCTCGCCCGGCCCGACCGAGACCGAACTGTTCCGCGCCAACAATCAGCCCGGCAGCGAGGGCGAAGGACGTTATCTGTCGGCGGTGCCGATGCGCCGATTCGGTCGCCCGGACGAAATCGCGGCCGCCATCGCCTTCCTTCTGTCGGGCGACGCGGCCTTCATCACCGGCCAGACGCTTCACGTCGATGGCGGCGCGTCGATCGGCAAGGCCGGGTTCTGACAGCACATCGATTGAGGAGATTTTCATGACACAGCAGACTGCTCTGATCGTCGGCGCCACGCGCGGCCTTGGACTGGCGCTAGCGGAAGAATGGCTCGGCCGCGGCTGGCGCGTCATCGCCACCATGCGGGGCGATACGTCCGGCCTTGATGATCTGTACGCGCGCTTCCCCGATCGGCTTGAAATCGAACGCGTCGATATCCGAGATGCCTCTTCTGTCCGCGACCTGGGCGCGCGCCTTCAGAGGCGACAGCTTGATGTGCTGTTCGTAAACGCGGGCATCGCACGCTCAAACGATAAGACGCCGCTCGATGCGCCCGAGCAAGACTTCGTCGACATGATGCTGACCAATGCCTTGTCGCCCGTCCGGACGGTGGAGCTGCTGGACAAGATGGTGCGCGATGAGGGCGTGATCGCGATCATGACGTCGGAACTCGGCAGTATCGCCGACAGCACCGGCTTCTGGCCGCTCTATTCGTCGAGCAAGGCCGCCCTCAACATGCTGATGAAAGGTTATGCAGCCCATCGGCCGAACGACACGCGTGCGCTGCTGCTCGTCGCGCCGGGCTGGGTTCGGACCGAAATGGGAGGGGACGAAGCGACGCTGTCAATCGACGAGAGCATCCCGCATGTCGTCGACATGGTGGAAGCCAATCGGGGCAAGCCCGGCCTGCGCTATGTCGATCGCTTTAATCGTCCCTTGCGCTGGTAAGGGAGGTGGTGGCCGCGCAGCGCCCCAGTGGCAGCAGCTTTCAGAGTATCTGCACTCATGGTCCGCGCGATCGTCACCTTTTGTCAGAAGCCGACGTTCGCGGTGGCTAATCTGAATGTCTCGCTCTGGTCGACTGCCGCCGAAACCCGATCGACGTATTTTGAGACATTCCTGCCGATTGGAGCCGCGATCGAGAACGTCCGGTTATACTGAAACCGGTCATTGCGCGTTTCAATCGGTGACCCAACGGCAATTTGACGACGCGGATGACGAAATCGGGACCCGCGCCAATCTAGGTCAGGACAGTAACAACGGCCACAATGATGACGACGACATAGGGGAGCGAGACGAAGGGCGCGCCCTAACGCGTGACGATATTCCAAAGGCGCTCGCGACTGTAGACCTCGCCCCACGCGGTATAGATCTGGAACGGCGGCTCTTCCTCGGCGACGGGGCGCTTGTCCGTTGTCTCAGCGGCGCCACGGAACCATGCCTCGAGAGGGATGATCCAGTCGGTCAAGCAGTATTGAAAGATTGCGCGACGCATATGATTCCGCGCCGCCGACCTGAGCGATGGCCGACGATGCCTGCTTGGTTGCGCGGAGCCTTCGACCGCTTTTGAGCTTGTTTCCAGATCCGAGACGCACGACCGTCAGAATGTCGGAGTGATCCGCGAAACCGGGAGCGGATTCGGTGCGCCATCGGTTAGGTCAGGATCGTGGTCGGCGCAATAGTCGCCTTCGGCCTTCATCTCCTTGAACCGGCGTTGCGCCTCGGGACGTTGCGACGCCTTAAGGGGATAGGACGGTGGTGACGGTTGACCGTTCGCGGCACTGCTAGACGGCGTCAGAGAATCTCGTTTTAAAGGCGAAATTGAGCGTGCTCGCCGGATCTGCCAAGCGCTCGGGCGAGAGCGGCAGAAGGTCCAATCCCGGCGTTACGTAGAAGCACTCGCGCGCATGCTCGTTCACGGTCGCGGCGCTGTAGCCGACGCGCAAGTCGAACGCCTGTTGAAGCTTTGGCCAGTCGGTCACGCACCGGATCAATCGAGCATGTTCTGAGAAAGGAAAGTCTCGGCCTTCACCGAAACGGCGCAGTTGCAGGGGCGTGTCGAACTCCGGGTCGTAGCTGATCGCAAGGATGTTCCATCCGCCGGGCTGAACCGCCTCAATTTGGCGGGCCAAGGCAGCAAGACGAAGCACGGTAAGCGAGCATTTTTCCGGGTTCATACACCGCGTGTAGAAGAAGGCGATCAGGCTTGGACGCGTGCGAAGCAGGGAGACAAGCGGAACTTTGGCCCCATGCTGATCTTCGAGCGTCACCGTGGCGAGCTTCTTCGGGCAGAGTTTGCCAGGCGAGGAATTCATAGCGCAGGGAATCGTCGTCTCGGAAAGGCCCGGACCCGCGCAGCAACTGCTCTTTGGCGATTGCCATCGCTGCAAGGTTTCTGCGAGTTCGCCGCGTGCGGTCAGCCGGTCTGGACCCGGGCAATCCAACGCCACATAGTCATCGAGCAGCGCAATCCGGTCGTGGCTGGATGAAAGCCAGTGGAGCAAGACGGGATCGGCGGTCTCGTTTCGCAGCGCCCTTGCTGCGCCGGCAAGCACGACCGGGCTGAGGCTCGTCTGCAATTCCTCGAGGATCATCTCGCGGAGGCCCAGGGGGTGCGGGCGGCCTTCGAACTCCGCAAAGAGCTGACCGCGCAGCCTTTGTGCATCCGCGGTCGACAGGCCCTGGAAATGGGGTGCGTCGTGGCGGAGCAGCGCGGCGAGGCCTTCGCTCGCGTCCGATGTCCGCGGCGTCGCCCGGATCTGCACGATCGGGTCGACCGCTTCGGGCTGCATCGATCCAGCCTATTTCGAGGCGAGCGACTTGGTCAGGCGCCCGATCGAAGACTTCAGCGACCGCGAGTTCGTCCGCGAGCCGATCCCCTCGATCGCGGCCGAGAGGCGATCACTCTTGCGCAGCTCAGTGGCGACCTCGGCGTTGTGAGCGATCACGTTAGCGGTCATCGCGCGCAATTTGTCGTCGTCGCCATCGTCGAGCAGCACATTTTCGGCCACGCGAGCGTAGCGGTCCGGCGAGATCGTCTTGAGATTGACCGAAGCAATCTGGCGCAGTGGCGACTTCTCGCTCTTGTTGCTTGCGATTGACTCGAAGAGCTGCACCGACTGGACATCGCTCGCCAGCGCGCGCAGCGCTTCTTCGCGAACCGCGCCGGTTCCCTCCGCAGCGAGCCGCCGGAAAAGTGGATAGGTGCCAGCGTGATCGTCGCGCGCGAGCAACTGAACCGCTTTGGCATCGGGGATGAGGGGCTTGCGGCTCTTCTCGAGACTTTCGCGAAGTAGGCGCTGTGCCTCGGGATCATTTTCGAGCGTCAGCCGATCGAGCACGGCGACTCGGACATTCTTGTCTTCGGAGATCGCAAGACGCCGCAACAGCTCCATATATTCGGCTCGAAACTCCTTGAATCCCACGGGTTGAAACTCGGCAGCACCCAATTGTTCGATCGCCGCCAGGCGCGGACCGGCACCCACGTCGTTGTTTCCGAGCACATCGAGTAAGCTTCGCACGCTGGCCGCGAAGTTCTCCGCGTCGAGCGGAATTCTGCGGATCATGCCGCAAAGCGTCTCATTGTCATGCTCGTCCCGGTTGGCATAGTTGAGCATGTCCTCGGACGAGACCTGTTGCGCCTCGGCCTGCTCTTTCTCGATCTGGGCGAGAAAATCCTTGCGATAGGCTTCGATGTCCATGGCTTGGCTCCCGCTCAAATCTGGAAGGGAACATCATCATAAGCGAAGGCCTGATGCTTCGCGCCGATGGTCCCCAGATAGTCGATCATCTTGCTCACCTCCGGGCTTGCCCCGGGTTCGGTCGTCATGGGCGAAGCCGACATTCCGCCGCCGGGCGCATTCTGCGGTCTGCCGGCTTGCATCGGCCCACACCAGGGCCACAGTTTGTCCGCGAGATTATGCCCGAGATTGAATTGTCCGGCAACGAAGGACCGCGCGTCCGTCGGATCATGGATCTGGGTCGCCCACTGCCACTTCGCCCACAGGCGATCGACGTTGCAGTGGAGCAGGAAAAAGACCGGATCGCGGGGCGCCGTTGTCGGATTGCCGATCCACCCTCCGCCATGGCTATTGTGGGCACGACCATGCGGATTGCCCTGCATGCTTGTGAATCCCGTGAAGAACGTCGGGGCAGGGCCACCGCCCAGCGCCAGTGTCTGGGCCTCGCTCGCTAGGATCGGGACGGTGGTGGGCCCGACGCCATTGCCGCGCTGCACCCCCGTACTGCCGCCCGCTGACCAGCCGGCAAGCGGATTGGACGGGGCGAACTGAACCTGACCTAGTCCGTTGCCGGTGCCCATGAAGGTGGTCGTGAACACCTTAGGCGCCGCCTGATCGAATCGCCAATAGGGAAGGGTGACCTCCTCATCGATGGCTTGAAGCTCGCGCTCGAAGTCGAGCAGATAAGCCCGGTGCCACGACAGAAACCCGGGGCCGCCATGGGCCTCCTGATCGGGCAGCCCGCCGACATGCATGTCGCGAAACTGCACGTAGCGGCCCGTTCCGGCGCCGTTGAGCGTGGCAAGAGCGGCCAGGAACCGATCGCGCTCGGCGGTGGTGAGATCGTTCGCATTCTTGCGAACGCGCACCATCAAATCCTGCTTACCGAGCAGCGCGCCAGCGGCGTCGCGCACCTCGATGGCGACATCGCCATGTTTCTGGCTTGCGGTCGGGAAGGCGCCCCCGGCCCAGACCGTCTCCGGTGTGCCGTCGGCTTGCAGCGTCACGTCGAGCGTGGCTGATCCGTTGTGCGTTAGCGTGGGGGCGAACAGGAGTTTCCCACCATTCACGAGCGACTTTGCCGAGAGGGTGACGTGGACCGTTGCGGCACCTGCCGGTGGGTCGATGAGCCGCAGCTCGACCTCGACGGGGCGCCAGGTCACATAGACCCGCGGCCCCGTGGCGTCGGGGACCTTGATCTCAACGTTCATCGCTGACCTCTCCCTGGCGCAAGCACGCCATCATGTGCGGGGCGCCGCAGACGGGCGACGTAAAACAATAGCAACACCAGGGCGAACCCCAGAACCATGGTCGGAGTCATGCCGAGCACAAGGCGCGCCGCTATCTCGGGCAGCGGTAGGAGCGGCAGTTCAGCGCCCATTGCCGGATGCAGCAAGATCATAGCCGCCATTCCACCGGCGTGGGCCGCGAGGCATTCGCGTCGCACGGCGCCATGGCCGCACCAACCGACAATTAGAATGCTCGCGAGCATTCCGGCGATCGAGACCAGCATGAATGTGTCAATGGCGCCCATCGATCGCCCGCACATCGCGAGAAATGCCGATGGGATTAGCACCATGGCGCCCAGCGGTGCGAGCAGCATCCCGGCCCAACAGCAGGCCAGATTGATCAGGCAGATTCGAGGCGTGGAGTTGCTCGACATGCGTCCCCCCAGACAATACGGAGTATATCGCAAGGCAAGTTCAGAGCCAAGTCTTCGATGGTCCTATTCGACGGACTTTTATGATCAATCTGAAAAGACTTTGCTCAGGACAACAATAGGCGTTCGCTGGACCATAGCGCTTTCCCTATCATTCGGCTGCGTTTCGGGCCCCGCAGTCCTGTCCGGTTTCGCCGATCAAGTTGAGCATCGTGGTGAGATATCGCTTCGCCGCTTCGCGCGCATTCATCACGATGCTCGATGTCTTTGCTCAGGAGCTGAACGCAGCGTCGATCACATAACTCATTCGCGTGCCGGACGGCCGCTTCCAGCAATACCTGCCGTCCGCATCCGGAGTCTCAACGGCCTATGTTGGGGCGGATGCAGCCGGAAGGTCCTGGGACTTTGCCGCCGTTCGTACCCGACATACCGAGTGGCAGCTCTCGTCAAAAGCCGACTTTCAGCGGTCGCCCGGCTGCCATCGTGAAACAACCGAAACTGGGCCGCGAGCAGACTGGCAGGTTCAGACAGCCAAAAGCGGAAAGCGGACTACCGTACAGCCGGCCGTCCAAGCTGCAAGGTTCAGCTGCGGACGTTTAGCGGTTGTAGATCCGAAAGAGAAGCTCGACCGTCAGGGCGCAAGCGCAAGGAGGTCGACGCCAAATTGATCGAGCAATGCGAAATCGCCCTTTGCGCCGGCCTCCCTGATCCAGTGGCGCTTGGCCGCAAGATACTGCTCCGTCGGTTCCATGGACGCGACGATGCTAGCGAGCACTTTGCTGAGCTGTACCAGATTGTGCGTGCGCGCCTCGGCAGCGGCATCGCCGATAGCGTCTAGGCGCCGGTGCTGCACGATGTGGAAGCCAAGGTCCTCCACCCTCGATCTGAGATCGTTGACCGCGTCACGCCGGGCTTCGACGAGATCCTTTCGCTGGAGCGCATATATGTCGATCGAGGCCTTGCCTCGTGCCCCAGCTGCACCTGCCTGCTTCGGGCGGACGAGGCCGTCCGTGTCGAACGAAAGATGCTCATTCGGCTGATCGATGCAGGGGTGGAGCAGGAGCCGATAGTCCGCCTCTGCCGCGATATCTGCCTCGTGGTCGCGCACGCGCTTTGTCTCGTCGGACAGCGGGAACTGCGTGCCCTTTCCCAAAGTGACGTTCTGCGTCTGCCCGGGCACTTCATGGCTGTAGGATCGATTGCAGTGCGGACAGGAAAGCAGAAGATTGTCCCAGTCTCCTGCCATCCAGAAGTAGCCGGGCTTAAGCTCGTGCGTACCGGTATTGATCGACGCCTTCGGACGGTAGTGCTCGATATCGGCAGGCGTCACTGCTGCGAACTTGCTTTCGCAATATGCGCATTTCTTGTGGAAGTCCCTGGCTAGGGCCCTTGCAAGTTCCTTGTCCTTGTAAACAGCGAAGGAAAACGAGGCGTCGTCGAGCTTCTCGTCGTTCAGATAATGCGCCGTGTCCGTGAAGAATGCGATTGCGTTCGCGCGCTCTCGCTCGTAGCGCGTCACCTTCGTTCCGTTCGCGTCCCGGACGGTCGGCTTGGCGTAAACGGCCAGATCCGCAGAGGTGTCCTCTCGCTCGACGAAGATCAAGCCGCGCCTCCGTTCCTTGCCGCGCTCGCCATCAGCTGTTCCCAGATGGCAGAAACCTCGTTGATTGCCTCCTCGCGAACCTGTCGCGCGGGTGCGGCCACTACGGAGCCCTTCGCGAGGACGCGATCGATCGCTTCAAAGTAGAGTGCTTCGCGCTGCGTGGTTCCGAACTGTCGCCGCTCGTCGAGCTCACCCCTCAATCTGGCTAGCTCCGTCTCCTGCTCAGTGCTCCGCACGTCCATGGCGAGGAGCGCGTAATACCGGCCGAACAGCTTTTCGGTCTCGGGATCGGTGGTCGAGTTCAACCCGAAGAAGGATGAGGTCAGCAGCTGGTCGACGCGGAAGTCTGCCGGCGAAGGCAAATCCTTGATCGTCTCGATGCCGCAGGCGGCGTTGTGGCGCATTACAACGATTTCGCCCTCTACAAGCCCGCGCAGGCAGAGCGGCTGGTGCGTCGTTACGATGAACTGGACGGCGGGCAAAGCTTTACGGAGACTGCTCACGATCTGCATCTGCCACCTCGGATGGAGATGGGCGTCGAGCTCGTCGATCAGGGCGATGCCTTCCGCATCGAGCGGGTTCGGCCAGACCCTCGAGAGAATCTCCAGGATGTCTGCAGCCGCCGCCAGGACCGTCTGGTAGCCCATGCTCAGGGCTCCCAGACGCATCCGTCCGCCGGGCAAACTGACACTGACCTTTCCGGCGCCTCTGGTCATTTTTGCGCCGGGATCGATTCCGAGCAAATCCTTCAGGATAATTGCCGTGCGATCAAACTCGAAGGTGGAGAGACGGCACAGCCAGCTCTCCGCATCGATAAGCGGAACGAATGGATCGAACAGATTCTCGACGCGAGCGAAGGTGCCGCCCTCGACAGCCTGGAGGCCGGGGCGGCCGGATAGTCGCGTCGCGCCATAGCCCGCCATGACCGTTTGTGGCGCCCAGGCGTGTCCCGTGACCTTGCCGGCCGCATCGATCTTCACCGTCTCGCCGCCGGGGCTGGTGAATTCGAGCCGGTCCCGCCAGACCCTCAGCCGATGCGCCGAGCCAAAGCCGCTCAGTTTCACTGAAATCGACGCGGAGCGGCAGCGCGAACGGACGAGTTCCCCGAGCGAAATCCGCGCATCGCGGATCAGTCTGGAGACATATTCCGAGCCACCGAGGACGAGTGCGACCGCCTGAAGCACGGTGCTCTTGCCAGTCCCGTTCTCTCCGAGCAGCATGAGCCAGCTTCCGCCGCCAGAATCCTCGCGTGCGAGGTTTACATCGAAGGACCGGACAGCCCTTATGTTCCGGATCGATATGGCCTCGATCGAACGGCGCTGTGACTTATAGCGTGTGATGCCGTCTGCGTCCGCGAGCGAGTAGTTTGCCATGCGCTCGCGATATTCCCTGGACACCGCGGCGGCTTTCCGCACTCGCGCGGTTGTCATCGGGGCGGACGGCTCCACAACGAGGTCAGGCGCGGACAGCCCCACCGTCTCTAGGGACCCCAGACCCTGGATGTCCTTCTGCAGCGCCGGCCAGTCTCGTCGCAGCAGCTGCCGCATGAGACCGGCGTAGGGCGCCTCGTCTGAGCCCATCTCATGCAGTTGCTCGAGCTTGAGGCCGAGTTCCGCCAGCGTCTCCCCGCGCCGTATCGCGTCGCGAATTCCTTCGAGAGCATAGCGATAGCGCTGGGCGGTCAGCGCCCGCTCCTTCACCAACCCCAGCCGGTTAAGGCCCAGTACCGATATCGTCGTGTTGCCGCGCTCCGTTTCGCTGTGAACGAAGCCTTCTTCGGTGAAGACCAGATGGTCCACAGGGTCGTCCCTGGTCGGGTCGAGAAGAAGCGGCTGTTCCCGCTCGATCGCGTCCTCAGGGGAGTAGGCACGCTGTTCCTCGTGCACGAGCGGGAAGCGGTTATACTTGCCGACCGGCTCGAGGCGCCCGGCCTCACTCAACTCGGACCGTGTCAGACGATTGCAGTTCTGGCAGGCCAGCAAAAGATTTGACCAGTCATTGGCCAACCACCAGTAGCCCAGATGTCGAGGCGCCTCGGTGACCCCTGATTTTGGACGATACTGTTCGATGTCAGCCGGGGCGCTTGTGAAGGGCACTTCGCAGTATGCGCACTTGTTGTGAAACAGGGCCACGAGCGCGCTCTTGACCTCCGGACGACGATAGGCCTGGAATTCAAAGCGCTCCTGGAACTGATGGGATGCCACCCGCTGGCGAGCACGTTCCAGATCCGAGGCGGCACGTGAGGCAAGCGGATCTCGCATGAACGGGTCGGGCACCGCCCAACGGTCGACGAAGATCACCGGCCGACCGGGGTCAGGTGCGCGCCGGGTACGCGCTCTAAGATCGTTCCGCGTCTGTCCCCCCTGCCCATCGAGCGGTCCTCTCGCCTCAAGATTTTCCCCTCATGCACCCGGCGCCGATGTGGCCAGCTGGCGGCCGATGGCCATAACAGTCAAGCTCAATGAAGTTGTCGGGAACGCACGAACTTTGGCTGCCAACTCTTCCGGCAGGGGGGCGTCGCCCGCAAGTGTAAAATTGAAATTAGTCGCAGATAGTGCGGCGCGTGCGGTCGATAGGGCCCGGTTGTCGGGGGGGGGGAGGCGGGGGGGGGGGCGCCTTGGGCAAGGACTTGCTTCCCACCAGGTCAAAGTTGCGATAGAGGTATAGCAGTAACCCAGTCTACGACATGTCGTAGTTCTGACCGACGGACGGCCAAACCGACCGTTGGGACACATGAGAACATGTGTCCCGGAGCGAGCATCAGCCCGCTTGGTAACAGCCAGTCGCCAGTGGCGGCCGGCGCTGAGGGCAGCACTAACCCCTCAGCAGATTCAACCGCTCACGCGGGAGATTCTTTTGCCATGCGCTTGCTGTCCGGGAATATGACCAGCGCCAGCAAAGCCTCTCCCGCCAAACGAAGGATTGGTGGATGTTGAAGGCTTTCGGAATAGCACTCGCAATCGAACTGTTACTCGTGATTGCACATGGGACGATATCTCCGTCCCGGCGGGTTCTGCCGCTCGGCGGCAGCGACTTGTCCCAGCTTGGCGTGCTGCTCGGTCTTGCTGCGGTCTACACCGAGCTTGCCATGCTCATACGGTGACTTGCGAGAGCGACACCTCGCCGCGATACCGTGGCAACGATGGACCATCATTATATCCCGAACCTCTGGCTGAAACGCTGGGCGGGCGATGACGGCAGTGTCCGGCGATATCGCAAGCGATCTCATGACGGACAGATCACCTGCAAACGCCTGTCGCCACAAGCGTTCGGCTGTGTCGAGGATCTGTACAAGTCCCCCTATCCCGACGAGGAAACCGCGCACATGCTCGAGCGCAGGTTCTTCGGCACGATCGACGACATGGCCGCTGCCGCCCTTGAGGCATTGCTCGCGGTGAAGGTTGAGATCCCCGGTGAGCCTCTGCGCGACTGGGTGCACTTCATCATGTCGCTGATGTTCCGCACGCCGAAGGGGGTGCTTTGCCGAACGACCGCTCAGGCGAGGACGATCGACTACTTTTGGCACAACCGGACGTCACCGGCGCGGACGGCTTAGACCGGAGCTGGTCGGCAGACGACGGTGCCATGCGTCATTGGAAGTGACAGCGATACCATCTAGTGCTGCGAACTTGTTAGCCTGTTCTCGACGACTTCCGCCTACCCGCGCTTCCTGAACTTCGCCTTGATCACCGCGCCCCCGACCCGAAGCTGATCAAGGTAATCTGACCACCATTGCGCCATGCGAACCCGCTCGTCCCAATGGGCACCACGGTGATAGGCTGCCCGGACGCGATCCCGCTCGCCATGGGCCAACGCCCGCTCAATCGCATCGGGATGCCAGAGGCCTGATTCGTTGAGCAGCGTGCTCGCCATGGCGCGAAAGCCGTGGCTGGTCATTTCGTCATGTTCGAAGCCCAGCCGCCGCAGCGCGACGTTCAAGGTATTGTCGGAGATCGGACGCAACGTTGTATGCAGCGCGGGGAACAGGAATTCGCTGGATCGCGCGAGCGAGCGCAGATCCTGGAGCAGGTACAGCACCTGCCGGGATAGTGGCACAGCGTGCGGCTGCTTCATCTTCATGCGCTCCGCGGGGACGCGCCAGACCTTCTCGGCGAAGTCGACCTCGCCCCACTTCGCCTGACGCGATTCGCCCGGACGAAGGAACACGTGCGGAGCGATCCGCAGCGCGTAGAGCGTTTCGGGACGCCCCTGATAGTCCTCTATGGCGCGAAGCAGCTCGCCCACTTTCTTCGGCTCGACGATCGCCGCGTGGTGCTTCACACGGGGAACGGTCAGAGCTCCCCGAAGAATGTCCGCCGGGTTCTTTTCGGTGCGCAGCGTTGCGAAGCCATAGCGGAATACGCGGCCTGCGAAGGAGCGCAGCCGTACCGCCGTTTCATGATGCCCTCGCCGCTCCACGCGTTTCAGGACGTCGAGCAACTCGTGCGGGGTTATCGCCGCGATCGGCCGGCGGGCGATGGCCGCTAGCAATTCCAAAAACCAGCGCGCCTTCTTGAGGGTAGCCGCCGACTTTCCCTCCCGTTCCATCTTCTCGATATACTCGTTGGCAACCAGCTCGAAGGTGGTCTTCGCCGCCATCTCCGCTTGAAGGCGCTTCTGCCGCTTCTCCTCAACCGGATCGACACCGTCGTCGAGTTCAGCCTTCGCCACGTCCCGCGCTCGGCGGGCCTGCTGAAGCGATACGTCGGGGAAGCTGCCGAGCGACAGCTTCCGCTCGATGCCGCAGCAGCGATAGCGAAACCGCCAGAGCAAGGCGCCGCTCGGTTGAACAAGCAGATATAGCCCGTCCGAGTCGAAAACCTTGAACGGCCGGGGTCCCGGCTGAAACGCTCGAATCTGGACCACGGTAAGCATGGGGCCACGGCTCCTGAAGCGTTCGTGGCCCCATGATTCGTGGCCCCTTTTGAGTGGGCCACGGCGGAACATAATGAGAAAGTTTGGGACCGCGTTAGGCCCATTTTACCGCAGTTTTCCGCGGTTTTCTAGCGATGTTCTCTAGATGTACTGGTGCCGCTTACAGGACTCGAACCTGTGACCCCCGCATTACGAATGCGATGCTCTACCAGCTGAGCTAAAGCGGCACACGGTGCTGCCGGGCGCTGGCTTGCCCGGAGGACGGCGCGCTTACCAGTGGTTTTTGGTGCTGGCAAGCACCTCCTGTCATATCCGCCGTACTTTCTTCGCCGCGCATGTCGCGCGCGCCTTCGCGCCCTGCGCCTCCGGCGTTTCCCGCTGCCCGCTTTTACGCGCCATTTACCATGGAGCCTGCACAACGCGCCGGATCAGCGTTTTCGGGCAGTGCCCGCAGTGGAGCATTCGCATGAACATGGCTCGCGGCATTCCCTCTCCGGCCGACTCGGAGCCCGCACTCGCCGCCGACGAGGCGATCGACGAGCGCCCCGTGGCCATCGGCGGTGACGAGCGCCGCATGCATGTACGTGCGTACAACCACTGGGTCGCGCTGCTGCGCGGACGCCCGTATCCCGCGATTCAGGATCTCGACCCCGAGAACATCGCCGACTTCGGCCCCAACAGCGTCCTTCTCGACTTCAGCGACGGCATCGAAGATCCGGCGATCCGCTATCTCGGCACCGCGCTGCGCGCGGAATGCGGGATCGAGGGCGCGATCGCGCGGGTTGGCGAGGTACCCAGCCGCTCGCTCCTCTCGCGACTCACGGACCATTATCTCCAGATCATCGCCAACCGCGCGCCGATCGGCTTCGAGGCCGAGTTCGTCGGCCAGCGCGGCCATCAGATGTTCTATCGCGGCATCCTGATGCCCTTCGCCTCGAGCCCGGAGAAGATCGACTTCATCTACGGCGTGATCAACTGGAAGGAAGTCGTCGATCCCGCGCTCCAGGCGCAGCTCGATGCGGAGATCGAGGCCGCGCGCCGCACCTCCCCGCCGCCTGCGCCGTCAGTCCAGTCGGTCTGGGCGGACGGGCCTAGCGCCGGGCTCGAAGCGCCGGCCAGCGCCGATCTGCCGCATACCGAGATGCTCTCGCCGCTGGCCGACCAGCTGATGCTCGCGCGCGAGTCGGCCGCGGCGGCACGGGCGTCGGACGTGCGCGGACGCGCGGCACTCTACCGGGCGCTCGATCGCGCCTATGGCTTCGCGCTCGCGACCGCCCAGGATGGCGCGGGCTACGCGGCGCTCCTCGCCGAGGCCGGGCTGACCGCGCAGGCGCGTGCGCCGATGACGCCGATCGTCAAGCTCATCTTCGGCGCCGACTATGACAAGACCCGGCTGGCCGAGTTCGCGACTGTGCTGACCCATGCGCGGCGGCTGGCGGTGCCCGCCGGCGGGCTGGACGCCTTTCTCGAGATCACGCCCGGCGGCATCAAGGGCGTGGTGCAGGCCGAGCGCGAGCTTCGCGCCACGCTGGCGCAGGATCGCCGCCCCGCCGCGCTGTCCCGCGCCACCGACATGCTGCGCCAGCGCACGCCGCTGGCCCGGGTGGACCTCCACGCCGGCGAGTCGGAATTTGTGCTGCTGCTCGCCCGCGCGGGGGCACAGGGACTGGATATCGTCGCGCGCCTGGAAGACGATGCTGCGCTTACCGACCGCGCCGTACGCCGGGCGGCCAGCTGAATCGCGCGTCGGCGGAGGGCGCTTCTGCGCCATTCCTCCCGGTTTTTCCAGACTTGAGGTGCCTTCCGCACGGGAGCATAGCCCACCCCATGAAGAACCTAGAAAAAAAGATCATGCAGGCTTTTGAGGATCGGATCTTCGAAGGCGCGCTACCCGGAGAGCTGGAAGGACTGGACGACGCCGAGCGGACGGAAGTCGCGCGGTTCGTCGCGGAGACGGCGGCAGAGCGCCCGCCGCGTACCGTGCGGCTCAATCTCGAAACCTATCAGGACGATGCCAGTCGAAAGATGCGGCTCGCCGTGATCAACGACGACATGCCGTTCCTGGTCGATTCGATCGCCGGGGCGATCGCCGCTTTCGATCTCGGCATCTTCCGCATCATCCACCCGATCCTCCCGATCGAGCGCGACTCCGCGGGCCTCGTCACCGACATCGGCGAGAAGGCGAAGGATGCCTCGCCCGAGTCGATGATCTACATCGAGATGGAGCGCGCCGACGCCCGCACCCGCCGCGCGCTGACCAGCGAGATCGAGCGCGTGCTGGAGCATGCTCGCGACGTGGTGTCGGACTGGCGGCCGCTGCAGCAGGCGATGTCGATCGACGGCGCCCGCGTGCCCTCGCGCGAAGGCGAAGCGCTGCTCCGCTGGTTTGCCGACGATGCGATGACGCTGCTCGGCCATGAGAAATGGACCATCGGCGGCGAAAGCAGCGACCAGATCGGTCTTGCCCGCTACACCCATGAGGTCCCGCTGCTCGCGGATACCTCGCGCCGCCTCGCGGTCGATTATTTCGAGATGGGCGGCGAGATTCCGCTGCTCCTCAAGTCCAACGCTACCTCCACCGTGCACCGCCGCGTGCCGCTGGACATCGTCGTGACGCCGATCATGACAGGCCAGGACGTGACCGGGCTTTCGATCCACTATGGCCTGTGGACGAGCCAGGCCCTCAATACGCCCCCGGCGATGGTGCCGATGCTGCGCGGGCGCATCGAGATGCTCGAATCGAAGTTCGGCTTCGATCCGGCCGGCCATACCGGCAAGGCGATGACGCACGCGCTGACCGGCCTCCCGCACGACCTGACCACCGCGTTCGACCTCGAGGCGCTGGAAAGCCTGGTGCTCACCGCCATGTCGGTCGCGGACCGTCCGCGCTCGAAGCTGGTGCTGGTGCGGTCCACGCTGGGCCGCCACCTGTTCGCCTTTGTCTGGCTGCCGCGCGAGCAGGTCGCCGCCGGCCACCGCGAGACGATCGGCACCATGCTGACCGAGGCGGCGCACGCCAAGATGATCAACTGGTCGATTGCGCTGGAAGACGGCGTGCTGGCGCAGCTGCGCTACACGCTCGACCTGCGCGGCGACACGACCATGCCGGACGAGGCCGAGCTCGACGCGCGCATCGCCCGCATGGTGCGCGGCTGGGCGCCGGCGGTGGAAGCCTGCCTCAACGAGCTGGCCGGCAGCGGCGCGGCGCGCCTGTCGCTGCGCCTCGCCAACGCCT
>JAIYAA010000009.1 GCA_027489295.1 Sphingomonadales bacterium | reverse complement strand
CCCGAGCCCCTTTCCCTGTATCGCTGAAGCCGCAGCTTACTGCTTCTTGCCGACCAGTTCGCCGACGATGCGGGTGTCCGCGCCGTTGATCGTGCCCGATGCGCCGAACACCACGCCGATGTTCGCGCCCTGCAGGCCGTAGAAGCTGCCGGCAACCGTGCCGGTGACGGCGCTGCCGCTGAGGAAGCTGCCGTTGAACTGGTTGAGCCCGATCGGGATCGCCGCCTGCGCGCTGAGCGTGGTGTAGGCGGTCTCGGCGCCGCTGTCCGGCACGCGGGTCAGGTTCAGCGTGGTGGTGACCAGGCCGGTGGCGAAGTTCACGTTCACCGTCGCGGTACCGCCGACGCGGGTCAGCGTCGTCGCGTTGTTCGCCACGCTGATCGCGCGGCCGACGATGCGCGTGGTATAGCTGGCGGTGCCGGTGGTCGGCACGTCATAGGTCAGCGTCGGATAGCCCCACACCGAATAGGTCAGGCGCTTCTGGCCGGTGGTCGAGTCGCCGCGCCACCAGTTGGCGTAGCTCACCGTCGTCAGCGAGCCGAGCAGCGCGTCGGTCGCGGTGGTGATCGCCTTGTTGGTGGTGTTGTTCAGCAGTTCGAGCTGCGCGAAGTTGCCCGCCAGCGCATTCGTCGCCGTGCTGGTGCTGCGGAACGAGAATTCGAGCGCGGTGGTCGCCGGGGTCACGACGATGTTGGTGTTGGTGAAACGCGATTCCTCGGCGGCTTCGTCGAACACATAGGTGCCGGTGGTCACGTCCGGCGCGGTCGCCAGCTTGACGCGGGTGGTCAGCGTCTCGGTCGCGGTCACGCCCAGCGTCACGGCACCCGTGCTGGGGTCGCCGGTGTAGCTGGTAGTCGCGTTGAGCGTGTTGAACTCGGCCGCTGCAGTCAGCGGGAACGCGGTGTAGGTCGGCGTCGGCGTGGGAGTCGGCGTGGGGGTCGGGGTCGGCGTGGGGGTCGGGGTCGACGAGGAGCTACCGCCGCCGCAGCTGGCCAGCGCGACCGCGGCCGCAGCCGTACCCAGAATGACAATACGGCGAATCATACGAAAACTCCTCGTGAACCTGCGCGTGCAGGAAAGACCGTGCTGCCCCTGTACCCCAGATGAACGGCCCTGCGTCAAGGCTAGACGCCGGTTGGCGCGCGTCGCACTGGAAAAAGCCGCGCCATGCGCCTATCGAGCGCGCAACCTAGCCGGCGCCTCTGCCGGCCCCTCATCACAGGATCGAAATACAATGGGTTTCCGTTGCGGCATCGTCGGCCTGCCCAATGTCGGCAAGTCCACGCTTTTCAACGCGCTGACCGAGACCGCCGCGGCGCAGGCAGCCAATTACCCCTTCTGCACGATCGAGCCGAACGTCGGCAATGTCGCCGTGCCCGATCCGCGCCTGGACAAGCTGGCCGAGATCGCAGGATCGCAGAAGATCATCGAGACGCAGCTCGGCTTTGTCGACATCGCCGGACTGGTGCGCGGCGCCAGCAAGGGCGAGGGCCTGGGCAACCAGTTCCTCGGCAACATCCGCGAGGTGGACGCGGTCGTCCACGTCCTGCGCTGCTTCGAGAATGACGACATCCAGCATGTCGACAACCGCGTCGATCCGATCGCCGATGCCGAGACGGTCGAGACCGAGCTGATGCTCTCCGACCTCGAAAGCCTCGAGAAGCGCGTGCCGAACCTCGCCAAGAAGGCGGCGCAGGGCGACAAGGAGGCCAAGGCCGCGGCCTCGGTGCTCGGCCAGGCGCTGGAGCTGCTGCGCGACGGCAAGCCCGCGCGGCTCACCGTCCCCAAGGACGAGGACGAAGCGCGCCACCTGCGCCTCGCCCAGCTGCTCACCGCCAAGCCGGTCCTCTACGTGTGCAACGTCAACGAGGAAGACGCGGCGAACGGCAACGATCTCTCGGCCAAGGTCTTCGCCAAGGCCGCGGCCGAGGGCGCACAGGCCGTCGTCGTCTCGGCGGCGATCGAGGCCGAGATCGCGACCATGCCGCTGGACGAGCGCGGCGAGTTCCTCGGCGAACTCGGCCTGGAGGAAACCGGCCTCGCCCGCGTGATCCGCGCGGGCTACACGCTGCTCGACCTGCTGACCTTCTTTACCGTCGGCCCCAAGGAAGCGCGCGCCTGGACCGTCAACCGCGGCGCCACCGCGCCGAATGCCGCCGGCACGATCCACAGCGATTTCGAGAAGGGCTTCATCCGCGCCGAGACGATCGCGTTCGACGATTTCGTCAGCCTCGGCGGCGAAGCCAAGGCACGCGAAGCCGGCAAGCTGCGTGCCGAGGGCAAGGCCTATGTCGTCCAGGACGGCGACGTGATGCACTTCCTGCACAGCTAAGCGAAACATACGCCCCTCCCCTGAAAGGGAGGGGCCAAGGGATGCTACCCGCACGCCTTGGCGATCAGCGTCGCGAGATGCTCGCGCAGGAACGGCTTGGCCAGCACCGGGCACTCGCAATACGCGCCCTCCAGCCCCAGCGCGCCATAGCCGGTGGCAAAGGCAAACGGGATCGACCGTGCCGCCAGAATGTCCGCCACCGGAAAGGAGCGCTGGCCATCGAGGTTGACGTCGAGGATCGCGAGGTCCGCCTCAACCCGCCGCGCCGCGTCCAGGGCTTCGGGCAGCCGCATCGCGATCTCCACCACCTCGTGGCCGAGATCTTCCAGCATGTCCTCGATCAGGAAGGCGATCGTCATCTCATCTTCGACGATCAGGACACGCAAACCCATACCCTACTCTACGGTTACTGCAGCGAGCGGCGCTTCGATGGTGCAGCGGACGCCACGCTCTTCAAAGTAAAGCGTCACCTTGCCGCCAAGTTCCCCGGCCAGACCACGTTCGATCAGCCGCGAGCCGAATCCGCGCCGCGCCGGCGGGGTCACCGGCGGGCCGCCTTCCTCGCGCCATTCCACCGCCAGCTGGTCGCCCACGACCGACCAGGAAATCGTGACGCGCCCGAAATCGCTCGACCAGGCGCCATATTTGACCGCGTTGGTGGAAAGCTCGTGCATCGCCAGCGCCAGCGCCAGCGCGGTCTTGGGTGACACGCGCAGGTCCGCGCCGATCAGGACGCAGCGCCCCGGATCGTGCTGGTGCGGCCGCACCGCCTGCTCGATGGCGGAATGGAGCGAGGCGCCCGCCCAACGCTCGCCGGTGAGCAGGTCGTTGGCCTGGGCCAGCGCCACCAGCCGCGCGGCGAACTGTTCCTGCGCCGCTGCCATGTCGGGCGCGGCGCGGAAGGTGCGCATCGCGATCGCCTGCACCATCGCCAGCGTGTTCTTCACCCGGTGGTTGAGTTCGTTGATCACCAGCTGCAGATGTTCGTTGGTGCGGCGCTGCGCAGTGATGTCCGATGCCGCGCCGAACCATTCGACCAGCGCGCCGGCATCGTCGGTAAGTGGCACCGCACGCGATGCCACCCAGCCGACACTGCCATCGGCCTGGTGCACGCGGTGCTCGAGCTCAAGCGGCTGGCGCGTCGCCACCGCCGCGTCGATCGCCGCCTGCACCCGCTGGCGGTCCTCCGGATGGAGATAGACCTCCATCCAGTCCGCCATCGCGTGATCGGCATCCGAAAGGAAGGTGCCCCCGTCGAGATGGAGCAGCTGTGACCAGTCCGGGCTCATCCGGTAGATTGCATCGGAAGTCGCCTCCACGAGGGCGCGCAGCCGCCGCTCGCTCTCGCGCAGCTGGCGCTGGGCGAGCACCTTGGCCGTCGTCTCCACCACGATCGCGATCACGCCGGCGGGCGTGCCGGATTCGTCGAGCACCGGCGAGTAATCGAGGTTCATCCACACCGGCTCCAGCTTGCCGCGCCGCTGCAGGGCGAGTTCCTGGTCGCGATAGGCGAGCGTCCGCCCGCTCAGGCCCACGCGCATCACATGGTCGTTGAAGTCCGAAATCTCGGCCCAGCCTTCGCGCACCTTGGAGCCGAGCAGCGCCGGATGGCGGCTGCCGGCGAATTCCGAATACGCCTCGTTGTAGATCATCACCCCGTCCTCTCCCCAGAGCAGGACGATGGGCACGGGCGAGAGCAGCAGCATCTGGGTGACGGACTTGAGGCTCTGCGGCCACTGCGCGAGCGGACCGATCGAGGTACGCTGCCAATCGAAATCCCGGATCATCTGCTCGAGCTGTCCGCCGCCGATCGGATAGCCTTGGTCGCCCATCGCGTACTCCCTGGTGACAGGCCAACGGCCTGCGTCGCGGCCAGGACAATGTTTCGGCGCAACAATGGTTCAATCGCGAACGCGAGCGCCCGCAGGCGGCAATGGTCCAAGATGACCCGCCGACAACCATTCGTCGCAAACGTATACCGAATTCCGCTCTGTATCCGATGTGCATGAAAACGTTTCTATAATGCGTCCGTGGCGGGGGCCTCTTGAGGGGACATCCATGACGATCAGCACTGGCGTACGCGGCGGCGCTGCCGCACTCATCCTGTTTCTGGCAATAGTGTTCGCAGTTGCCGCCTGGCGGATCGATGCGATCCGCATGGGCGGGCCGATGCATCTCGCCTCGGTGCAGATGGCCGATCTCAACGCCGACATCCTGCCGCCGCCGATCTACGTGATCGAACCCTATCTCGAGGCGACGTTGCTGCTCGAACATCCCGAGCGGCTGGCCAAGGTGCGGACGCGCCTTGCCGAACTGCACAAGCAATATGACGACCGCCACGCCGTCTGGGCGGCCTCCGCGCTTCCCGAACGGCTGAAACGTGCGACCATCGCCGACGTGCATGACCCGGCGCTGCGCTTCTGGCAGGCGGTGCAGGGGCCGTTCCTCACCGCCATCGCGTCGGGTGACATCGCCGCCGCACGCCGCAGCTACGCCGACATCACCACCGCCTATGACGCCCATCGCAAGGCGATCGACGCCCTGGTCCGCGCCACGGCCGAGGAGCAGGCAGCGCTGGGCGAGCAGTCGGCGCGATCGCTCGGCCGGTCGCTGGCGCTGCTGGCCATCCTGGCGCTGGCGCTGTTCGGCACGATCGGCTGGTTCGCCTGGTGGATGCTTCGCCGCGTGACCCGCCCGCTTTCGCAGATCGCCGAGGTCACCACGGCGCTGTCGCGCGGGCAGGACAAGCCCATCCCCTTCCAGGATCGCCCCGACGAACTCGGCGAAATCGCCCAGGCGCTCACCCATTTCCACGCCGCGGCGCGCAGCCGCGCAGTGCAGGATGCCGCCCATCTCGCCGAGCAGGAGCGCATCGGCCAGATGCTCGGTACTGCGCTCGCCGCGATCGAGCAGGGCGATCTTCGCCACCGCATCGATGACCCCTTTCCCGGCGCCTATGAGCCGATACGACTGAGCTTCAACCGCGCCGGCGGCGCCTTGTCGACCATGTTGCGCGCGGCGATCCAGAGCGCGCGCAACATCGGCACGGGATCGGGCGAGATCGCGACAGCGTCCGAGGACCTCGCCCGCCGCACCGAATCAACCGCGCATGCGCTGCAGGAAGCCAGCACCGCGATCCAGCTGATCGAAAACCGCGTGAAAACCGGCAGCCATTCGGCAGAGGCGACCATGGCCCGCGCCGATCAGGCCGGATCGGCGGTCCGCGCCGGGCGCAGCACGGCGCAGAATGCGGCGGCGGCGATGAACAACGTTTCCGACCGCGCCGATGCGATCGACACGGTGGTCGAAGGGCTGGACAAGATCGCCTTCCAGACCCGCGTGCTGGCGATGAACGCCGCCGTGGAGGCGGGCCGCGCGGGCGAGGCCGGGCGCGGCTTCGCGGTGGTCGCCGATCTGGTCTCGGCGCTCGCGCTGCGCGCCGAGGAAGAAGCGAAACGCGGCCGCCAGCTGATCAACGAAACCCAGATCGAGGTGGCGCTGGCCGCCAGCGAGGTCCGCGCGGTCGATACCGCGCTCGGCGAGATCGTGGCCGATTTCGATGGTGTCCATGCGCTGCTCAGCGCGATGCGCGAGGACAACAGGTCCCAGGCCAGCGCCGTCACCGAGATCACCCGTTCGGTGATGGAGATGGAGACTGCCACCCAGCAAAACGCGGCGATGGTGGAGCAGACATCCGCCGCTGCACGCTCGCTCGACCGCGAGGCAAGCACGCTGCTTCGCAACGCCGAGGCCTTCCGGGTGAGCGAAGACGGTCGACCGGCCCGGCCGCGCGCCCTCCCCGCCGCGGCCTTTGCGGTGGCGGAGTGATTGCCCCGGGCTAGCCCTCGAACGCCGCCAGGATCGGGCATGGCCCCGCGCTGCCCGATCCGCATTCGCGCGCCAGCCGGGACAGCCCCTCGCGCGCCTGCACCAGCTCCGCGATCTTGAGGTCGAGCGCGGCGATTCGCGAGCGGGCGAGTTCGCGCGCCCGTGCCCGATCGTCGGTCGCATCCAGCTCGAGCAGTTCGCCGATCTCCTCCAGCGTGAAGCCGGCCGCCTGCGCCGATCGGATGAAGCGCAGCCGGCGCAGCTCCGCCTCGCCATAGCGGCGCACGCCGGCATCGGGGCCCCCGCCCCGCGCGGGCGTGGGGAGCAGGCCGCGGCGCTGGTAATAGCGCACCGTCTCCACCCCCACCCCGCCCGCGTCGGCGAGCTTTCCGATCGTCCAGTGCGACATCGCTTGACTCCGTACCATGGTACGGAGCCTATAGAGGTTGCGCATCGAAGGAAAGCACATGCCATCCGCCTCGAACAAAAGCGCAATTCTCTATCGCATGGTGATGGGCACGCACGTCTGCCCCTGGGGCCTGCGCGCGCTGCACCTGCTGAAACGCCACGGCTACACGGTCGACGATCGCCATCTAACCACGCGCGAGGAGACCGACGCCTTCCAGGCGCGGCACGGCGTTACCACCACGCCGCAAGTGTTCATCGGCGAGCAGCGAATCGGCGGGCATGACGATCTGCGCCGCTATCTCGGCCTCAAGCTCCGCGATCCCAAGGCGAAGACCTATCGGCCGGTCATCGCGCTGTTCGGCATCGCCGCGCTGCTGGCGCTCGCCACTGCCCAGGCAGCCTATGCCACGCCCTTCACGCTGCGCACGGCCGAGTGGTTCGTCAGCTTCTCGATGTGCCTGCTGGCGATGCTCAAGCTCCGCGACGTGTCGGGGTTCGCGACGATGTTCCTCGGCTACGACCTGCTCGCCCGGCGCTGGGTGCCCTATGCCACGCTCTACCCCTTCGCCGAGGCGACCGCCGGGCTGCTGATGACCGCGAACGTCCTGACATGGTTCTCGGCCCCGCTCGCCCTGTTGATTGGCGGCATTGGCGCGCTGTCGGTGTTCAAGGCGGTCTATGTCGATCGGCGCGACCTCAAATGCGCCTGTGTCGGCGGCGACAGCAACGTGCCGCTCGGCTTCGTGTCGCTCACCGAAAACCTGATGATGATCGCGATGGGCCTCTGGATGCTCGCGCGCACCGTTCTGGGAGTCTGATCCTTTGCGTACCCTGCTTTCCGCCCTCGCCCTGCTCGCGCCCCTGCCGGCGCTCGCGCAGGAGGATCACAGCATGCACGACATGGCTGGCATGCCCGTCGCGCCGACGCCGCAGGATCATGCGGCGATGGGTCACACCATGGCGGACATGCCCATGGACCCGGCGACTCCGATGATGCGCATGGGCGGATCCGACCATGCGGCCGGTGGCTCGGGCACGGCGCTGCTCCCCCAGGCCGACGGGCCGATGCGCGGGCTGATGCTGAGCCATGGCGACTGGATGGTGATGGCGCACGGCTATGCCTGGGGGGTGTATACCGATCAGGGCGGCAAGCGCGGCAGCGACAAGGCGTTCGTCGAATCGATGGCGATGCTCAGCGCCACCCGCGACTGGGGCAACGGCACCACGCTGCAGCTGCGGGCGATGGGCAGCCTGGAACCTGCCATGGGCCAGCGCGGCTACCCCAACCTGTTCGCCAGCGGCGAAACCGCGAACGGCGTGGCGCTGGTCGATCGCCAGCACCCGCACGATCTGTTCATGGAACTGAGCGCGCGCATCGACACCCAGGTCGCGCCCGGTACCACGCTGTTCCTCTATGGCGGCCCGGTCGCCGAGCCGGCGCTCGGCCCCAGCGCGTTCATGCACCGCCGCTCGGCGCGCTACTTCGCGCTCTCGCCGATCGCGCACCATTGGTTCGACAGCAGCCACATCACCTACGGCGTCGTCACCGGCGGCGTGCAGGCCGGGCGCGTGCAGCTGGAGGGATCGTGGTTCAACGGGCGCGAACCCGACGAACATCGCTGGGACATCGATCCGATCAAGCTCGACAGCTGGAGCCTGCGGGCAAGCTGGTCGCCTTCCGATCGCTGGGTCGCGCAGGTCTCGACCGGCCATCTCAAGAGCCCCGAGGTCACCCATGCCGGCGAGGACGAGCAGCGCACCACTGCCAGCCTCCACTATAGCGACGGCGCCGTCTCGGCGATGGTGGCCTATGCGGCCAAGCACCGCCTGCCCGGGCCGGTGCTCAGCGCCTTCACCGCCGAGGCCAACTGGGACGTCACCCGCCGCCACAGCCTGTTCGGGCGCGTGGAGAATGTCGCCAATGACGAGCTTTTCCCGGAGCACGACTCCCCGCTGCACGACCGGAAGTTCCGGGTGACGCGGATCGAGGGCGGCTATGCCTATCGCATTCCCCTTCCCCAGCAGACCGAACTGGCGCTCGGCGGATCGGTGGCGACCTATCTGAAGCCGGGTGCGCTCGATGCAGCCTATGGCAAGACGCCGATCAGCTACACGCTGTTCGCGCGGTTCGCGCTGGGACGATAGGCGGGCACGCCGGTCTTTCCCCGGCAACAAAAGCGGCGCATGGGGCTGCCCCATGCGCTGGACCTCCCGTATCGCCGCCGCCGCGCTCGTCGCGCTTCTCCAGGCCTGTGCCACGCCGCCAGCCCAGACGCCGCCGCCGCCTGCTGCCGCGTCGGAGGCACGCGCACCGGTGACGATCCTCGTCTCGATCGACGGCTTCCGCGCCGACTATCTGCAGCGCGGCGCGACGCCCAACCTCGCCCGCCTTGCGGCGGAGGGGATCACCGGACCGATGCGGCCGAGCTTCCCGAGCAAGACCTTCCCCAACCATTGGACGCTGGTGACCGGCGTGGTGCCCGATCGGCACGGCATCGTCGGCAACCGGATGGAGGATGCCGCGCACCCCGGCGAGACCTTCACCACCGCCAGCGACGCGCCCTATTGGT
>JAIYAA010000115.1 GCA_027489295.1 Sphingomonadales bacterium | reverse complement strand
GCCGGCCAGTCGCCCTTCGGGATCATGATCGCGCTGGTCGAAAACGGCGTGACGCAGGCCGGCTGGCTCTACGATCCGGTCGCCGAGCGCATGTGCCATGCGGTGCTGGGCGGCGGCGCGTATATCGACGATGGGCGGGTACGGGCACGCGCGAGCGGTGCGGCGCGGGCGCTGGCCGCCGTATCGAAGGTAGGGCAGTCCGAGGACGAGCATGCTGCCCGCGCCGCGCGGTTCGGCGCCGCGTTCGAGCTGGTGCCGCTGCCCCGCTGCGCCGCCGAAAATTATCCCCGGCTGGTGCTGGGCCAGAACGACGTCGCCGTGTTCCGGCGGACCTTGGTGTGGGATCACGCCCCGGGCGTGCTGTTTCTCACCGAAGCCGGCGGCTATGTCGGCCGGTGGGACGGCAGCCCCTATCGCATCGGCGACGAGGGCGTGGGTATCGTCGCGGCGTCCACGCCCGAACTGGGCCAGCGCGCGACGGCATTGTTGTTCGGCTGAAGCCCGCGCTCCCCGCCCGCGAACGGACGGGGAGCCGGAAACCACGCGATCAGATCTCGCGCTCGATCCACTGCTTGATGCCGCTCTTCGGAAGCGCGCCGACCTGGGTCGCAGCCTGCTGGCCGTTCTTGAACAGGATCATCGTCGGGATGCCGCGCACGCCGTACTTGGTCGGCGTATCGGGATTGTCGTCGATGTTGATCTTCACGATCTGCACCTGATCGGCCAGCTCTTCCGAGAGCTCCTCCAGCGCCGGGGCGATCATGCGGCACGGACCGCACCATTCGGCCCAGAAATCGACGATGACGGGCTTGTCGGCCTGCAGCACGTCGGTTTCGAAATTGGCGTCGGTCGTCGCCAGAGTGGCCATGTCATAGTCTCCTGAATATCGTGTCGACCGGCAATCTATGGACGCCGGCCCCGCTGCTCAAGCGCAGCGGGCCAAACTTTGCTGCTAGGCCCCGTAGCCCGGCTTGTGCGCGTCGAGAAGATCCTCCGGCAGCACATAGAAGGAAGGCCCCGCCGAATAGAGCAGCGCCGCCTCCACCGCGCGATCGGGAAAGATCACCCGCAGCGCCGCGACATAGGCCGACATCTGCCGCAAATGATAGGGCGGCACGTCGCCCATGGAGGTCGGCGCCCGCCGCCCGGTCTTGAAATCGACGACCCGAACGCGATCGGGCAGCACCACCAGCCGGTCGACGGTGCCGGAGACGACGACGCCATCCGCCACCACCGCGGCGATCGGCGCCTCGCCCAGCGCATCGGGGCCGAACAGCTCGGCGAAACGCGGGTCTTCGGTGACCGCCAGGGCAGCGTCGATCAGCGCGGCCCGTTCGGCCGGATCGGCGATCGCGCACGCCCCCGCCAACCAGCGATCCGCCGAGATCCGCCGCGCCTCGGGCGCAACGCCGGGCAGGCGCTCGAACAGCGCGTGGAGCAAGCGTCCGCGCTCGGCGGCGGCGCGCAGCGCCGGTCCCGGCGGCGGATCGGACACCCGGTCGTCACCCAGCGACGAGGGGGCGAGCGGACGCGGGGGCCGGGCTTCTTCGGGGGCGCGGGCATGGAGCCAGCCGGGCACCGCCGGCACGGCCACCGCCTGCCGGGGCGCGGGCGGTGCCACCGGGCGGACTGGCGCCTGCGGCACCACGCCGTGGAAGTCGCGCACGCCCGCCTCGTCCTCGGGCACGCCCAGCGCATCGAGCGCGGCGGCGCTGGCGGCGTACCAGCTCGCCCTGGGCGGCTCGCCCCTGGCCTGGGGGCCGAGCGCGCCGGCGATCACCAGCCGCTCCTCCGCCCGCGTCGCCGCGACGTAGAACAGCCGCCAATGTTCCTGCAGCTCGCGGGCATCGGCCTCGGCCAGCGCATCGGCCAGCGCGCCGTCGCGCTCGGCGCTGCGCGGGCGGAAGATCGGGAATTTCTCCTCGCCCTCCGGCGCCCATTTGAGGAAGCTGCGCGGGCTGCGGGTCGGGTCCACCGTGGCGTCCGCCAGGATCACCAGCGGCGCCTGCAGGCCCTTGGAGCCGTGCGCCGTCATCACCCGCACCGCCGGCTGCGGCTGGGCGGCATCGCGCACGATCTCGACATCGCCGCGATCGAACCAGTCGAGGAAGCGCTGGAGCGACGGCGTCGCCCGCGTCTCGAAGGTAAGGGCTGCGTTGAGCAGTTCCTCGATCGGGTCGCGCGCCTCCTCGCCCAGCCGCAGCAGCAGCTTGCGCCGTCCCTGCAGCGGGCCCGACAGGATCTCCTCCAGAAAGCGATAGGGGGTGGCGAGGTCGGCGCGGCGCAGCAGGTCGTAGAGCGGCGCCAGCCGCTCGGCCGGCTGGGTCTCGCGCAGGTGGCGCCACAGCCCGCCGCGCTGGCGCACCGCCGCGGCCATCAGATCCTCCTGAGTCCAGCCAATCAGCGGCGAGACCAGCAGCGATGCGAGCGACAGATCGTCCTCGGGCTGCAGCGCGAAGCGGATCGCCGCCAGCAGATCCTGCACCGCCAGCGGCGCATTGAGCCGCAGCCGGTCGACGCCTGCCACCGGCACCCCCTCCGCATAGAGCCGCGCGACGATCAGCGAGGCGAGTTCGCCCCGTCGCTTGACCAGCACCATCACGTCGCCTGGCGCCAGCATCCGCCCCTTGGCGGAAAGCGGCAGCGTGCCGATCCAGCCCTTGATCGCCCGCGCGATGCGGGCGGCGAGCGCGCGGGTGGCGTCGCCGATCCATTCCTCTTCGTCGGCCTCGCTGCCGCCCTCGATAACCGGCGGCCACAGCGTCACCGTGCCGGGGCCCGGCACTTCGCTGGCGTGCGGCTCGCTGTCGCTCATCGGCCCCATGCCGGGTGCCGGCAGCAGGCCCAGCGCGGTATCGACGAATTCGAGCACCGGCCGGGTCGAGCGGAAGCTGTGGGTGAGCGACAGCGACTCCAGTTCGCGGATCTCCGCCTCATAGTCGCTCTGGATGTTCGCCAGCCGCTTGAACCGCTCGAACGCCGCCTGGAAGAAGATCGGGTCGGTGCCCTGGAAGCCGAAAATCGCCTGCTTGTAGTCGCCCACCGTGAACAGCGTGCGCAGCCGTTCGCCGCGCGCGCCTTCGCCGGCGAAAAACTCGTCGGCCATCGCCGAGACGATCGCCCATTGCCGCGGATTGGTGTCCTGCGCCTCGTCGATCAGGACGTGCTCGGTCACCTGATCGAGCTTGTAGCGCACCCATTCGCCCATGCCGGGCTCGCGCAGCAGCGCGATGGTGCGGCCGATCAGATCGTCAAAATCCACCGCGCCCAGCCTGCGCTTGGCGGCGGCATAGGCGCGGGCGTACTCGCGGCCCGCCTCCAGCCCGCGCGCGAGCAGGTCGACATAGGCGGCGCGAACCCGCATCGCGAGCAGGTCGGCACAACGGCCGTGCAGCCGCAGGGCCGCTTCGGCATAGTCGGGATTCTGCGGCGCCTGCCCCTTGGCGAAGCTGCGCGGATCGCCCTTGGCGGTCGCCCAGACGAGATGAAGGTCGCCCAGCGTCTCGGCCCGCGCCTCGGGCGAGCGTGCCAGCCAGGCGGCGATCACGTCGGCGCGTTCCAGGCCCCGCGCGGTGCCCCAGGCGGCATTGGCGGAAGCGATATTGCGTAGCGTTCGCAAGTCAAAGCCATCGTCGCAACAGCTTGTTGCGAGTGATTCTTGAATGTCACCCGGCGGTAAATCGAATGCGCGGCGCAGCCAGGGCTGGATGCCGCTGGGCAACGCCTCCAGCGACTCGCCCGCCCGCGCACATTCCTGGAGGAAGCCTTCCGCCCCACCCTCGCCCAGCCGCAAGGAGAGCGCGCCGATCGCCTCGATCACACCCTCGCGGCCTTTGCGACGCGCATCGACCAGCATCTCGGCCAGCGTCTCGCGGGCGAGCACCGCCTCCTCGCGCGCCTCCAGCGGACGGAAACCGGGGACCAGCCCGGCCTCGATCGGGAAGGCGGAAAGCAGCGACTGGCAGAAGCTGTGGATCGTCTGGATGCGGATGCCGCCGCCGGGTGCATCAAGCACCTTGGCGAACAGCGTGCGCGCGGCCGCCCGGCTCTCGGGTCCGATACTCTCGCCCAGCGCCTCCAGATCGGCGACCAGTTCGGCATCGTCCGCCCGCACCCAATGCGCAAGCCGGCCGGTGATCCGCTCCGACATCTCGGCCGCGCCCGCCTTGGTGAAGGTGAGGCAGAGGATCGCGGAGGGATCGGTGCCGGCGAGCAGCAGCCGCCACACGCGCGCGGCAAGCACCTGCGTCTTGCCGGTGCCGGCCGAGGCGGACAGCCAGATATGCCGCGTGGGATCGCTGGCGCGCTTCTGGTTGCCCTTCAGCGGGTGGAGCTTGGCGGGGCTGCGGCTCATGCGTTCAATCCCGCCCATACCATTCGTCGCGTCGCATCAACTGATCATATTCCGCATAGGGGGCATATTCGGGCACCAGCTTGGCGGTGAACGGGCGATCCCCGGTCAGCCACTCGCCGGCGGCCGCCGCGAAATGTTCGGCGGCGATCGACACGAAGTCCTCCGCCGGCACCGGCTCGCGCTTCTTCGGATCGACCGGCGAATCGACGAAGCCGAAGCCGCCGCTCTTCGGATTGCGCGCCATCGACCAATATTCGAACGCCCGCGCGGCACCCTCGATACCCTTGAAGCCGCCGCGCTCGGCGATCAGCCCCAACAGCCCCAGCTGCAGGCTGAACCCCGCCTTCACCGCGCGGGTGCTCGGCGGCTGGCCGGTCTTGTAGTCGACGATCGCCAGCGCGCCCTCGGCCAGCCGGTCGACACGGTCGAACTTGCCGCGCAGCGTGACGCCGGCGAAGTCGATCGAACCGTCCTGCTCCACCGCCAGCACCGTGCGGCCCCGGGCCCCCTGTTCGGCAAGCTCGCCGGCGATCCAGTCGATCGCCTCGATCAGCCGCGGCTGCCACAGCGCGCGGATCAGCGGGTGGGTGCGCGTGTCGGCCAGCATCGCCTCGGCGCGCACGCGGAGCAGGTCCGGACGGCAGTCATCCTCCTCGAACCATTTCTGGAGCACATCATGGACTGCGGTGCCGCGCCAGGCCGCGCTGGGATCGGCATCGACGGGATCGAGCGGCAGCAGCCGCAGCATCCGCCGGGCGTAAAAGGCATAGGGGTCGGCCTTCAGCCGGTCGACTTCGGTGACGGAGATGACCCTGGGCCGGTCCTTCGCGGGCGGCGCAGGCTCCGGGCGGGCGACCGGCGCGAAGGCCCCCGGCGCGTCGATCGCGGCCATCCAGCCGGCGAGATCGTCCGCCCGCTCCAGGCCACCCGACAGCGCCTCCAGCCGCAGCCAGAAGCGCGAGGCGATGGTGGGCGCGCTCGCATCGCGGCGCGCGCGGGTGAGCAGTACGTCCTTGGCCCCCAGCCCGATCGCCAGATCATGGGCGGAGACGCCGATCCTCCGCTCGAGCCCCGGCAGCCCCAGCTCTGCGCGGATGCGCGGTGCCAGCCACGGATCGGGCGCGGGCAGCCCGGGCCAGATGCCCTCGTTGAGCCCGCCCAGGATCATCAGGTCGGCGCTGTGCAGCCGCGCCTCGATGAGGCCGAGGATCGCGAGCCGCGGATGCCCGCCCTGGGGCGGCCGCACCGCCACCTCGTCCATCAGCGTGCGGAGCATCGGCGCGAGGCTGTCGGGCTCGGCGAGCGCCGGCCCGTGCGCGGCCTCGCGCTCGAGATCGTCGAGCAGCAGCGCGGCGGCGCGGCCGTCCTCGCGGCTCCACAGCATGTCGCCGCCCAGCGCCTGCGCCGCTTCGCGCAGCGCCGCGACAAGGCGCGCCAAGGGCTGCGGCCCACCCGCGAACACATTTTCCAGCGGCGCGAGCAGAGCCCGCGCAGCCTCCCACCAGCCGGCAGCGGTGCGCCGCAGCGCCCCGTCCCGCCCGCTCTGATCGGCGAGATGACCGTCGACCCCGGCCAGGCCCGGCGCCGGCCGCGGGCCCCGCAGGGCGAGGTCCAGCGCCCGCGCGCCGTCCAGCCAGGCCGCCCGGTCGTTCGGTCGTACGAGGGGGTGCTTGAGCAGCGTCAGCAGCGGCATCGGCGCGAAGGCCTGCGCCGCGGCGTCCGCCAGCGCGAGCAGCAGCGTGCCCGGCGGGGTGAGCGACAGCGGCTGGCCCGCCGAATCGTCGACCGCGATCCCCCAGCGCGCGCAATGCGCCGCCACCCGGCGGGCTAGCGCGCGATCGGGCGTGACCAGCGCGGCGGTGCGCGCCGGCGTCTCCAGCGCCTCGCGCAGCGCTAGCGCGATCGCCTGCGCCTCTTCGGCCGGCGTCGCCAGTTCGAGCGCACGAACGCCGTCCAGCCGCCGCTCGCCGGCAGGCAGGCGGGTCCAGTGGTGGGTGAGATCGGGCGGCTGCATCGCCGAGGCGATCGCCTTGCTGCGCGCCGGCGGCGCGTCGAGCTCGCTGGCGACGCGCCATTGCTGGAACTCGCCGCGGCCCACGCCCATCCGGTCGAGCAGCAGCTTCAAGTGGAACTGCGGGTGGGTCTCCAGGTTGCGCCGCCGCCGGCCGGTGACCGGATCGGGCTTGTGCGGCCCGAGCGCCCCCCATTCCTCGTCGCCCATCGCAGTGGCGAGGCCGGGCAGCACGACCATCCCCTCGGGCAGCCCCGCGACCACGCGCAGCAGCCGCGCGATCGCCGGCGCCGCGGTGGTGATGCCCGCCGCGCAGACGAACCCGCCCGGCGGCGCCGCCTTCCAGCGGGCCGATACCCGATCGAGCAGGCCCCGCCGCCGCTCCGGCAGGTCGACGCGTCCCAGCGCCGCCAGTTCGGCGGGCCAGCGGGTGAGCACGATCTCGAACAGCGCGAGCGAGCGCTCCCAATGCGCCGAAAGCTCGGGCGCCAGTTCGAGGTCGCGCAGCCGCTGCGGTGCCACTTCCTCGACCAGCAGCTGGTCGAGCGTGGTGCCCAGATCCCCCGCCAGCCGCACCGCCTCCGCCGCATCGAGCCGCGCGTCGTGCGCCTGGAGCAGCCGCGCCAGGATCATCCGGCGCTGGAGCGGATCGACCGCGGGCGGCACCGGCTCCGCATCGTCGACCGTTTCGAACACCGCTTCGTCGAGCTCCGGATCGCCGATCGCGACCAGCCGGGGGAGCAGCAGCCCGCCGCCGCTCTCGCGGACGAACGCATCCTGCATCGCCCGCTTGGCGCGGTTGTTGGGCAGCAGCACCACGCCGCGCGCCAGCCGCAGGGGATCGCCGCCGAAGCGGCGGATCAGCCCGATCGCCAGCGCATCGGCAAAGGCGCGATGCGGCGGGATGGTATAGAGGTGGAGGGCGTGCGGCATCCGGCTCGACAGAAAGGGGAACGGAGCGCGAACCTTAGCGGCCGGTTCCCCCCTGACGCAAGCCGCTCAGAGCTCGGCCAGCGCCAGTTCGGTCTCGCGGATCGCCTTGGGCGAGCCGACGTCGAACCACAGGCCCTGATGCACCGCGCCCCACAGGCGGCCGGCCTCCATCGCGCGGTTCCAGAACAGGTTGGTCGAGAACGGCCCCTCCGGCCAGTCACGGATCACGCGCGGGGAGAGGATCTGCACGCCGGTATAGACGAACGGCGCGAGACGGCCCGGCTTGCGCCGTTCGGTAATGCGGCCAAAGGCGTCGAGCCGGAAGTCACCCTGTCCGCGGTGGCAGGCGGCACGCGCCTGCGGCACCAGCAGCAGCAGCGCGTCCATCTTCGCATCGTCCCACTGCGCCGAGAGCAGGCGGATCGCGTCGCTGGGGCCATCGACCCACAGATTGTCGCTGTTGACGCACAGGAAGGGCGCATCGCCCAGCATCTCCCGCGCCTGCACCAGCCCGCCGCCGGTTTCCAGCAACTGGCGGCGCTCGTCCGAGATCAGCAGCTCCATGCCCTTCACCCGCGCGCGCAGATGCGCCTCGAGCTGGTCGGCGAGATAGTGGACGTTGACCACCGCGCGCTCCACCCCGGCGGCGCCCAGCCGATCGAAGACATGGTCGATCAGCGGTTTGCCGGCCACATCGATCAGCGGCTTGGGGCGCGTGACGGTGAGCGGGCGCATCCGCTTGCCGAGGCCGGCGGCCATCACCATCGCGGTTTTGGGCACCGGCGCGGCCGGCTGCGGGCGGAGCGAATAGATCGTCATGCCGTCACCTGCATCGGGTCGCCGCGCTTCTCCGCGGGCACGTTGGCGGCGAACCAGTCGGCCACCGGCTGCAGCGCCGGATGGGCGAGGTCGCGCTCCAGATAGGCCCAGACGCGCGGGCACAGTGTTGGGTAGCGCGGCTTGCCGTCGCGCTTCCACAGCCGGGTGAAGATGCCGAGAATCTTGGCGTTCCGCTGCGCGCCGAGCACGTGATAGGCGATGTCGAACGCCTCCCCCGCGCCGGTCGCCGCGCGATAGCGATCGCGCATCGCCGCTTCCACCGTCTCCGGCACGTCGCGCCGCGCATCCTGGAGGAGCGAGACGAGATCATAGGCCGGATGGCCGGCAAGCGCGTCCTGGAAGTCGAGCAGACCCAGCCCCTCGCCGCCGTCGATCAGCATCAGGTTTTCGGCATGATAGTCACGCAGCACCGTCACCGGGCGATGCCCCGCCAGCAGCGGTGCCAGTACCGCGTCCCAGGCGTCGCGATAGCCGGCGGCGTCCACCTCCAGCCCCACGGCCGGGCAATACCATTCGACGAACAGCGCCGCCTCGCGCTGGTAGACGGCGAGATCATAGGGCGCATCGACGCCAG
>JAIYAA010000406.1 GCA_027489295.1 Sphingomonadales bacterium | reverse complement strand
GCCGCAAGGGCCGGCGTCGAAAGACCGTGCATCTGCCGCGCCCAGCCTGGCAGCAGGTCGATCGCGGCGGCGAAGGTCATCGCCTGGAACGGCTTGGTGGCGAGATTCGGCGCCGGCTGGTCGAGCAGCAGCCGCGCGACCTCGCGGGTGCGCGCGTCGTAGCGGAGCGCGCTGCGCGTCGCCGCGATCAGCGCCATCGCCTCGCCGCGGCTGCGGGGCACCGGCTCCGCCCCCAGCGCCTCTGCCACCTGCGCGAACTCGGCGAAATAGCGGTCCTGGTCGGCATGCGACATGTCCGGTTCGGCATAGCGGATCCAGGCATCGAGGAAGCTCACTGCCTCGGTCACGTGCACCCAGGCGAGCAGCGCGGGATCGTCGGCGCGGTAGGGCGTGCCGTCGGGCAGGATGCCCTGGACGTGATGATGGATGCCGCGCACCCGCGCGATCGCGGCCTCCGCCTCGCCGCGCTCGGCATAGCTGGTCTGCGCGATGAAGCGGGCGGTGCGGCGCAGGCGGCCGAGCATGTCGTGGCGGAACTTCGAATGATCCCACACCCCTGCCAGCACCGCCGGGTGGAGCATCTGCAGCAGCAGCGCGGTGACGCCGCCGACCATCATCGTGGTCACGTCGCCATGCACGCGCCACACCACCGATTCGGGCCCGAACAGGCCATCGGCACTGCGCTGCACCGGCGTTTCGCCGCGCGCGGAATCGTTGAACACCGCCCGGATCTGGCCGATCATCGCGCGCCGTACGCTGTGGGTTGCAAATGCAACTAAATCCATGCGCTTAAGCTAGGTACTCTGGTAGCGCGAACAAGTTGACCGCGTTCGCTTTGCAGTGCAGCAATCGCGGCCATGGCCAGCATCGCAATCACCAACAACCCCGATATCCGCTTTCTTGGGCGGCTGCTGGGCGACGTCATTCGTGCCTATGGCGGTGAGGAACTGTTCAAGCGGATCGAATATATCCGCGCGACCTCGGTCGACCGGCATCGTGGCGTGGCGGGCGCGGGGGCGATCGATTCCGGGCTCGACCGGCTGAGCCTGGACGAGACGCTCGATTTCGTGCGCGGCTTCATGCTGTTCTCGATGCTCGCCAATTTGGCGGAAGACCGCCAGGGCGTCGCGACCGAGAAGGATGCCGATGTCGCCGCGGCGCTGGAGCGGCTGGCCAAGGCCGGCATCGGCCGCGAACCGGTGATGGCGCTGCTCGACCATGCGCTGGTCAGCCCGGTACTGACCGCCCACCCCACCGAGGTGCGGCGCAAGTCGATGATCGACCACAAGAACCGCATCGCCGAGCTGATGCGGCTGCGCGACCAGGATGTGACCGAGACCGCCGACGGCGACCAGGTGGAGGAGGCGATTCTCCGCCAGATCGCGCTGCTCTGGCAGACCCGCGTGCTGCGCCGCGAAAAGCTGGGCGTGCCCGATGAGGTCGAGACCGCCCTTTCCTATTTCCGCGACGTGTTCCTGCCGGTGTTGCCCGCGCTTTATGCCCGTTGGGACCGCGCGCTGGGCGATCGCGCGCCGAGCTTCCTGCGCCCAGGCAGCTGGATCGGCGGCGATCGCGACGGCAATCCCTTCGTTACCGCCGAGTCGATGCGCTTCGCACTCGCCCGCGCGGCGGAGACGGTGCTCGATCATTATCTCGAATCGGTCCACGCGCTCGGCGCCGAGCTGTCGATCTCGACCGAGCATGCGGCGGTGCCCGAGGCGGTTCTCAAGCTCGCCGAAGCGAGCGGCGACACCGGCACCAGCCGCAGCGACGAACCCTATCGGCGCGCGCTGACCGGCATCTATGCGCGGCTTTCGGCGACGCACGAGAAGCTGATCGGCAAGCGCCCGGGCCGACCCTCGCCGATCCCGGCGGCGCCATACGGCCATCCTGCCGAGTTTCGCGAGGATCTGGTGGCGATCGCGCGCGGGCTGGCCGATGGCGGGCCGCTGGCGACCGGCGGCGCGCTCGGCCGGCTGATCCGTGCGGTCGAGACCTTCGGCTTCCACCTCGCCACGCTCGACATGCGCCAGAACAGCGCGATCCACGAGCGGGTGGTGGCGGAGCTGCTCCGGTCCGCCGGCGTCTGCGACGACTATGCCGCGCTCGACGAGCCGGCGCGCATCGACTTGCTGCGCCGCGAGCTGGCCAATGCCCGGCCGCTGACCAGCCCCTATGCCGTCTATTCGGAGGAAACCGCCTCCGAACTCGCGATCGTGCGCGAAGCCGCCGCCGCCCATGCGCGCTACGGTCGCGACTGCATCCGCCACTATATCGTCTCGATGGCGCAGTCGGTCTCGGACCTGCTCGAGGTGCACATCCTGCTCAAGGAAGCCGGGCTCTACGTGCCGGGCGAGACGCCGCAGGCGCACATCATGGCGATTCCGCTGTTCGAGACGATCGCCGACTTGGAAGCCGCGCCGCCGATCATGGAGGCGTGGCTGGGCCTGCCCGAGGTCGCCGCCATCGCCGCGGCGCGCGGGCACCAGGAAGTGATGATCGGCTATTCCGATTCGAACAAGGACGGCGGCTATCTCACATCCACCTGGCAGCTCAGCCGCGGCTCGACCGCGCTCAAGCCGGTGTTCGAGCAGGCAGGCCTCGCGATGCAGCTGTTCCATGGCCGCGGCGGCGCGGTCGGGCGCGGCGGCGGCTCCAGCTTCTCGGCGATCCTCGCCCAGCCGCCGGGCACGGTGCAGGGCCGCATCCGCATCACCGAGCAGGGCGAGGTGATCGCCGCCAAATATGGCAGCCTCGAAAGCGCGATGACCAATCTTGAAGCCATGGCCTCGGCGACGCTGCTCGCCAGCCTGGAGCCGGAGCAACTCGCGCCCGCCGATGCCGAGCGGTTTGCCGCGGCGATGGACCGCATCTCCGAGACCGCATTCCGCACCTATCGCGGGCTGGTTTACGAGACGCCGGGCTTCACCACCTTCTTCCGCCAGATGACGCCGATCGCCGAGATCGCCGGCCTCAAGATCGGCTCGCGCCCGGCCAGCCGCAAGAAGAGCGACGCGATCGAGGATCTGCGCGCGATTCCCTGGGTGTTCAGCTGGGCGCAGGCGCGCGTGATGCTGCCGGGCTGGTACGGCGTCGGCGCCGCGCTCGATGCGTTCGAGGACAAGGGCCTGCTCCGGGAGATGGCGAGCGCCTGGCCGCTGTTCCGCGCGACGCTGGACAATATGGAGCAGGTGCTCGCCAAGTCCGACATGGGCATCGCCAGCTATTATGCGGCGCTGGTCGAGGATACCGAGCTGCGCGACGGCATCTTCGGGCGGATCCAGGGCGGCTGGCAGCAGACGCACGACGCGCTGCTCCAGGTGACGCGCCAGACGCGCCTCCTGGAAAAGCACCCGCCGCTGGAGACCTCGATCCGGCTGCGGCTCCCCTATATCGAGCCGCTCAACCTGCTCCAGATCGAGCTGATGAAGCGCCACCGCGCGGGCGAGGACGATCCCCGGATCGGCGAGGGAATCCTGCTGTCGATCAATGCGATCGCCACGGCGCTGCGCAACAGCGGATAGCGCCGGAGCCGGGGTGCAACCGGGCATTAACCATGGTGGCGTAGCCCGGTCGCATGGGACCGGGCCAGCCTAGCCACGCCGCGCGCGATTCGAGCGTCGCGCTGGCGCTCGCGTTGCTGCTCGGGCTCGCCTGGATCGTCCGCGATCACGTGCCGCTCGCCGCGCTGCGGCTGCCCGATACCGATGACGGCATGCGCCTCCAGCAGGTCCGCGACTGGCTGGGCGGGCAGCCCTTCGCCGATCTCGCCCAGCATCGTCTGGGGCCCCCGCCGGGGCTGCAGATGCACTGGTCGCGCGTCGCGGATCTGCTGCCGGCGGGCTTGATCCTCCTGCTCGCGCCGATGCTCGGAAGCCAGGCCGCGACCGTCGCGGCGGTCGCGGTGGTGCCGATCGTCTGGTTCGCGGTCGTGCTGTTGCTGGTCGCGGCCATTGCGCGGCGGCTGGGGATTTCCGGCACCACGGCGGTGGTGATCGCCGCGCTCGCCTTCCCCGCGACGACGCTCTTCTTTCCCGGGCGGATCGACCATCACAATCTCCAGATGGCGCTGGTCCTGGCGCTGCTGTGGGCGACGCTGGGGCCGGGATCGCTGCAGGGCGGCGCGGTCGCGGGGCTGGCGACGATGCTGTCGCTGGTGATCGGGCTGGAGACCGCGCCGCTGCTGGCGGCGGGCGGGATCGCGATTGCGGTGCGCTGGTGGCGCGGCGATGCCGGTGCGCAGGCGCGGATGACCGGCTATGCCGCGGTGCTGCTGCTGGCGTTGGCGGCGGGGCGGACGCTGTTTGCGGCGAGCGGCTGGGCCTATCCCGCCTGCGACGGCTTCACCGCGATCCTGTGGCG
>JAIYAA010000203.1 GCA_027489295.1 Sphingomonadales bacterium | reverse complement strand
GCTCGGTAATCTGGGCCACCGCATCACGCTTGAACTCATCGCTGAAATTGGGCTTCCCCATCGTCGCCTCCTGTCTCAAAATTAGGATCCAAGGCGTCCAGAAATCTAGGGGCTGCTCACTACAGGTTCCGCAACTCGGCATTTAGTTTACTTCAACATATGTTTAATGAGGCCAATTAATAAGTCACATAGGTCCCATATCACGCAAATATACATGGCACGTTTTATTGCCTACGTATTCAGAATAAGCTTACACATAACCGCCTTTGACATGGGGAGTACAGTGACCTATCTTTCATAGCAATTTTGTTCTCGCGATCGGCAAGGCCCTACTCAGAGGGATCAAACTTCATCTGAGGCACTGCTTGCAGCAAATGCCGGAACGAGGTTTCGCTTTCCGGCACCCTCCGCTATACCGGCCGGCGAAGGAGCGAAATTCGCATGAATTCGAATACAACGGATGCTTCCAATTTGACATTTTCGGACGAGTCCACGAAATTCGTTACGGCTTTGTATCGCGCGATACTGGGGCGCGAGCCAGACCCGGATGGGCTGAAAGCCCACGCCCAGCGGCATCGAGAGGGCACTCCAATAGACACGCTCCTCGAAACATTTCTGTCATCGCCCGAATACCGCGAGCGCGAGATGGCGAGGGTGCGGCAGTTCGTCGTCGAGCGTGAAGGCCCCGAGGGCCTTCGCTCAGCCTTCCCGTCGGATTATAGCCCTCCTGGCGAGGCGGGAAGATCGTACCGCCAGCGCCTCCTTTCGGGATTTCTAGATCGCTATTGCCGTGGATCGGTTGTTCTAGACGTTGGCTTCACCGGGTATGAAAACCCCGAGCGCAAGACGGCGATCCAAGGCGCAATTGGTATCGATTTGGATTATCCCGGTTATGATGGCATCACGCTCCCGTTTGACGACGGCTCGGTGGACACCGTGTTCTCCAGTCACTGCCTGGAGCACATCCCAGACGATCATGCCGCTATTCGCGACTGGTTCCGAGTACTGAAAGTTGGCGGCTTCATCGTTTGCATGGTCCCGAGCCAAGCGCTGTATGAAAAACGAGTTTCTCTGCCATCGCGCTGGAATGCAGACCACAAGCGGATGTACACACCATCGACGTTCCTAGCCTCTTTCGAGCAGTCATTGGTGGTGAACTCATATCGCGTGCGCCATCTTTGCGAGAACGATACTGATTTCGACTATTCTATCGGCCCGGATTCCCACTCGTCCGGCGCTTATGAAATTGAGCTCGTTATCGAGAAGATCACGCCACCGTCGTGGCAATTGGCCTAATTCATAATCGCATACATGTGCTGAACATTCTTGTTCAAAGCGCAGACAATTCCATGTGTCTTGCTATCGTATCAACGGGAAGCGATGTCACGGTTGTGGCGATACAGGTTTGAGGATTTTTTGTGGTAAGAGCGGCACCGTTTGATCGGGACAGCAATCTTTTTCTAAGAGCGCTGTTCGCCAAGGATGATCTGCGCTTCTTGCAGGCCGTTTATTGGCTTTTTCTGGGACGCGAGATCGACGCTGACGGCCGGCGTAGCTACCTACAAAAGCTTCGGGACGGCTTCGGCCGGTCCGGTGTTCTCCAGGAGATCTCCGGATCGGGAGAAGCGCGAGAAAAGCAGCGGCCCATACCGGCCGTACTGCGGAACGTCATCGATCGCGGGATCAATCCCTATATCCTGGACGAGCTTTCCCGACTAGAAGATCTTGCCTTCATCAAGCTTGCTTATCGAACTATCTTACGGCGCAATGCGGACGAAGACGGTCTATCTTCTTATTCGGCATTGTTGCGGGATGGCCGCAGTCGACAAGCGGTGCTGCGCGAACTTAGGACTTCCGACGAGGGCCGCACGGTACACGCCGATCTGGCCGAGATCGATCGGGCGATCGCCCAATCTTCATTGTCCAAAATTCCATTGCTACGCCGCTTCGTATTCCCTTCTCAGCGCAGCGGAGAAATACGGAGCGTGCGTGATGCACTAGCCCGGATCGAGGGAAGTTTTTCCGAATTCCGACAGCTGCCTTTGGGAGTGAAGTTAGCGGAAGGCTTCATGCCCGAAAGCGCGGACGCGGGCCAATTGGGCGTCGCGGCATTGGCCAAGACGCCAGCAGCGACCGGGGAATCGGATAAAATCACGGGCAACGTCGCCATCTCGGCAAAGGCGTGGGCGGGCACGCTGCCAATCCGGCGCATCCTGCTGCTCAAACTGGACCATATAGGCGACTTCTTCACCAGCGTGCGTGCCATGGTTATGTTGCGGGAGGCGTGGCCTCAAGCGCATATCACGCTCGTGTGCGGGCCGTGGAATGTAACCCTCGCCAAGCAACTCGGCATCTTCGATGACGTCCGCGCCTACAGCTTTTTCACCGCAAAAACCGGAGAAGAGGAGTTTGATTGGGATTCGAAGGATTGGGCCTCACGATGCGATGGTATCAGGGAGCTAGGGCTCGGCGCCTTTGATCTTGCGATCGATTTGCGGCACGACGCCGACACACGGCCTATTCTGTCTCGAATTGAAAGCACGCTGCGGGCGGGATTTGCATCTCCTTATAGCTCGGCACCACTGACGCCCCCCCTCGACCTCTTCCTTCTCGAAGTGCCTGCTGAGCATCGCGATCAGATGCACGCGGAGTCACGGCTGGTAGCCTTGGCAGCGATAGTCGTGGAGACGCTGTTGCCGCCCTCCGCGCACCCGATTCGCAAGCTGATCAAGACGGATGTCGTTCTGCCATTTCAAGAGCGTCCTTACGTGATCTTCGCACCAGGTGCAGGATCGCCAAACCGCACGTGGGATGCCGAAAACTTCACAGCACTCATGCGCAAGGCGCTCGATACGTGGAAGGTCGGCCTCGTGCTGGTCGGATCCAAGGGGGAACGAGAGGTCAATGCTGCTATCGCCGCGCAATTCAGCGATGAAGACTGCGCGGACATAACGGGCGGCGCCCTGACCGATCTAGCAGCTGTAATCAACGGGGCAGCTCTCTTTGTCGGAAACGACACCGGCAGCGGCCATCTTGCAGCCCTGCTCGGAACCCCTACACTTTGTATTTATGCGGGCGTGAGCGACCCGCGTGTGTGGCAGCCGGTCGGCCCCAATGTGTCAATCGTTCATTCGCAGACTCCATGCTCGTACTGCCACATAAATTTGCGCAAGGACTGTCGATTTGAAGTTCGATGCCTGACGGAAATTAGCGTATCCATGGCATGGTCTGAACTTGAGCGCCTCTACGCCGGCAGCTCCATAGAGAATCAGCATCCTGAATCAGAAATCGAAGGGGCTCTCGACTGATGCAGCTCAATGCTTTATTTGAATGTACTGATGAGCAATTCGTACTTAATTGCTACCATCTCATCCTTGGACGCGAACCGGATGAGGAAGGCTATCTGCACCACATCAACATGCTGCAGAGGGGACGGTCGCGTCTGCGTGTCGTGCGGGGAATGGCCAGATCGAGCGAAGCCCGGCGGCTCGGCGTACGCGTCACCGGATTGCGAAGAGCGATCATATGGCAGTGGTTGATCGACCACAGTTACGCCGGCCGCTGGCTTAGCCGCACCGGATGGGCGCGCCGTTCGGATGAGACCCTCAAGCGGATCTGGAGCCTAGAGGCGCGCTGTAGCGAGCTCGTTCAAATCGCCGCAAACGAGGCAGCACTGCGCGAGCAGCGCTTGCGACATTCCCAAGTCGAAGCCAACGAAGCCGCCAGTTGGCTGTCACCGCGCGGAATAGAAATTTTCAACGAGTTGAGGGGTTAAGGCGTGCGCATTATTATCGACATGCAGGCGTGCCAATCGCCATTCTCCGCAACTCGGGGCGTCGGACGCTACACCAACAATCTGGTGCACGCACTATTTGATCTCGACCATGGCGCTGAAATCTTTCTAGCATTCAACGGCGCGTTGGGTGGCTCGATCGAGCGCCTGCGCCAGGAATTTTCGGGCCGGGTCCCCGCTGAACGCATGGTCGTGTTCCGCAATCACCTGCGGACCCAATTCGCGGTCGGGCGTCAGATTGATCGACCCAAGCCAGAGGTTATCCGCGTCGCGGAAATCGCCTGGCAAACGTTCCTCAACTCCTTTCAGCCCGACATCATTTTTTCCCCGAACCTTCAAGAAGGATTTTCCGACCCGTCGATCACCTGCGTAAGGACAGGTGAATCGGATGCCGTCTATCTCACGACGCTACATGACCTAATCCCGTATCATTTCGAAGAAGAACTTCTATCGGATACAAACGTACGAGATTGGTACGAAGAAAAGGTGCGTTATGCGGCGGACAGCGATGTTGTCTTAACCGTTTCCGAAGCAACAAAGCAAGATATGCTGGATATTCTCGGGCTATCAGAGGACAAGATTCGCGTCATTCATTCAGGGTTCGATACGCATGTATTCCGACCCGGAATTTATCCAGATGAGATTTCGGCTGTGCGTGCCAAGTATGGCATAGAGGGTGATTACGTTTTCTATTTTGGGGGTGGAGATCCTTGCAAAAATATTCCCCGTCTTTTGGAGGGATATAGTATACTCAGCAAGAAAACTAAGGAAAATCTATCTCTTGTACTTGGCGGTCGCTCTTTCAAATATGACCCATATGGCGATTCACACAATGAATTGGCAAGCAAGGTCGCCGCTCTGGGACTAAATGGAAATAAGGTTCTGACGCCGGGCTTTATCGCAGACGAAGATCTGCCGGCGCTCCTAGCTGGCAGCGTCTGTTTCGTCTTTCCCTCTACATTTGAAGGGTTTGGCCTCCCGGCGCTCGAAGCCATGGCCTGCGGAGCAGCTGTTATCGGATCCAACCAATCTGGAGTCGCGGAAGTCATCGCGAACCCAGAAGCATTGTTCGATCCTTATGACGTCCAAGCAATTTCGCAGAAAATCCAGCAGGTCTTTGAAGACCAGAGTTTCCGGTCGCGCCTGCGCGAAGCAGGTGTTGCTCGCGCCCGGCAGTTTTCATGGGCAAAGGCGGCGAAAGAGTTTCTGGCAATCTGTCAGGACGCTCTCGAGTCACGAACAATCAAACCATCGGGCTATGCGGGAGAGCCGATCCGGAAAGCAATCAACGCCATGCGGCCTTTCGTACCGGCGCTCGATGGCGACCAACTGTCGTCTTTGGCGCGTATGCTCGATGAGAGCCTCCCCCCCGCGGGCAAGCCGACCTTCTATCTCGATGTCAGTTCGGTAGTCCAACAGGATGACCGTTCAGGAATCCAGCGGGTGACGCGCGCCGTGGCCACGGAGATGTTGGATCTCCCACCGCTCGGGTACGATGTCGAGCTCGTATACGCGAAGACCGACCATGAAAACTTCTATCGGGCGAACGGGTACAAGCGCAAGGCATTGGGGCGCGATGCGCCGTTCGCCGATGATTATGTCGCGTTCAAGCCTGGCGACGTCCTGCTTTTCCTCGACTTGGCCCCGCGCATGGCCATCAACCATCGACAGTATATAAGATATCTGCGCGACATGGGCGTGCAGGTGTACTTCTTCGTGCACGACCTCATCCCCCTGCAGCGGCCCGAATGGTTTTCCGCAGGCGGCGTGGAAGAGTTTCGCGAGTTGATGGACACCGTAGCAACCGCTGACGGCGTGCTATGCTCGTCCAAGGCTGTCGCCGATGACGTGCGCGCATTTGTCCTCCCGCGCCTGCAGGAGGGCCATCGACCCTACCGGATCGGATTTTCCCACTTGGGAACAGACATAGCACGATCGGCTCCCAGCCTTGGGCTACCCGAGAGCGCCGCCTCCGTCCTTGCGGAACTGGGCGCACGACCGACGCTGCTGATGCTCGGGACCCTCGAGCCCCGAAAGGGTCATCGACAGACGCTTGCGGCATTCGAGTTGCTTTGGAAGCAAGGCATTGACGCCAATCTAGCGATCGTTGGTCGCTGGGGTTGGAAGATGGGGAAATTCGATGCCGAATTGCGCGGGCACTCGGAATATGGCCGGCGGCTATTCTGGCTCCACGGAATCACCGACGAGTATCTGGATCGCATTTTCGCGCAAAGCGATTGCCTTATCGCCGCATCCGAGGCGGAGGGCTTTGGCCTCCCCCTGGTGGAAGCCGCGCAGCATGGCCTTCCGGTTCTCGCGCGCGACATTCCGGTTTTCCGTGAGGTGACGCACGGCAACGCAATGTTTTTCCCCGACCGGCAGGACCCTGCAGCGATCGCGGATACCGCGCAACAATGGTTGGCCGAACGGTCATCGGACGCGACAGCCATGCCCATGCCGGTGCGACCTCGCCGCTGGCGCGACACGGTTGACGGGCTGAAGGAAATCATCTTTGACGGGAAGTGGCTGTACCAACTTTCCAGATAAACGCCTGATCAATGCCATGCGTAAGATCCGGACCGGGCGTGACAATCCCGACACACACAGGTCCGGCCCGTCGCTTGCAGTCTTGCGGCGTGCCGGCCCTGACTATATGGCTGCGGGCGATTGACGCGGAATGCCCCCCGCAAAAACAAGGTTCCTTCATGCACGCAGCTTTGCGGCCAGTCCTTCAGCAAACAGTGAAGTTTTCTCTTTCCGGCGTTCTCGCCGGAACGATGATTCTATCCCTCTCAAGCTGCGGGGGCGGGGTGTTCTTCGGAGCAGATGGACCATCGACGAAACATATCAAAAGGGTTGCTCAAGACGGGGCATCCGGGGCGGTTCTTGTCGAGGTCAACGAGGCGACCGCGGCGCGAGCGAGTCTGGCGAACCAGACCGCGGGCTTCGTCGAGCTACTAGGACAAGGGCAGCCCTTCGGTACGGTGATCGGCTCTGGAGATATACTGAACATCGCGGTCTTCGAAGCGCCTCCCGCGGTCCTGTTTGGCGCGGGAGCGCTAGATGGCAGCAGCCTGGCGGCCGGATCGCCCCAGCGCAGCAGCACCTTGCCTCCGCTCCAAGTGTCGATCGATGGCGCGATCGACGTTCCCTTCGCTGGCCGTTTACAGGCGGCAGGTCGCACCCCGCAGCAGCTTGGCCGAGACATCGCCGCACGCCTGGTAGGCAAAGCGCACAGCCCACAGGTCTTGGTCGGCATCGGTGAAAACGGCACGTCGGCCGTCACCGTGGCCGGCGAGGTCACCAGAAGTACCCGTATGGCGCTAACGCCTCGCGGCGAGCGCCTGCTTGATGCTCTGGCGGCGAGCGGGGGCACCCGCGAAGCTGTCGACAAGGTCTCCGTGCAGATCACACGAGGTAGCACAGTCGTCGGCATGCCGCTGGAGAGCGTCATCCGTGACGCCCGACAGAACGTCTACTTGCGACCTGGCGATATCGTAACAGTGTACTACCAGTCCAGAAGCTTCACGGTTCTAGGCGCAGCAGGCAAGAACGAAGAAGTCAAGTTTGAGGCTCAGGGCATATCGCTCGCGCAAGCTTTGGGCCGCATCGGCGGCATCCGCGATGACAAGGCAAATCCGCACGGAATCTTTATTTTCCGACTTGAGGAACCTGCCGCTCTTGACCCTTCAGCCATCAAGTCCATCCAGCCCAGTCCAGCTGGGAAAATTCCTGTCATATATCAGGTTGATATGCGAAATCCCGTGACGTTCTTTGCTGCACAACACTTCATCATGCGCGACCATGACGTCGTCTTTGTATCGAGTGCTCCGTCGGCCGATCTTCAGAAATTCGTTAACATCATCGGAACCGCAATTTATCCGCTTGTTACCGTCAAGGCGGCAGGCTTCTGAAGCCACCCATGCTCGTGAATGCGCGAATTGCATGCAACAATGTCGCGAGGATCGCTACTCCGCCTAGGAAGGAAGCCGACGGCATCAGATGCAGCCATGACGAGGGAGGCAGCCGGTAGCCGCGCCACGGCAGTCAGCCGTGACATTCCGTCATGCAGGCGCTTACATTCGAAGTGGCACACGGCACCAGTGCCGAGCCCTCCTGACCAGACTGATTTAATTTCCCATTCCTGTGAACAGTGGCGAAGAATGACGATCGACATCAAAGGGTATATCGTACTGAATGATGTCGACGTTGGCGGCGGCCTGCTCGTCGTGCAGCTCCATGCTAGCCATGGCACGCTGCACGCGGAGGCCGGCACGAGTGGCGTAGAGATTCATAGCAACGACAGCCCGTGCGTAACGGGTGCAGGCACGCTAGCGCAGCTGAAGGCGCTTTTCGCGACAGAATTTAACAGTGTTGTCGCCTACATCGACGATCCGGACACACCGCCGACAGTAGCACTGGGCGTTACGGTGACGGACGAAGCGCAGGCGATCGTCTGGCAGGACACAATCAACATCGTGACGGGCGAGCGAACAGCCGTCGCAGATACAAGCCTACCTTTGACATCTAAAGACGTTGCCGGGATCGACGTCATCGAGCCCACTGGCAATCGCTACGTCGATGATCAGCCAAACCACCGCTCGACGCGCGGAACCGACGAAGCTTCTGGCGCCCCCCACCCCGCTCCTCTAGGAAAAGTAAAACCGGTGCTTTCAAGATTACTCCGGCTGCCGCCATTATTCTGGTTGACAGTGGCGGCGCCAACCGCATGCGCAGTACTCTACTATGAAGTTCTTGCTTCTGATGTTTACATCTCGGAGTCGAGATTCGTGGTTCGAAGCCCCGATAAGCCTGCCGTGAGCGGCCTGGGCCTCCTTGTGAAAAGCTCTGGACTTTCCACTTCTGGTGACGAGATTTACGCAACAAAGGATTATCTTACATCTCGCGACGCCCTTCGGGCTATTAATCGCGGCAACGCTTTTCAGCGCGCGTTCACCACGCCGTCGGTCTCCATCTTCAATCAATTCAACGGCTTCGGTCACGATGGATCTTTTGAAGCCTTATACAAATACTATGAAGACCGGGTGAAAGTCGAATACGACACTGCCAGTTCCATCACGACGCTGAGTACGCAGGCATTCGATGCGCGAGACGCCCAGCGGTTTAATGAGCAGTTGCTCGAGATGGCCGAGGAAACGGTCAATCGCATGAGCGAACGCGGCCGCCGCGACCTTATCAGTCTCGCCGAGAATGAAGTCAGTCGCGCGAAGGAAAAGGCCAAGGATGCGGCCGCAGCGCTTGCACGATATCGTGATAAGGAAGGCGTGATCGATCCCGAAAAGCAAGCGGGCGTTCAGATGCAGATGATTTCCAAGCTGCAGGACGGTGTAATCACAACAAAGACGCAGCTGCTAGAATTGCGGACGCTAGCCCCCCAAAGCCCCCAAATCCCCGTTCTGGAAACGCGTGCCAAAGGCCTGGAGCGCGAGATCGCAAGACAGTTAGGCGCTGTCGCCGGCAGCAAGGGCTCGCTGGCAGCCTCCGCTGTCGAGTACCAGCGGCTTGCCGTCGAAAACCAGTTCGCAGAGAAGCAGCTTGCGAGCGCGATGGCTTCGTTCGAGGAGGCACGCAGCGAGGCGCGGCGGAAGCACGCCTATGTTGAGCGCGTGGTCCAGCCAAACCTGCCGGACTACCCTCTTGAGCCGCGCCGGCTCCGCGGCATCTTTTCGGTGTTTGCTCTCGGCCTAATCCTATGGGGTGTCCTCTCCTTGCTGCTGGCCGGCTTATTGGAACATCGGGATTAAGGTGGTGCGTGCTTCGCTCAACCGGCTAAGTCGAGGCGCTGCCGTTCAGGGACGCGTGGTATACGCGCTTTTGATGCGTGAAATTCTCACGCGTTATGGCCGTCACAATATCGGTTTCCTGTGGCTGTTCGTTGAGCCGATGACGTTCACTACTGGCGTCACCATTTTGTGGACGCTGAGCAAAGCAGTCCACGGCTCCAATCTTCCGATCGTTGCGTTTGCATTGACTGGGTACTCCAGCGTTCTTCTATGGAGAAACATGCCAGCGCGATGCATTCACGCCATCGCTACAAATAGATCCCTAATGTACCATAGAAATGTTCGCTCTTTGGACATTTTTTTGTCACGACTTTTACTGGAATTCGCCGGAGCGACAATCTCTTTCATAGCGTTGTCGCTGTTTTATGTCTATTTGGGGTGGCTCAGTCCTCCTGTAGACATTTTGACGGTCATCGAAGGATGGATGCTGATCGCGTGGTTCGGCATGGCACTAGCTATGTTTTTGGGCGCCCTATCCGAGAAAAGTGAGCTGGTCGACAAGATCTGGCACCCCCTGTCTTATCTCTTGTTCCCGTTGTCGGGCGCCGTATTCATGGTAGACGCACTGCCACCCGCAGCGCAGAAGCTGGTTCTTTACATACCGATGGTAAATGGCGTGGAGATTTTACGCGAAGGATATTTTGGCCATCTTGTTCGCGCGCATTATGATTTACCGTATATGCTAACCTGCTGCTTGGTATTAACCTTCGCCGCACTTGTCCAAGTCGCCGACGTGGCTCGCAAGATTACGCCCCAATGATTCGTTTCAACGATGTCGTTAAATCCTATCCCACCCGACAAGGCGATCGGGTGATCCTAAATCACGTGTCCTTTACTCTCGACCGTGGCGAAAAGCTTGGCGTAATGGGGCGCAACGGGGCAGGCAAATCCACTCTCATTCGCCTCGTCAGTGGCGCCGAAAACCCGAACTCCGGTACCGTCGAACACGGCATGTCCGTCTCCTGGCCGTTGGCGTTTGGCGGCGCTTTTCAGGACGGTTTGACTGGTCAGGACAACCTTCGTTTCATAAGCCGAATTTACAATCAGGATTTTCGTAAGAACCTCGATTTCGTTGAGCAGTTTGCCGAGCTTGGCACCTACCTTCGTGAACCAGTGAGCTCCTATTCATCGGGGATGCGTGCGCGGCTAGCGTTCGCCATTTCTATGATCATTGAGTTTGACTGCTACCTCATCGATGAAATAAGCGCTGTTGGTGATGTTCGATTTCATGAAAAGTGTCAGATCGAGCTTTTCGAGCGCCGGGCGGACCGTGCAATGCTGATCGTTTCGCACGACATCAACTATGTTCGTGAACATTGCCAAAGGTTCGCTGTCTTGCACCTCGGTCATTTAAAGTTCTTCGACGACTTCGATACGGCATATCAGGCGCACCTCGACGCAATGCATGTCGAGGGATATCAGTTTCCGAACATATGACGCGGGTCCGCGTTCTCCTTTTCGTGACGCGCCACCAATGGTGAAGGTTGTCGAACGGATGCGAGCGCTGCTCGACCTGCCGTTGCACCGCTTGTACCGGCGGGTAACATCGCGTGCCACTCGTTCGCGGCGGGAGCCGCGCCGCATTGAGCACACCGCATCCGAGCCTTTTAAATCAAAGCGGACGCTTTTCATCGACGTGGCAGTGATCAGCATCGACGATGCTGGAACGGGCATTCAGCGCGTCGTCCGTGCGCTGGCGCTAACACTCGCACGCGCGCAGCCGGTGGGATGGAACATTCAATTCGTCGCTGCGACGCGAAACCGGCCATATCACCCGATCAAATGGCCTGATGGAGACGAACCAGCGCGTCAGTCCGAGCATAATGTCATCCCAATTCGGCCACAAGCAGGCGACGTCTTTCTGGGTCTCGACTATTCGTTGAATCAAGTCCGCTGGCACCGGTCGCAAATCGCGCGCTTCCGGCGGGATGGTGCCCGGATTTGGTTCTTGGTTCACGACCTACTGCCCGCACATCGGCCGGAGTGGTTCTCCCGCAATACAGTCTTGCGATATGCGATCTGGCTTGAAAGTATCGCATCGCTCGGCGACGGGTTCCTCTGCAATTCGACGCAGACGGAAGCGGATCTCGTGTCCACTTTGGCACAACATGGCCTGCAGTCAGACGAGTATCGGACCTGCGTACTGCCGATGGGCTATGATCTCAGCGAAGCACCGCATCACGCACCGAAAAGCCGCGACTGCGTTTCGCCGTGGGCGCATATCCTGAGCGGCAAGCGGTTCTTTCTAAAAGTAGGCACACTCGAACCGCGCAAAGGCCATGCGGACCTTCTACGCGCATTCGAAATCTTGTGGGCAAGTGGGTTTGATCAACTGCTTGTGCTCGTTGGGCGCCGCGGGTGGCAAGTAGACTCTCTATGTGCAGAGATTACGTCACACCCAGAGTTGGGCCGCCGATTGATCTGGCTGGACGATGTCGACGACAACGCACTGATCCAATTGTTCCGTGCGAGCGAGGGCGTAATCATCGCCTCGAAAGCAGAGGGTTTCGGCCTGCCCCTGATTGAAGCTCTGGGCCACGGCAAGCCGGTCATGGCACGGGACATACCGGTGTTTAGAGTCCACCAAACCAAGGGAGTTTGGTATTTCCCGGCCGATGCGGACGCAGCGATGCTGGCAGGCCGAATTTCAAGTTGGCGCGGTGCGATTGAAGCTGGTGACGTTGTGGTTCGCCCCCCGGACGCGGGTTGGTTGGAATCGGTGCGAACACTGCTTGTCGCCGTCACTGCCTGACAGGAGCCTACGTGTTTGTTCCCAGCATGTGATGGTGTAGATTTATTGCCATCTCAGCGGAGGGAGCTATGGGCCAGATTCTTCTCGGCAGCTGAGCAGTCCCTAGATTTCTAGACGCCTTGCGCCTTCAAACTCTGCTGCCCTTCGAAAGCGGCGGGCGACAGCATCCCGTTCCTGGCCTGCTTGCGCACCGGGTGACCTGCTCCCCCTGTTGAGGCCGCGGATAACTTAGAGCAATTTCACATTGACCGTTGATATCCAGCGGCCTGGAAGAAGTTGGCACATTCGCAGGGCGGGAAGCGATCAAGCAGTTCGCCGATGCGCTCGACAAGAGCATCGACGGTTCG
>JAIYAA010000109.1 GCA_027489295.1 Sphingomonadales bacterium | reverse complement strand
GGAAGCGGTCGCGTGCGGCATCAGCGGCTGGGCCACGGTGGATCTCCGGAACTTGAAACAATAAGGGCCGCCCATCACGGGCGGCCACACATGGTCTTGATGTAGGGGAGCTTGCCCGCCGGGGCAAGCGTTTCCGCGATTCAGGCGGCGGCCTTGTCGCAGCCGATCGGCACCAGCGCCGTGAGGAACTGCCGCGCGCTCGCCTCCCAGGTGAAGCTGCGGCCATAGGTGGCGCAGGCAGTCCGATCGAGCGTCAGCGCGGCGTCGATCGCCAGTCCCAGATCCTCGTCCATCGCCCCGGTCTCGGGCGTCAGCACGTCCACCGGCCCGGTAACCGGATAGGCGGCAACAGGGGTGCCGCAGGCCAGCGCCTCGATCATCACCAGCCCGAAGGTATCGGTACGGCTGGGGAAGACGAACACGTCCGCCCCGGCATAGGCGGCGGCAAGATCGGTGCCGAACTGCGCGCCCAGGAACAGCGCATCGGGATACTTGGCCTCGAGCATCGCCCGCGCCGGCCCGTCGCCTACCACGACCTTGGTGCCCGGCCGATCGACGCGCAGGAACGCTTCGAGATTCTTTTCAACCGCTACGCGGCCGACATAGAGCATCACCGGCCCGGCCAGCCCCGCCAACTGCGGGTGCGGCGGCAGGTCCGGGTGGAAATTGGCGAGGTCGACACCCCTGCCCCAGTGCCGCACCTGCGGCAGGCCGTGATCGACCAGCGACTGGCGGATCGAGGCGGTGGAGGCGAGGATCGTCGCGCTCGGCGTGTGGAACCAGCGGATATAGCGCCAGATCCATTCGGCGGGGACGCCGGAGCGCGCCGAGACATAGTCGGGGAACTGGGTGTGATAGGCGGTGGTGAACGGCCGTTTCTGGCGCAGGCACCAGCGCCGCGCGGCGACACAGAGTGGCCCTTCGGTCGCGAGGTGGATCGCATTGGGGGCGAACTCCTCGAGCATCGCACCCACTGCCGCCACGCTGGTGATCGCCAGCCGGATTTCCGGATAGGTGGGGCACGGCAGCGAATAGAATCGATCGGGCGAAACCACCATCACCTGATGGCCCTGACTCTCCAGCACCCGCCGCACCGATTGGAGCGTGCGGACAACGCCGTTGACCTGGGGTTCCCAGGCATCGGTCACGATGGCGATACGCACGGCTTCGGTCCCCCCTGCCGCCGTCACGCCGCCGCCAGTCTGACCTCGGACTCCGGCTGCGACTCGCGCGCTGCCATCTCGTCGGCCCAGTGGAGAATTTCCATGGTGCCGTCGTAGTGCTCCACCAGCGCCGTGCAACCCTCTACCCAATCGCCGTCGTTATAATATGCGACACCGTCGATCGGGCGGATCTCCGCCTTGTGGATATGGCCGGCGATCACGCCGTCGACGCCGCGCGCCGCCGCCTCGCGGGCAACGATCTCTTCGAACTTGGAGATGAAGGACACCGCGTTCTTCACCTTCTGCTTGGCGTATTTGGAAAGCGACCAATAGGGCAGGCCCATCCAGCGGCGCACCCGGTTCAGCCAGCGGTTGAGCGTCATCATCATCTCGTAGGCAGCATCGCCCAGATGCGCGAGCCAGCGGTGCGACATGGTGATCGCGTCGAACTCGTCGCCGTGGAGCACCAGCAGGCGGCGGCCGTCGGCGGTGGTGTGGATGGCCTGGCGCTTGATCTTCACGCCGCCGAAATCGAGACCGGTGAACTGGCGGAACATCTCGTCATGGTTCCCCGGAATATAGACGATCTCGGTACCGCGCTTCGCCCGCTTGAGCACGCGCCAGACGATGTCGTTGTGCGTAGCCGGCCAGTAGAAGCGTTTCTGCATCGCCCATCCGTCGATGATGTCGCCCACCAGATACATGATGTCGCTGTCGACATGGTCGAGGAAGTCGATCAGCATTTCGGCATTGCATCCGCGCGTGCCGAGATGCACGTCCGAAATCCAGATCGCGCGATACTTGCGCCGTGCGCCGATCGGCCGTTCCGGAATCGTCGGGGTCGCCGCGTGGAAGTCGGCAAGACCCGCGACATCGAACGAAAGCTTGGTGATCGTGGCCATGCCCGAGTTCCCGTGCAGCTACCCTGATGCAGAGACTCGCCTATGGCGCGACATTGTTACAAATCGAATCGTTTTGATTTCATCGGATTGTCACAGAGCAACCGCGGCATCGCAGCGCGAAGGGAGCGGGCGCCGTCCGTGCCCGCACGCCCCCTGCAAAGCCTCTACAATGCGAGAAGGAGTGGATACGAGACGATGCAGAGCCTGAAGGACATTTCCCGCGATATCTTCGACTTGATCGAGCAGGTGCTGCGGGCTTCCGAACCGCCGATCGACCTGCCTCGGCTTGCCGACCTGCGCAAGAAGATCGGCATCGCGCACAACCAGCTGTTCGCCGAACAAGAACGGCTACTCCTCCAGCCGCTGCGCGACAGCGGCGATCCCGCGCTGGCGGCGATCGCCCGCTGCTGCGTCGATCGGGACCTCGAACTCCGCCGGGCCGGCCTCGTTCACTACCAGCGCTGGACGCTGGCGCGGGTGGCAGAGGATCCCGCGGGCTATCAAGCCGACCTGCGGCAAATGCTGCGCAACATGGAAGCGCGGGCGCTGTATTCCGAACAGATCGCCTATCCGGCGCTGGCGCGACTCATTTCATCGCCAAAACAACCCGCAGGATACTGAACTCCGCCTAGAATGGCAGGAGGAAGGACCCTGATGCCCAACACGTCGCTTGCTACCTGTACCCAAGACGTTCTCACCGCCGTCCGCGCGCTCGCTCCCGAGGCCAGGACCGCCATCGCGGGCACCGCGCTCGACCTTGCCCGCAACCATGCCGATCAGGCACTGCGCGCGCTGCACCTCGCGAAGGAGGCGCTGCTGCTGGCGCCCCTGCGGGAAAGCGAAGACGGCGTGCACCACGCCATGGCGCGCCGCACGGTGCAGCAGGACCTGGAATGGCGCGAGCATATGATCGCGCACCGCGCCGCATGGCCAACGGCGTCCGTGCGCAGCGACCCCCAGGGCTATCGCATCGCCGTGCAGCAGCTGCTGCGCATGGCCGAGCGCCGCATCGCCTTTCAGGAGCAGGTGCTGGAGCCGATGGCGCGCGAAGCGATGCTGCAACACCGCCGCGCCGCCTGACCGCCGGTCAGGCGCTCGGCGCCTCGATCGTCAGCACGATCTTGCCGACATGCGCGCCGGCTTCCATGCGCCGGTGCGCATCGGGCGCCTGCGCGAACGGATAGGTGCGGTCGATGAGCGGCTTGAGCTTGCCCTCCTCGACCAGCGGCCACACCGTCCGGCGGAGTTCGTCGGCGAGCAGCGACTTGAACTCCACCGAACGCGGGCGCAGCGTCGAGCCGGTCAGCGTGAGGCGGCGGCGCATCACGTCCCACAGCGGAATCGTCGCCGTCGCGCCGCCCTGCACCGCGATCGAGACGTGGCGCCCGTCCTCGGCCAGGCACTGGAGGTTGCGCGCAACATAATCGCCGCCGACCATGTCGATCACGATCTCCACGCCCTTGCCGCCGGTGAACGCCTTCACTTCCTCGACAAAGTCCTGCGTCTTGTAGTTGATCGCCAGATCCGCGCCGAGATCGCGCGCCGCCGCGCATTTTTCGTCCGATCCGGCGGTAACCAGGATCGTCAGGCCGAACAGCTTGGCGAGTGCGATCGCCATGGTGCCGATGCCGCTGGTGCCGCCATGGACCAGCACGCTCTCGCCCGGCTGCGCCCATCCCCGATCGAACAGGTTCGACCAGACGGTGAACAACGTCTCGGGGAACGCCGCGGCTTCGACCATGGTCAGCGCGTCCGGCACGTCCAGGCATTGGCCCGCCGGGGCTACCGCATATTCGGCATAGGCGCCGCCCGCGATCAGCGCGCAGACGCGCTTGCCGAGCATCGAGTCGTCCACACCCTCGCCGAGGGCGACGACAGTACCGGCGATCTCCATGCCAAGGATCGAGGGCGCACCGGGCGGCGGCGGATATTTCCCCTGCCGCTGCAGCACCTCCGGCCGGTTGACGCCCGCCGCCGCGACTCGCACCAGCAGCTCGCCCGCCCCGGGCTGGGGAACCGGTCGTTCGACCGGCACAAGAACTTCGGGCCCGCCCGGCGCATCGGGGTCGATGGCCAGCATCATTTCGGCTGCTGTCATTCGGTTCGTCGCTTTTTGACCCAAGGGGAATTCCGGGGCCTTATTGACATCGCCCCCCTCAGGGTCAACGTTTCCTCGCATGGACGCCGACGAAAATCTTCCACGTCGATCCGACGATCTGGCAGGCCAGCTGGCGAAGCAGGACCTCGATCCTTTTTCGGTTGCCGAACTAGAGGTCCGAATTCACCTGCTCGAAACCGAGATCGTCCGATGTCGAGAAAAGATTCAACACGCCGTTCACCACCGCGCAAGCGCACACGCTCTATTTAAGAAATGAGCGTCAAGGCACCGGAACTCGGGCGATATGCCACGATCCTCCGGCGCAGGGCCGCGGCGCTTGATGCGGAGCCCTCCACTCCCGACATAGTGGGAGACGGGCTCAGCACCCTTTCGGCCCGACTGGAGTTGTATCCGAATGCCTAGTTTCGCCTCCGCTCTCGAAGCCACCCTCCACAAGGCGCTCGAGGCTGCGTCCTCGCGCCGGCACGAATATGCAACGCTCGAGCATCTGCTGCTCGCACTGATCGACGATGAACATGCGTCGAAGGTAATGGGCGCGTGCGGCGTAGATCTGGGCGAACTGAAAACCACCGTGGCGCACTATCTCGACACCGAGCTGGAAGCGCTGAAGGTGGACAACGCCACCGATCCCTCCCCCACCAGCGGGTTCCAGCGCGTCGTGCAGCGCGCGATTCTCCACGTCCAGTCCTCGGGCCGCGACGAAGTGACCGGCGGCAACGTGCTGGTGGCGCTGTTCAGCGAGCGCGAGAGCTACGCAGTCTATTTCCTGCAGCAGCAGGACATGAGCCGGCTCGATGCCGTCAGCTTCATCAGCCACGGTGTCGGCAAGGGCGGTACCACGCCAACCGAGGCGAGCACGCCGAAGGGCGCCGCCGAGGACGACAAGTCGAACAAGCAGGAGGCGAAGACGGGCAAGGGTGAGAGCGCGCTCAAGCAATTCACCGTCGACCTCAACGAGAAGGCCAAGATCGGCAAGGTCGATCCGCTGATCGGCCGTGCGGCCGAGGTCGACCGCACCGTCCAGATCCTCTGCCGGCGCAGCAAGAACAACCCGCTCTATGTGGGCGACCCCGGCGTCGGCAAGACCGCCATCGCGGAAGGCCTCGCGCGCAAGATCGTCGAGGGCGAAGTGCCCGACGTTCTGAAGGAAGCGGTGATCTACTCGCTCGACATGGGCGCGCTGCTCGCCGGCACCCGCTATCGCGGCGATTTCGAGGAGCGGCTCAAGCAGGTCGTTTCGGAGCTCGAGAAGCTGCCGCATGCGGTGCTGTTCATCGACGAGATCCATACCGTGATCGGCGCGGGCGCGACCAGCGGCGGCGCGATGGACGCATCGAACCTGCTCAAGCCGGCGCTGTCGGGCGGTTCGATCCGCTGCATCGGTTCGACCACCTACAAGGAATTCCGCAACCACTTCGAGAAGGACCGCGCGCTGCTGCGCCGTTTCCAGAAGATCGACGTCAACGAGCCGTCGGTCGAGGATACGGTGAAGATTCTCGCCGGCTTGCGCTCGGCGTTCGAGCAGCACCATTCGGTGAAGTACACTCCCGACGCGATCAAGTCGGCGGTCGAGCTGTCGGCGCGCTACATCAACGACCGCAAGCTGCCGGACAAGGCGATCGACGTGATCGACGAAGTCGGCGCGATGCAGATGCTGGTGGCGCCGTCCAAGCGCAAGAAGGTCATCACGCCCAAGGAGATCGAGCAGGTCATCGCGACCATGGCGCGGATCCCGGCCAAGACCGTCTCGTCGGACGACACCCGCGTGCTCGCCAATATCGAGCAGGACCTGAAGCGTGTCGTGTTCGGCCAGGACAAGGCGATCGAGGTGCTCAGCTCGGCAATCAAGCTCAGCCGTGCGGGGCTGCGCGATCCGGACAAGCCGATCGGCAACTACCTGTTCTCGGGCCCCACGGGCGTCGGCAAGACCGAGGTGGCGAAGCAGCTCGCGACGCTGCTCGGCATCCCGCTCCAGCGCTTCGACATGTCCGAGTACATGGAACGCCACTCGGTCAGCCGGCTGATCGGTGCCCCCCCGGGCTATGTCGGCTATGACCAGGGCGGCCTGCTGACCGACGCGGTCGACCAGAACCCGCATTCGGTGCTGCTGCTCGACGAAATCGAGAAGGCGCATCCGGACCTGTTCAACATCCTGCTGCAGGTGATGGACAACGGCAAGCTGACCGACCACCACGGCAAGACCGTCGACTTCCGCAACACCATCCTCATCATGACCACCAATGCCGGTGCGTCGGACATGGCGAAGGAAAGCGTCGGCTTCGGCGAGCTGAGCCGCGAGGACGTGCAGGAGGAAGCGGTGAAGAACCTCTTCACCCCGGAATTCCGCAACCGCCTCGATGCGATCGTGCCGTTCGGCTATCTGCCGACCGAAGTGGTCGCCCGCGTGGTCGACAAGTTCATCCTCCAGCTCGAGCTGCAGCTCACCGATCGCGGCGTGCACATCCAGCTCGACGAGGAAGCCAAGGCCTGGATGACCAAGCGCGGCTATGACAAGCTGTACGGCGCCCGCCCGATGGGCCGCCTGATCCAGGAGAAGATCAAGCAGCCGCTCGCCGAGGAGCTGCTGTTCGGCAAGCTCGTCCATGGCGGCGAAGTCAGCGTGAAGCTGAAGGACAATGCGCTGGCCTTCGAGATCACGCCGGCCGCACCGAAAAAGCCCAAGAAGGGCACGAAGACGGAGCCTGCGGGCGCCTGATCTTCAGGGGTTCGGGAATCACAAGCGGCCCGGGGGAGCGATCCCCCGGGCCGTTTTGTATTGTTGCGTAGGGTACGACAGGCGCTACGATTCCGCCCGGCGCGCACGAGGCGAGCACAGGGGGAAAAGATCATGATTGTCACCGCGTTGATGGCCGCGCTGCTCGCCGTCTCGGATCCTTCCGCGGCCGATCCCCTGACGGCGGAAATCAGTGCCCTCGATACCAAGGTGTTCGACGCCTATAATCGCTGCGACCTGCCCGTGTTTTCCGGCTCTTTCGATCCCAAGGTCGCCTTCTATCACGACAATGGCGGCGCGACCTTCGCCCGCGACGCGATGGTCGACGGCGTGCGCAAATACATCTGCGGCAAGGTGCGACGCGAGCGGATCTCGGCGTCGTTCCGCGTCTACCCGATCAAGGACTATGGCGCGATCGAGGAAGGCGAGCACCGCTTCTGCGAACTGGCGACGGGCCGCTGTGAAGGCATCGCCAAGTTCGTGATGGTCTGGGCAAAGCAGGACGGCGCGTGGCGGATCACCACCGTGCTCAGCTACGGTCATCGCGCAGCGACGCCGGCAGAGCAGCGAGACGCGCCGGGTAAGACGAAATAGCGGTTGCGGCGAAGGGCCGCACGCGTACACTTCGTTCGTGAGCCATGCCATCGACGAAGCGCTGGTCCTGATCGACCTTCAGCGCGCCATGTCCGATCCTGCCCTTCCGCAACGGAACAACGCATCGGCGGAGGCGAACGCCGCGAGGCTGCTCGCCGCGTGGCGGCGCCGCGGCGGCCCGATCGTCCATGTACGCCACCTGTCGCTCGATCCGGCCTCCGGTTTCCGGGCGGGGCAGCCGGGCGCCGAATTCCAACCGGCCTTCCTGCCGACGGGAAGGGAGCATGTGGTCGACAAGCACGTCACCGATGCCTTTGCCGGCTCCGGCCTGGAACGCCATCTCCACCTCCGCTCGATCACCGGCCTCGTCTTCGCCGGGGTGGCGACGAACTATTCGGTGGAGGCTACGGTGCGTTCGGCCGCGTGCCTCGGCTTCGCCGCGACCGTCGTTTCAGATGCCTGCTTCACCTTCGCCCGGCACGATCTGGACGGTGCGCTGCGATCGGCGGAGGACATCCACCTCGCCTCGCTGAGCAACCTTAACGGCGAATATGCCGCCATCCGGACGACGGAGGCGGTACGTTCCGGCATCGCGCGGGCAATGCCCGCCTGAGCGGCGCAGCACCTGGCTGCACCCGATCAGCGCTGCTGCCGCCCGATTTGCTTCGCGATCAGGACCGGCTTGTCGCAATGCGCATAGCGCACCACCGGCCGATAGGCATTCGCCAGCGGCTCCTCGTCCAGCGAACGCAGCGTGGGAATGGGCCCTTCTCCCTCGCGTGCCAGCTGGTCGCGGGCATTTTCGCACCGGACCTGGCGACTCGTCGTCTCGGTAGATTTGGGCAGGGCCGACACCTTGGGCGCGTCGTCACCGGTCATCGAAAGCAGGAACAGGACCATCAGCATAGCCAGCCTCCCTCTCGCGCCTTTTCGGATGCGCGCGCGGGAACCATAGCAGCGGAGGTGGCGCCCGCCTACCGCCCCATCTCGGCGAGCTTGCGCTCCCAGGCCAGCGCATCCCGGACGATGCCGTTCAGATCGGCATGCTGGGGCCGCCAGGGCAGCGCCGCGAGGATCGCGCTGTTGTCCGCCACCAGCGCATCGGGATCCCCGGCGCGGCGACCTTCCAGCTTGCGCTCGATGTGCAGGTTGGTGACGCGGTCGACCGCATCGAGCACTTCGAGCACCGAGAAACCCCGGCCATAGCCGCAGTTCATCGTGTGGCTTTCCTCGGGCCGCGCGATCAGCAGGTCGAGCGCATCGACATGCGCGGCGGCGAGATCGCTGACATGGATGTAATCGCGCACGCCGGTGCCATCGGGCGTGGCGAAATCGGTACCGAATACCGAGACGTGCGCCCGCTTGCCGGTCGCCGCTTCCACCGCGACCTTGATCAGGTGCGTGGCACCCGCCGTCGACTGGCCGGTGCGCCCCTGCGGATCGGCACCCGCGACGTTGAAGTAGCGCAGCGCGCAATAGTTGAGCGGGTGCGCCGCAGCGACGTCCTTCAGCATGATCTCGGTCATCAGCTTGGACATGCCATAGGGGTTGATCGGCGCCTTGGGGCTGTCCTCGCGCACCGGCACCTGCTCGGGAATGCCATAGGTCGCGGCGGTCGAGGAGAAGATGAAGTGGCGCACGCCTTCGGCCACCACGCTCTCGATCAGCGCGCGGCTCGCCACCGTGTTGTTGCGGTAATATTTGAGCGGGTCGGTCACCGATTCCGGCACCACCACCGATCCGGCGAAGTGCATGACCGCGACCACGCCGTGCGAACGGATCGCGCCGCGCACCGCATCGGCATCGTCGATATTGGCGACCACCAGCGTCGCGCGCGGATCGACCGCCCAATCGAACCCGGTCACCAGATTGTCGACCACCACCACGCGCCAGCCGGCGTCGAGCAGCGCAAGCACCGCATGGCTCCCGATATAGCCCGCCCCACCCGTTACCAGCACCGCACCGTCGCGCATACGCCATCCTCTTTGTTCTGCCCCGGCTCCACCCTATCTTGGGGCCACAAGCAAGGAGTTCCTCGACATGACAATCGAAACGGCAACGCTGGCCGGCGGTTGCTTCTGGTGCACGGAAGCGGTGTTCAACGACGTGATCGGCGTGCAGGGCGTCGAAAGCGGCTATATCGGCGGCACCAAGGAAAACCCGACCTACAAGGAGGTCTGCAGCGGCACGACCGGCCATGCCGAGGCGATCCGGGTGAGCTTCGATACCGACATCGTGAGCTATGGCGAGATCCTCGACATCTTCCTCGCCACCCATGATCCGACCCAGCTCAACCGCCAGGGCAACGACATCGGCACCCAGTATCGCTCGGCGATCTTCCCGCATTCGGCGGAGCAGGAGCGCGAGGCCCTGGACGCGATCGAGCGGGCCCGCCCCGATTGGCCGCAACCGATCGTTACCGCGATCGAGCCGCTGGGCCAGTGGTGGTCGGCCGAGGACTATCATCAGGAATATTGGCAGGGCGAAGGCCAGCGGAACCCCTATTGCCTGGCGGTCATCCCGCCCAAGCTCCGCAAGCTGCGCAAGAGCTTCGCCAACAGGACGAAAGAGGGCGCAGCCGCTTAAGGCCGCGCCCTCCCACGGGGGTATACGAGACCGCGGCCGGCAGCGATGCTGGCCGCGGAGTACGAAGACGCCACACCATGTGGGGGCGACACGGGACGCCTTCGGGTTCCGCATGTTGCATGACAGGCAAGTGGCGCGGGCTGGCGCCCCAAACGGGCCATCCTCCCACCGCGCACATGCTGCCAACCACCGCCACACTCATCTTTGTTCGCGAGCTAAACGGCTGGTCGACCGTAGGAAATTGTTACGCCCTGTAAAGAAAAGAACGTATACCGATTACCCAAATTGAGATTTTCGATACATGATTGCGCTGACATGTGGCTTGCGCAACCTCGCATGCGCGAATCAGGCCGCATTCCGCAACTTCAGTAAGGCCATAATCGAAGCCATTTCTGTCGATCGTCCGGTCGGACGATCAGGTGCGACCGCGTGATCGATTAACGGAACATGAAAAACTTCTGAATTTCGAAGAATTCAGCCAGTTTTGCGCATGTCTTCGGTGCGATGCCCTAACCTCGGGGATGGGCCGCGCGGACCAGTCGATCACGAATTGCGCGTCCCAGCCCGTGATCGGGCACCGGCGCGATGGCGATACGCGGCCGATCGGACGCATCGGCATCGTGGAGGGCATCGAACAGGCGCGCCGCCGCCTCGCGCAGATCCCCGCGCGCCGACAATGTGTCGTCGCCCGCCACCGCGCCGAAGCCCACCAGCCATTCGTCGTCCGCCGCCTGGACCGCATCCAGCCGCACCGGCTTGCTCGGCGCATAATGGCTCGCGAGCTGGCCGGGCGCGGTGATCGCGCCCGGGGTTGCGCCGGTGTCGTAACCGGGAAGCTGCTCGGCGGTTACCGGGCCTGGCCGCAGGATGCGGCGAAGGGCGGGATCGACGATGGTGGATTCGATGCCGTCGGTGGTCGCGCCGTCGTCGATCACCAGCGGGATGCGCCCGGCGAGGCTCGCCGCGACATGCGCGGCGCGCGTCGGGCTGATCCCGCCGCTGGCGTTGGCCGAGGGCGCGGCGAGCGGCCGTCCGCTCGCACGGATCAGCCCCTGCATCGCGCGGTGATCGGGCATGCGCACGGCCACGGTCGACAGCCCCGCGGTGACCAGGCTTGCGATCGGGGAGCCCGCCGCCAGCGGCAGCACCATGGTGAGCGGACCGGGCCAGAAGCGCGCGGCCAGCGCCCGCGCCGCATCGTCGAACCGCGCGATCGTCTCGGCCATCGCCATGTCCGCGACATGGACGATCAGCGGGTTGAACGAGGGACGTCCCTTGGCCGCATAAATCCCCGCAACCGCCTGCGAATCGGTGGCGTCGGCGGCGAGCCCGTAGACCGTTTCGGTGGGCACCGCGACCGATTCGCCGCGGCGGATGAGCGCGGCGGCCTCGCCAAGCGCGGCCTCGCCGTAGGGTAAGATTCGCGGATTTGCTGGGGTCACCCGCAAGGCGCTATATTGCTGCCAAGAAGATCACAAGAGAGAGGCCTGATGTTCACCCCCGCCACCGCCGAGCAGCGTTTCGTGCTCGACCATATCGTCCGCCT
>JAIYAA010000373.1 GCA_027489295.1 Sphingomonadales bacterium | reverse complement strand
GCCACCGATCGCGCGCCGGTCGCGCTCGCCGCCGGCCAGGCGCTGGCGGTGGAGCGCACCCTCACCGTCCGCAGCCCGCACCGGTGGCAGGGCCGCGCCCACCCCTATCTCTACCGCGTCGTCAGCGAACTGCGCGACGGCGCCCGCGTGATCGACCGGCAGGTCCAGCCGCTCGGCATACGCAGCTTTGCCTTCGATCCGGACCGTGGCTTCGTCCTCAACGGCAAGGTGACCCCGCTGCACGGCGTCTCGCGCCATCAGGACGTGCAGGGCAAGGGCTGGGCGCTGACGTCCGAGGACCATGCCCGCGACATGGCGTTCGCGCTGGAGATCGGCGCCAACACCATCCGCCATGCCCATTACCAGCACGCACAGGAATGGACCGACCAGGCCGATCGTACCGGCATGGTGGTCTGGGCGGAACTTCCCTTCGTCCACGAAGCCAATGTCGACCCGAGCCAGCCCCCCGCCGCGGCGACGATCGCCAATGCCGAGGAACAGCTGCGCGAACTGATCCGCCAGAACTACAACCACCCCTCCATCCTGCTGTGGTCGGTGGGCAACGAAGCCGATATCGGTGCCGCGATCGACGCGATGCGCAAGGGCGGTGGCGGCAAGCCCGCCCAATCGCGGGCGATGCTCGAACAGCTCGACCGGCTGGCCCGCGCCGAGGATCCCAGCCGCCCCACCGTCTATGCCGATTGCTGTGAGGATACGCCCTCGGTACTGTCGATGAAGGGCGCGCCTAGCCTTAACGGCGTTACCCAGATAATGGGCCTAAACCGTTATTATGGCTGGTATTATGGCGACAGGGACGGCGTCGGCCCGGCACTCGACGCGCTCCATGCCAAGCACCCGCGCCTGCCGATCGGCCTCAGCGAATATGGCGCGGGCGGCGCGATGACCCAGCACAGCGACAACCCGCTGGGCGGCCCGGTCGCCGCCTATGGGCGCCCCCAGCCGGAAGAATATCAGAGCCTCGTGCTCGAGGAGAACTGGAAGCAGATCCGCGCCCGCCCCTATCTTTCGGCAAGCTGGCTCTGGAACCTGTTCGATTTCGCCACGACGATGCGCAACGAAGGCGATGCGACCGACATCAACACCAAGGGACTCGTCTCCTACGACCGCAAGACGCGCAAGGACGCCTTCTACTTCTTCAAGGCGAACTGGTCGGATGCGCCGACACTGCATCTGAACGGGCGTCGCTATGTCGACCGCGCCTATGCGGTGGCCGAGGTGCGTGGCTATTCCAACGCCGATCGCGTCGCGCTGTCGCTGAATGGCAAGTCGGTGGGCGAAGTCGCCTGCCCCGACCGGATCTGCGTCTGGCCCGCCGTGGCGCTGGCACCCGGCGCCAACCACCTCGTCGCCACGGCGACGATCGGTGGCAAGCAGATCCGCGACGTGATCGACTGGAGCGGGCCCGACCCCCGCACGGGCATCTTCATCGATTCCGGGGCACTGGTCGGCGGGACGATGGGCGGCGACCGCTATGGCTCGGACAATTTCTTCCGCGGCGGCACCGCCAAGGTGCTGTCCGGCCGCAGTCCGATGGCACCGCCGCCCAAGGTGGAGGGGACCGACATACCGACGCTGTTCAGCAGCTACCGCGAGGGCAAATTCGCCTATGACGTGCCGCTGCCGGACGGCGCCTGGACCGTCACCATCGCCAGCTTCGAACCCGATGCGGCCAAGGGGGCCACGCGCAGTTTCGCGGTGATGGCGAACGGCGAGCGGGTGATCGACGCCTTCTCGCCGATGCAGGCGGCAGGCGAAGCCGGCAAGGCGGTGACGCGCAGCTTCGCGGTCACCAGCCGCGGCGGCCTGCTGACGCTCGATTTCATGCCCCAGGGCGGAGAGGCGATCGTGGCGGGCATCGCGATCCGGCCGCGCTGAGCCCGATCGCCCTGCCGCCACGCTGCGCGTCCGGGGCGCGTTTCGGATCCCGACCAACCCTGCGCGCACCCGTTTGCGGCGGGATCAAAGCGCCTGTTGCAGCCAACGGGTCGCCCGCGCCAGGACGGGGTCTCGGCCCGCTGCAACGTCCGCGATCGATGCGGTGACGGCAGTGTCGGGAACGACGCCCGCGTCCGGCTCCGGCTGCAGCCGGAAATAGCCGATCAGCGGGAGGTCGAATTCGATCCCGCTCGCGGGTAGCCGGACGAAGAAGAAGCAGCCGCCGTTTATCCCGCGCCGGTTGCCGCCGGTCGCGGACCCGAACAGTCGCACCCGGCCGCTCCGCTGCGCATTCTCGGCGAACTGGAACGTCGCCGAACTGTTGACCGGGCCGACCAGTGCGGCAACCGGCAGGGCCAGGGGCCGGCCTGCCGGCTGCATCGAGGAATCGCCGCGTTCGCCTTGCAGGACGTAGAAGCCGTTGGCCGCTGGTCGCGCGCCGACGCCCAGCGTGCGGAAGCTGTCGTCCCAGGTATCCAGATAGCGGTCCAGCGAGGCCGGCGTGCGCTGGAACCGCACGCGCCGTTCGGCCGTCGGTACCGTGATCGGCGCCCGGATCAGGCGCGCGAGGATCGGATCGCCGCAATTCTCCCCGCCCTCGTTCTGGCGCAGGTCGACGATCAGCCCTTTTGCGCCGGCCAGGCTGTCGAGGCGAGCATCCAGCCAGCCCCGCCAATCCCATTTGCTGTCGTAGAGCGCCCAGCCCGGCATGGTCAGCACGGCAATGCCGTCCGGCCGCATTGTCCAGTCCCACACGGGGTGGTCGCCGTTATAATCGCGCGCGACCATTTGCGCACGACGCTGGTCGAGGTCGATCGCGGGAAGCGCGGCAGCCACCCGTCTACGATCGGGGCGGCGCGCGACGATCCGATGCACCCCATCGCGCGGCGCGTCGAATGCCAGTCCGTGAAACACATCGAAGAACTCGATCCTGTCGTCGCCGCGCACTTCGAGCAGCGACACGCGCTTGGCGTCGTTATGGCCATCGGCGCGCGCATAGGGCAGCAGGCGCGCCAGCATGTCGCGCGGGGCGACGCCGTTGATCGCCAGCACCTGCGATCCGCGCGGCAGATCGGGCCCGCCATGATCGGTCACGACCATCGCGCCGGCGATCCAGCGGAAATGGAACGGCAACCGCGTCGCGCGGCCGAACAGCGTCGCGGCGACCGCCTTCTTCTGGTTGAAGAAGTTGCAATAGCTGTGGCCGCAGCGGATCGTCGCGAGAAACCGCGACAGCAGCAGATAGCGCGTCTCGAGGCCGGGGGCGGCGACGAACGCCGCTTCAAACTGCGCGAGCCGCGCGTCGAGCTCCCTCGGCGTGGTGTAGCGATACAGCCCAGGGTGAAGCGTCAACGCCGCACGCAGGATGGCGACATCTTCCCGGAGGTCCGTCGCGCTGGGCGTCTCCGCCGCACGGGCGGCGAAGGGCATGGAGGCGGTGGCGCTGAGGCCGGCGAGCATCTGGCGGCGGTCGATCATGGTGCAAGCCATCGCCGCTTGCTCCGCCATATGCGCCTCAAAACCACGTAGCGGCGCAGTTATTCGTGTTTTGCGACTTGCCCGCGATAGGCGGACGGCGTCTGCCCGAACGTCGCGAGGAAGGCGCGGTTGAAACTCGCCTTCGAGCTGAACCCGGCGTCCAGCGCCAGGTCGAGCAGATCGGCCCTGCTCCCGCCGCGCAGCGCTGCTGCCACGGTTTCCGCACGCATCCGGCCGATAAAGGTCGAGAAGTTGAGGCCAAGGCCTTCGTTCACCGCGCGCGACAGATGGTTGGTGTTGGTGCCCAGACGCTGCGCCAGGACGGCGAGCGACAGGTCCAGATCGCAGTGCCAGCGTTCGGTGGCGACCTTGGCCGCCCATCGCTCCGCCAGCCCGCGCCAGTCCCGGGCCGGCGGGCCGGCATCGGGGATCGCGAGATCGTCGAGGTGCGGAAACGCCAGCGCGGCGTGCCGCCATCCTTCGACGCCAAGGTACAGCGCGAAGGCTGCGATCGCCAGATACAGCCCCATCAGGCCGACATAGCCAATCGGCGCGATGGCATCCCGCAGCGCATATCCTGCCCAGATCGGCAGCAGCACGAGCGTGGCGCCGATCGCCCGGCTCAGCCACCGCGCGGCGAACCGGTGATCGTCGCTGTGCTGGCTGGCAAGCAGCCCGCGATAGCGATGGAGCAGCCGCAGCCCCGCGATCCCGTACCAGGCGAGCCCGACGATGGTCGCTAGGTCGGCGGCGACGGAATAAGGCTGGTGGACGATATCCGACCAGCGCTGCTTGAGCGGCATCGGCAACAGGAAGCTTGCGGTCAGGAACGTCGCCTGGACCACCGCCGGCAGCAGATGCCGCCCGCCGTTTGCCGGCCAGTGGCCCGTCACCAGCGCATGGGCATAGAGCCAGATGAGTGGCGCCACGGCGAGCGTGATCTGGAACGGCGCGAAGGTCAGCCAGCGCCAGCGATCGTAGAAGCCGGCAAAGCCGATCAGCCACGGCACCAGAATGCCGACGAGGATGATCAGCAGCGTGGCCAGCGTACGGTTGGCCACGCGATTGGCGAACACCAGGGTAAGCCCGATGGCGATGGCGAGCAGCTGCACCGCGGCGACGCTCAGAACCGCCGTCCGCCATCCAAATGTCAGCCCGTCAACCATCGCCCACCCATCCGCCGATGCTAGCCGGAAACGCTGCGGAGGCAATATTGTGCGTGCGGCGCGCAACATTGCCTCCGTCGCGCGGCCGTGTCGCTGCCGGCGCTGCGCTGGGACGGCTACCGATCGTCCGGTTCTCCTCCGCCCGCATCCGGCGGTTGCCGCGAAACCCAGCCGTCACCGGGACATGGGGTCACACCTCCAGCGGGCGGGTCGGACGGATATTGGGATAGATCCGCTCGACCGGCTCCGCGCCCGGCTCGCCGGCCTTTTTCCAGCCATAGGCATTCACCGGCTGCGAGCGGTTCACCCACAGCGTATAGTGGAGATGGTCCGCACGCGGATCGTCGGTATTGGGATGCAGCAGGATCGTCAGCCCCAGGCTGTTCAGCTGCAGCCAAGGCACCACCACCGGCAGCAGATCGTTGGTGAAACCGAAATAGAAGGACGGCGTCACGTGCGGCCCGCGCGGGGTCAGGTTCCAGTTGCCGAGCTCGACCGGGAAGCGCTCGATCACCCATTGCCGCAGCCGCGCGGCCTTGGGGTAATTGTCCTCATCGAAATAGATGTGCGCGTGATAGCTCTTGACCGCGGTGTAGGGCCGCGGGCGTTCCGGCAGCCCGTCGCCGCCCTCGGGGCGGATGCTCGGCGGGCGCCCGGCCGGCTCGAGCGCGGTCTTGTCGCCCCAGGGGCTCTTGCCCACATCACGCGGCGGCAGGATCGGCCGGAAATTCGGGTCCCCCAGCGCCGCCTGGCTCTGGGCATGGGCCGCCCCCGCCCCCAGCCCGGTCGCCGCGATCCCTGCGGCCGCCAGCGTCGAGCCGGTGATCAGCCCGCGCCGCGTGGGTGCCAGCAGATCGGCCCAGGCCTGGTCCTCTGCCGTATTCGGAACGATGGTTTCGTCGTGCATGCTTCCCCCGCCTGCAGATGATCGAGTGAGTGCGTCAGCGCGTCCACTGCGCCAGCCAGTCGGCCAGCGCCTGCGGCGTGAGGCTGCGTGCATCGGCCAGCGCGGAGACGCGACCGCCGTTGAGCAGCTTGTTGGTCTTGGGATCGACAATGAGCAGCGCCGGCACGCCTTCCGGCCGCGGCCCCGCGCCGTAGCGGGTCGGGATGGCGAGGTTGCGATCGAACCGGCCGATGTCGACGGTCACCACCTCGTAATGGCGCGCCACCCAAGGCTTGAGCTTCGGCAGTTCGATCGTGCCGGCAAGCAGGCGGCAATCGAGGCACCAGTTGCCACCGAGATCGATCAGCAGCAGCTTGTGCCCCTTGATCGCCCGCGCCCTGGCAGCCTTCACCGCGGCTTCGGCATCGGCCTTCTCGTCATAGGGCAGCGGCAGCGGCTTGGGCAGCGCCTCGAAGCTGGCGATGCCGAGCGCGGGGGCCCGGTCGGGCGCCGGTGCGGCGGCGGGCAGCACGAGCGCGCCGGCGAGCAGAGCAGCGGGGACGGCAAGACGCATGGTGGCTCCTTGAATGCGCCGCGAAGCGCAACGCGTGACCTCCAAATTCCCACTCAAGAAATCGGATTTGAACGTACAAAATCTCCGTGCCCCTCCAAGCCCAGCTTTAGAGGCGATGGTCCATTCGCCGCCCTCCCCCGCCCAGTCGGAGGAAGCGAATCCCGAACCGAGGCGTGGGCGCCGGCGTCGAGCCGCTTCAGCGACCCCAATAATTTCTTCTCTTCAATTCCGATCTATATGGAGGAGATTGTTGCCTGCCGGTCGTCGGCCACAGGAGGATTCGCATGTCGCTCAAGCTCTTCGACACCTTCCCCGACTTCACCCAGGAATCGACGCAAGGGCCGCTCAATTTCCATGCCTGGGCAGGCGACAGCTGGGTGGTGCTGTTCTCGCATCCCAAGGATTTCACGCCGGTCTGCACCACCGAACTGGGCGCGGTGGCCAAGCTCAAGCCCGAGTTCGACCGGCGGAACGTAAAGGTGATCGGCCTGTCCGTCGATGCGGTCGCGCAGCATCTCGCCTGGGCCGGCGATATCGAACGGACGCAAGGGACCGCCCTCAATTTCCCGCTGATCGCGGACATCGACCGCCGCGTCGCGACGCTGCTCGACCTCATTCATCCCAACGCCTCGGACACCAACACCGTGCGCAGCGTGTTCGTGGTCGATCCCGCCAAGCGGGTGCGCCTGACCCTCACCTATCCCGCCTCGACCGGCCGCAACTTCGACGAGCTGCTGCGCACGATCGACAGCCTCCAGCTGACCGACGCGCACAAGGTCGCGACGCCGGCCGATTGGCGCCAAGGCGACGACGTGATCATCCTGCCCTCGCTCGGCACCGACGAGGCCAAGGCGCTGTTCCCGGCAGGATGGACCGAACACACCCCCTATCTGCGCACGGTACCGCAGCCCGAAGTGGCGGACTGAACGCATGGCCCGCTTCGTCCGCCGCGATCCCGCACCGACCGCCCAGCGGCCGGTGATCGGCGTGCTCTGCTGCAATGAGGTGGCGGACCGGCCGATCCAGGCGGTCGCCAGCCGCTTCATCGAGCCACTGTCGCGGATCTCGGGGGCGACCGTGCTGCTGGTCCCCGCCCTGGTGGAGGTCGCCGATGTGGCAGCGCTCACCGGGCGGCTGGACGGGCTGCTGCTCACCGGTTCACGATCGGACGTAGAGCCGCATCATTATGGCGGGCGCCCGGTACCGGAATCGCGCGCCGATCCGCAGCGCGACCGCGTCGCCCTCGCGCTTGCCGAACGGATGATCGAAAGCGGCCGACCGGTATTCGGTATCTGCCGCGGGCTTCAGGAAATCAACGTGCTGTTCGGCGGGTCATTGCGCCGCGATCTCGGCGAAGAGCATCACCGCGCGGGCGACGTGCCGTTCGAGGCGCTGTTCGAGCAGCGCCACGACCTGACGTTGCTGCCAGGTGGTCTGCTGGGCGGGATTGCGCAAGAAACCATGGTCAACGTCAATTCGGTCCACCGCGAGGGCATCGACCGGCTTGGCGACGGCCTGACGATCGAAGCTTTGTCCCACGAGGACGGGCTGATCGAGGCGGTCTCGGCCCGCCCCTGCGGCGCAGAGGTGCTGGCGGTACAATGGCATCCCGAGTGGGGCGGTGCGAAAGCACCCGTCGATCGCGCCTTTTTCGAGCGAGTGGGCGCGAGCTTGCGACCGCCCTCCCAGGGGGCCGGGGCCTTGCTTTCCTAGATCGGCAGTCGGGCCATCCGCCCTACGCCATGGCGGCGCGCACCATCGCGCTGTCTACCACCTGCTCCATGCTGACGATCTTGCCGTCCTTCAGCCGATAGAGGTGGGCGAAGGTGGCGCGCATGGCCTTGCCGGTGACCTTGTAGGTGCCGGAATAGACACCGAACGCCGCCACCCGGTCGCCATCCGCCAGATAGGTGTGCACCTCTGCGCAGTAGCCGACCCATTCGCTGCCCAGGCGCTGGAACACGCCGGCTGCGATCGCCTCCGGCCCCACATAGGTGCCGGCATAGGGAAAGCCCGCCGCTTCGGTCCAGCGGGCGTCGGGGGCCAGCGCTGCCATCAGCGCCCGGCCATTGTCTTCCGACGCACCTCCATAGGTCGCGCGGATCAACTCCAGATTGCTGGTCATATCAACCCCACTGCATTTCGCCGGTGGCGACCTTGGAACCGATGTCGAGCGCGACGCCCATGCCCAGCCCGGGGAAGCGCGCTTCCATTGCGGCCTTGAGCGCGGCGGCGTTGGCGGCGCGGGGCAGTTCCTCGTCGAACGCGGTGAGATAGGCGATGGTGAAGGCAATGGCGGAGCTATCGGTTGCCGCCGTTACGGCCATGTGGCCGGGGACGACGACCGCGGGCTTGCGCGCGGCGAGCGCTGCCAGGTTCGCGCGCCAGCTTGCCCGCTGCTTGGCCGTGGGCGTGTCCGCGGTCCAGACATGGACGCCGGAGAAGACCAGCACGCCGCCGACCACCGCGTTGAGCGCGGGCACGAACAGCGTCCGCCGGTTGGCGAGACCTTCCGCCGCGAGGATCTCGATCGTCTCGCCGTCCACCTGCAGCGTCGGGCCGTCGAAGCTTTCGGGGAACACGATATCGGCGAGCGCCTGCGGGCCGTTTTCCTTGAGCTGCGGGCCCCAGACGGCGAGCTTCTTCTCGACGCTGGCGCGGATCGCGGCGACGGTTG
>JAIYAA010000045.1 GCA_027489295.1 Sphingomonadales bacterium | reverse complement strand
AGCCGCTACGGTTCGGGCGAGGAAGGCGCGAGCCTCGACCGGCTGGGCGGCGAGGCCTGGCAGCGGCGCAAGGCGCGGATGAAGGAGCGCATCCGCGAGATCGCGGGCGACCTCATCGCCACCGCCGCGCTGCGCGCCACCCGCGGCGCAGAGATCGCCGAGCCCGATCATGGCGGCTACCCCGCCTTTGTCGATCGCTTCCCCTATGAGGAAACCGACGATCAGGACCGCGCGATCGGCGACGTGCTGGCCGATCTGGGCGCCGGCCGCCCGATGGACCGGCTGGTCGTCGGCGATGTCGGCTTTGGCAAGACCGAGGTGGCGCTGCGCGCTGCCTTCGTCGCCGCGATGGCCGGCATGCAGGTGGCGGTGGTGTGCCCCACCACCCTGCTCGCTCGCCAGCACTACAACAACTTCAAGGCGCGCTTCGAGGGCTTCCCGCTCGAGATCGGTCGCCTTTCCCGCCTGGTCACCGCTGCCGAGACCAAGAAGGTCAAGGAAGGCCTGGCCGCGGGCACGATCGACGTGGTGATTGGCACCCATGCGGTGCTGGCCAAGAACATCGACTTCAAGCGCCTGGGCCTCGTCATCGTCGACGAGGAGCAGCGCTTCGGCGTGACGCACAAGGAGCGGCTGAAGTCGCTCAAGACCGACGTCCACGTCCTCACCCTCACCGCCACGCCGATCCCGCGCACGCTGCAGATGGCGATGAGCGGGCTGCGCGAGCTGTCCGTGATCCAGACGCCGCCGGTCGATCGCCTGGCGGTACGCACCTATGTGATGCCATGGGATCCGGTGGTGCTCCGCGAGGCGCTGCTGCGCGAACATTATCGCGGCGGCCAGAGCTATTTCGTCACGCCCCGCATCGCCGACCTGCCGGAGATCGAGGAATTCCTGCGCAACGACGTGCCGGAGGTGCGCTACGTCGTCGCCCACGGCCAGATGGCGCCCACCGAGGTCGAGGAGCGGATGTCCGCCTTCTACGACAAGAAGTTCGAGGTGCTGGTCTCGACGACCATCGTCGAGAGCGGGCTCGACATCCCCAGCGCGAACACGCTGATCATCAACCGCGCGGACAAGTTCGGCCTTGCCCAGCTCTACCAGCTGCGGGGCCGCGTCGGGCGTTCGAAGACCCGCGCCTATGCCTATATGACCACGCCGCCCGAGCGACAGATGACCGAGGCGGCGGAAAAGCGGCTGAAGGTGCTCTCCGACCTCGAAAGCCTGGGCGCGGGCTTCCAGCTCGCCAGCCACGATCTGGATATCCGCGGCGCCGGCAACCTGCTGGGCGACGAGCAGTCGGGCCATATCAAGGAGGTTGGCTACGAACTCTACCAGTCGATGCTGGAAGAGGCGATCATGGAGGCCAAGGCCGGTGGCCTGCGCGACGAGGCGCGGCCGAAGGATCTCTCGCCGCAGATCACCGTCGACGCGCCGATCATGATCCCCGAGGACTATGTGCCGGACCTGGACCTGCGCATGGGCCTGTATCGCCGCCTGAACGAGGTGGAGGAAACCGACGGCATCGAGAGCTTCGCCGCCGAGCTGATCGACCGCTTCGGCAAGCTGCCCGAGCCGACCGAGAACCTGCTGCGCCTGATCGAGACCAAGCTCAACGCCAAGAACGCGTGCATCGCCAAGCTCGACCTGGGCCCGAAGGGCGCGCTGGTCACGTTCCACAACGACAAGTTCCCCAACCCGGCGGGACTGATCGCCTATGTGGAGAAGCTGGGCGAGACCGCGCGGCTGCGGCCGGACATGAAGCTCGTCATCAACCGCGCCTGGGCGAACCCCGCCGCGCGGCTGCACGGCGCGCTGCAGCTGTCGCGGGGGCTCGCCAAGGCGGCGGGCTGAGCCGCCTCAGCTGCTGTGATCGGCGATGATCTTCCAGCCCCCGGCCTCGCGGTGGAACACCACGCTGGTGGGGCCCGAGGCCGTGTGCCCGTCCGCATAGCGCAGCGTATAGCGCCCGATATACAGCGCGTAGCCGGGGCCCAGCGGGCGATAGTCGAGCCGCTCGATGCTTAGCGCGCCGCGCTTGGCGGCATCGGCGAAGTCGTACTTGGCTTCATAGCGCTGCTTCATCGCCGGCTTGCCGCGGACCAGCCCCGCCCCTTCGACGAAGCTGGTCTCCGGCGTGTCCGAGTAGATCTGCAGAAAACGATCGACGTTGCCCGCGTTCCAGCCGGCGACGCTGCGCTGCATCGCCGCGTCGATCATCGCGACATCAGGCTGCTGCGCCGCAATAAGCAATCCAAGAACAATCAACATGCCACCTCCTTGCGATAATCCGCCTGACAATGTTGGGCGCAGGATCTTTACCATTACTGCTGCGCAACGATGTGTTCGCGCAAACGTATTCACGCATGATATTCGCGCATGACGCAGGGTTGCAACGCCCGCCTTCCCCAGCGACTTGCGCCCTCGGCATGCCGCCTACCGGAATTTTACCTAAACACCCCGACTTCCCCTTGGGACATACTATGATGCTTAAGACCGGTGCGTCGCGTTTGCCGTCGCAACCGGCATGTGTGTGCAGCAAGAGGACCCGCCGGTGCCAGACCAGATGTTGTCGCGGCTGAATTTCATGGAAATGGATGAACGCCAGCGCGAGGCGCTGCGCGGCAGCCAAGCCTGGGTGGAAGCCACGCTGGGCAACGCGCTCGACCGTTTCTATACCCGCGCGTCGGCCACGCCCGAGACCTCCCGCTTCTTCCGCGACCAGGCGCACATGAACCGTGCCAAGGCCGCCCAGCAGAAGCACTGGGCACGCATCGCGGCTGCGGATTTCAACCAGGACTATCATGCCAGCGCCCGCCGCATCGGTGCCACGCATGCGCATATCGGGCTGGAACCGCGCTGGTATGTGGGCAGCTATGCCATCGTCCTCCAGCATCTGATTTCCGGCGTTCACCGGCTCAACAGCCCGCTCAAGCGGCTGCTCCGCCTGTTCCGCGGCCCCAGCACCGAGCAGGCGACGATCGCGCTGGTCAAGGCGGCGCTGCTCGACATGGAAGTCTCGCTGTCGATCTATTTCGAGGAAGCCCAGGCCGAGCGCAACGCGGCCATCACCTCGTTCGAGGCCGCGCTCACCGCGCTGGCGGAAGGTGATCTCACCAACGAACTGAGCGGACTGCCGAAGAGCTTCTCGGCGCTGGAAATCAGCTACAACAAGACGCTGACGCGAATCCGCGAGATGATCGCGGCAGTGGGCGACGGTACGATGCGCATCCGCTCGGGCATCGGCGAGATCTCGCAGGCAGCCGAGGATCTCTCGCGCCGCACCCAGGGCAATGCCGCGAGCCTCGAGGAAACCACGGCCGCCGTCACGCAGATGGAGGGCCGCTTCCGCTCGACGGCCGAAGCCGCCAAGCACACCGTGACCCGCGCCGATCAGGCAATCTCCACCGTCGGCCAGGGCCGCGGCATCGTCGACGAGGCGGTCCAGGCGATGGGCCGCGTCGCCGAGGCGGCCAAGGGCACCGACAGCGTGATCGAGGGCCTCGACAAGATCGCCTTCCAGACCCGGGTTCTCGCGATGAACGCCGCTGTGGAAGCCGGCCGCGCCGGGGAGGCTGGCCGCGGCTTCGCCGTCGTCGCCGACCTCGTCTCGGCGCTCGCCATGCGCGCCGAGGAAGAGGCGGGCCGCGCCCGCGAACAGCTCACCATGACCCAGGCGGAAATCGTCACCGCGGTCGATGCGGTGCAAAAGGTGGACGGCGCGCTCGCCAACATCTCGGGCGATGTCAGCCAGGTGCACGATCTGCTCGGCAGCATGGCGGCCGACAACGGCGCCCAGTCCACCGCGATCAGCGAGATCTCGCACGCGATCGGCGACATGGACCGCGCGACCCAGCAGAACGCCGCAATGGTGGAGGAAACCTCCGCCGCCGCGCAGAACCTCGCGCAGGAGGTCAGCGATCTGGCGAATCTGGCGTCGCAGTTCCGCACCGAGCGCGCCGGCGCCCGCTTCGGCGGCTATCGCCCGCTACCGGCCGCAGCGGTGCCGGCGCTTATCCGCCCCGATCTCTGATCGGCTCAGCGAACCGGCACCTCGACTGCCATTTCCTCGGCGAGCTCCTCGGCGCTGAACTTCTCGCGTTCCATCTCGAACGTGCCGGAATAGCGCGCGAACGACCAGGTGCCGGTGATCCTGGTGGCATCCTCCGCCACCACACCGGCATAGACGACCGCATGGGCAAGGCGGCCGGCGCCATCATACTGCTTGATCCAGTGGATGCCGCTGCCGCTTCGCCCGCCGCGCAGCGTCGACTGTAGCGGCGCGGCGCCCTCCCCATCGGGTTCGCTGACCGTCCCGTTGATCGCGCCGGCCTGTTCATCGATCAGCGCGATGAAGCGATTGGGCTCCACCCACACATCGTCCGAGGCCCAGCGGCCATACCAGACCCCCGTGACGCTATCGTCGCTCACCAGTCGCGCACCAGCGCAGCGAGCGCGGGCACATCGATCGGCTCCGAGCAGAGAAAGCCTTGGAAATACTGGCAGCCTTCCTTGGCCAGCATGTCGAGCTGGGCCTCGGTCTCGATCCCCTCTGCGACGACGGACAAGCCCAGCGAGCGGGCCATGTCGATCACGCCGCGCACCACGATCCGATCGCGCGGCGAGCCGGTGATCTCGCTCGACAGCTTCTTGTCGATCTTGAGGTAATCGAGCGGCAGCGCCTTGAGATAGGCGAGGCTGGAATAGCCGGTGCCGAAATCGTCGATCGCCACCCGGCAGCCCGCCGTGCGCAGGTCCGAAAGCAGCTGCGCCGCCTCGCTCAGATCGGCCATGATGCCGCTCTCGGTTATCTCCAGGGTAAGCCGGTGGCGCGGGAAGCCGGTCGCATCGATCCAGCGCAACAGGCTCTCGCCGAACCCGGGTCGGCCGACATCGCCGGCGGTGACGTTGATCGACAGGCGCAGCTCGCCGAGCGAGCGCGGCCAGTGCGCGGCGATGGTCAGCGCGCGGCGCTGGACATGCTCGCTCAGCACCCCGACCAGCCCGGCGCGCTCGGCCGCAGTGAACAGCGGTTCGGCCCCGATCTCGCCATGCTGCGGATGGTGCCAGCGCGCCAGCGCCTCCACGCCCACGATCTGCCCGGTCGCCACGGCAACCTGCGGCTGGAACAGCACGCCGATCTCGCCGCGCTCGATGCCGCGGCGCAGATCGCCGATCAGCGATTCGATCGAGGGCCCGCTGCCCGCCCGTGCCGGCCCTTCGCCCAGCAGCGTTTCGCTAGCCCGCCGGAGCAGGCTGGCAGCGCCGTCGCCCGCCACGCTTTCGGTGACCGTCACCTTCGCGCCGAGATGGACGAGTTCGCCCGCAGCGACGAACGGGCGCGACAGGCCTTCCTCGATTCGCCGCACCGCGTTGCGCAGCGCCGGCGTGCCGGGGTCTACCGCCGCCGCGAGGAAATCGGAGCCGCCGATCCGCGCGACCACCGCGTCCGACCCCAGCGT
>JAIYAA010000212.1 GCA_027489295.1 Sphingomonadales bacterium | reverse complement strand
CGCTATCCGCTGGCGGACGGCTCGGGCTTCATCCAGGTCGCGACGACGCGGCCCGAGACGATGCTCGCCGACATGGCCGTTGCCGTGCATCCCGAGGACGAACGCTACAAGGCGCTGATCGGCAAGCAGGTGAAGCTGCCCATCACCGGCCGCCTGATCCCTATCGTCGGCGACGAGCATGCTGATCCGGCGCTCGGGTCGGGCGCGGTGAAGATTACGCCGGGGCATGATTTCAACGACTTCGAGGTGGGTGTTCGCGCTGGCATTAAAGCTGGCGAGATGCTCAACATGCTCGATGCTCGTGCACACGTCGTGCAGACGCAGAAGGGCGGCATCCCTGATGAGTTTATCGGGCTTCCGGCCAACAATCCCAAGGCTCCGATGGATGCTCGCCGCTTGGTAGTGCAGCGACTGAAGGACGAGGGTTTCCTCGTGCCCTTCATTGACAAGGAAGGTGCCGAGCACGACGCCGAGCCGCGCACGATCCAGACCCCGTATGGCGATCGTTCTGGCCAGGTGATCGAGCCGTGGCTGACCGATCAATGGTATGTCGACGCAGCCGCCCTCGCCAAGCCGGCGATCGAGGCGGTCCGCTCGGGCGCGACGAAGATCGTGCCGAAGAGCTGGGAGAAGACGTACTTCAACTGGATGGAGAACATCCAGCCCTGGTGCGTCAGCCGCCAGCTCTGGTGGGGGCATCGCATCCCGGTTTGGTATGGGCCGGCTATTGATGAAGGTAACGGGGGCCCCGTCTATGACGTGAGCGGTAGCGGTAAAGCACCCATTCCTTTTGTCGCAACGACGCAAGCAGAGGCGGAGCAACTCGCAGCTGAGCATTATTCCGCATTGGGTCGGAAAGTACGCGTCTTTGAGGACCTAACTGAGATTGCTAACTGGCTGGGCTCTTCCGAATACGAGCCGGGCTACGTTTGCCTGTGGCGCGATTCCGACGTGCTCGACACATGGTTCTCCTCGGCGCTGTGGCCGTTCGCGACGCTTGGCTGGCCCGAGGACACCGATCCCACGCTCGGCGGGCGCTATTCGAACGACGTGCTGATTTCCGGCTTCGACATCCTGTTCTTCTGGGATGCGCGGATGATGATGCAGGGCTTGCACTTCATGAAGGAAGTGCCGTTCAAGACCCTGTATCTGCACGGTCTTGTCCGTGCAGCCGACGGCCAGAAGATGTCCAAGTCCAAGGGCAACACGGTCGATCCGTTGGGGCTCATCGAAAAGTATGGCGCCGATGCGTTGCGCTTCTTCATGGCGGCCATGGAAAGCCAGGGCCGCGACATCAAGATGGATGAGAAGCGGCTCGAGGGCTATCGCAACTTCGCGACCAAGCTGTGGAACGCCGCGCGCTTCTGCCAGGCCAACGGCATCGCTGCCTCCAAGTCTCTTGAGGCCCCGACTGCGGAACTCGCGGTAAACCGCTGGATCATCGCGGAAACCATCGCGACGGTGCAGGCGCTGGACCTGGCGCTGGCGGACCTGCGCTTCGACGAGGCGGCGAACACGATCTACCAGTTCGTCTGGAGCCGCTTCTGCGACTGGTATCTCGAACTGATCAAGCCGGTGCTGCAGGGCGAGGGCGTCGCCGCTGCCGATGCGGAGGAAACCCGCGCGGTGGCCGGCTGGGCGCTCGATCAGATCCTCGTCATGCTCCACCCGTTCATGCCCTTCATCACCGAAGAGCTGTGGTCAAAGATGGGCCCGCGCACCCATGACCTGATCGTCGCGCACTGGCCGATGGCCGATGCCCGCGCGCTCGATCCGTCCGCGGCGCAGGAGATCGACTGGCTGATCCGGCTGGTGAGCGAGATCCGCGCGGCACGCACCGAACTCAACGTGCCGCCGGGCGCCCGCCTCGCGCTGCATGTTCGCGATGCGTCGGCCGAGACGGTCGCGCGCCTCTCCCGGCAGGAAGCGGCGCTGGCTCGGCTTGGTCGTGTCGACCAGGCGCAGGGCGATGCACCGGAGGGCGGTGCGCTCCAACTGGTCGTCGACGAGGCGACCTTCGTGATGCCGCTGGGCGACGTCGTCGATCTCGAGGCCGAACGCGCCCGCCTCACCAAGGCGATCGCCGCGGCCGAGAAGGAGCGCGATGGCCTGGCCGGGCGGCTCGGCAATCCGAGCTTCGTCGAACGTGCCAAGCCCGAGGCGGTGGAGAAGGCCCGCGCCGATCACGCCGAGAAGGCGGCCGAAGCCGAGCGGCTCTCGGCAGCACTGGCCCGGCTGGGATAACGCGAACGCCCCGGTGCGAACCGGGGCGTCCGTCCCTTCAGGCTGCGTCGGCGGGGACCATCACGTCGATCACCGCCGGCGCCACCTTGGCCACCACCGGTGTCGTCGCCAGAACCTCGCCGTCGATCGAGATCGGCAGCGGGGGTTCGGTGGCGACGCGTAGCGCCGTGCCGCGAAACGCAACGGTATCTTCCTTGCGCGCCTCCAGCCGCAGGATCGAGGCGGCCCAGTTGCGCACCAGCCGCGACTTCACATGGCCCTTCACCACCTGGACGACGATCTCGCCCGAGGCGACCCCGGCCTCGTCGACCAGTTCGGTGCCGCCATGGAAGGGGCCGTTCGAAATGCGGACCTCCACCGCGCGCAGCCGCTGGGCATCGGCGCCTTCGCCGACGATCACCGTGAACGGCTTGAACTTCAGGAACTGGATCGCCGCCCAGCTCAGATAGCCCATCCGCCCGAACCAACGCTTGGCGTTGTGCGGCACCGTCTTCGCGATCTGCGGCGAAAGCCCGATCGCGGCGGTGCTGGCATAATAATCGTCGTTGATCATGCCCAGGTCGATGCGTTTCGGACGCCCCTGCAGGATCGCGTCCACCGCGCCATCGACGTCGAGCGGGATGCCGAGCGATCGGGCGAAGCTGTTGGCCGTGCCCAGCGGCAGTACCCCCAGCGTCACGCCCTTGCCGACCAGCTTGTCGACCAGCCCGCTGATCGTGCCGTCGCCCCCGCCCAGGATTACCAGCTCCGGCTTCTTTGCCAATGCCTTGGCCAGCGTTGCTTCCAGCTCGTCCGGGTGGTCGACGGCATGTGCATCGACCTGAATCTCCTGGCCGTGGAACCGTGCGCAGGCCCGTTCGAAAAAGTCCTTACCGTGGCGGGACTTGGTGTTGACGATCATCGCCGCCGAACGGAATGACATGGGGACCCCTTGAATGATGACGGGGCCGTAACGCACGGTTTTGCAGATCGGTCCGTAGCCCCTGTTCCTCGGGACAGGTCGCCAGCGACAGACCTTGTGCGTTTGTGGCGGCATGCCTGCCCCCGTTCTCCTCTGGTTTCGCCGCGACCTCCGGCTCGCCGATCAGCCCGCACTCGCCGCCGCTATCGAGGCCGGCACCGTCCTCCCGGTCTATGTGCTCGACGACGAGACCGCGAAGCACCGCGCCATGGGGGGGGCCTCGCGCTGGTGGCTGCACCATAGCCTGGCCTCGCTCGATGCCGCATTGCGCGAGAAGGGGTCGCGGCTGATCCTGCGCCGGGGCAGGAGCGAGGCGGAACTCGGCCGGCTGGCGGAGGAAACCGGCGCGGATACCGTCCACTGCCTCCGGCACTACGAGCCCTGGTGGCGCAATGCCGAGCGGGCGGTGGCGAAGCGGCTGACGCTCTGCTGCCATGATGGCAATTATCTGCTGCCCCCCGGCGCGGTGACGAGCGGCGCGGGCAGGCCGTACAAGATCTTCACGCCCTTCTGGCGCACGCTGCGCGATCGTCTGCCGCCGGCAGCGCCGCTGCCCGCACCGCGCAGCATGGCGGCACCCGAACGTTGGCCGGCAAGCGATACGCTGGAAGACTGGAAGCTGCTCCCCACCGCCCCCGACTGGGCAGGCGGGTTCCGCGAGGAATGGCAGCCCGGCGAGGCGGGCGCCCACCAGCGGTTGCGTCGCTTCCACGACTACGCCGCGCGCTATGACGACACCCGCAACCTGCCGTCGATCGAGGGCAGTTCGCGCCTGTCGCCGCATCTCCATTTCGGCGAGGTCTCGCCCGCGCAGGTCTGGCACGCGGTCGAGGATGCCGGCGGGCAGGTGGAGGAATATCTGCGCGAACTGGGCTGGCGCGATTTCGCGCAGACCCTGATCTGCCAATATCCCGACTATGCCGCTGCGAACGGCCGCCCGGCGTTCGACACGATGGCGTGGCGCAGCGGTGCGGAGGCCGATGCGGATCTCCGCGCCTGGCAGCGGGGCCAGACCGGCTATCCGATCGTCGATGCGGGCATGCG
>JAIYAA010000231.1 GCA_027489295.1 Sphingomonadales bacterium | reverse complement strand
TCCCGGTGGGCGCCTGCTGCGTCGCTCGGCGCAGGCGGAGGACCGGCCGGCACTGTTTGCCGCTCAGTTCGCGCTGAGCCATGTCTGCTGGCTAATCGCCTATCCGCTTGCCGGGCAGATCGGCGCAAGGATCGGCATGCAGGCGGCCTTTGCGGGGATGGCGGTGCTTGCTGCGATCGGTGTGCTCGCCGCGCTGTGGCTATGGCCGCCCAAGGATCCGGACGCGGTGCCCCACCGCCACGACGACCTGCCGCCCGACCATCCGCACCTTCGCGAAGCGCATGCCGACGATGCGGCGCACGCGTTCGTGATCGACGATCTGCATCCGCGCTGGCCCCGCAGTTGACCGGATTGCCGCACCACCGCCCCTGCGATAGGATCCCCCGCGTGACAGCGCGTTCGCCCCTATCCATGGACCGCGCCAGGAGCCGACGTGTCGCGCTCCTGCTGGCACTCTGCGCGCTGCTGACGACGGTCTTCCTCACCGGCTGGCACGAGGCGCAGCCGCATCTCGACATCGCTTCCGGCACCGAATATCTCGTGCATCCGGGCGATCACCATCCGGGGGACCAACCCGATGCGGACGATCCCGTCCATGTCGCTGCCCATATCGTCCAGGCCGTGGCGCTCCCCGGCGGCGTGATGCTCGCAGCAGCACTGCCGGTAGTGCGCCCGCAATGGGGCCGACGCGCCCTGCCGGCGCGCCCCTTCGCCACCAGCACCGGCATCCTTCGCCCACCGCGCGGCTGAGCCGCAGGCGGCAGCCTAAGCTGCCCGTTCCCTGTTGGTGCGAAGGAATTGAACATGACTGGCTTTTCATGCCGACGGCCGCGCCATGCGGTCGTCGGGCTTGTCGCGGTGCTGCTGGGCACGGCGGCGGGCGGCGGCGCGCGAGCGCAGGATGCGCCGCCCTTTCCAACCTTGCTGCGCGAAGCGGTGAACGCCCCGCGGGCGACGATCCTCGCCGCCGACGTGGCGCGGGCCGAGGGGCTGGCCGAGCAGGCCCATGCGCGGCCCAATCCCACGGTGAGCCTGCTGGCAGAGAACATCGCGGGCGGCGGTCCCTATTCGGGGCTAGGCGGCGCCGAGAACACGGTGCAGCTCAACCAGCCGTTCGAGCTGGGCGGCAAACGCAGCGCGCGGATCGCCGCCGCCAACGCGGGAGTCACGGCAGCCCGCGCGCGGGGCCTCGAGGGTCGCATCGCTTTCGCGCAGGAGCTCGCGCTCGCCTATGCCGCAGTGGAAATCGCGCAGGGGCGCATCGACCTTGCCGAAGACGAAGTGGAGGAAGCCGAGGCGGATGCCCGCCTTGCAGGCGCGCTTGTCGACGCGGGCAAGGAAGCCTCGCTTAGGCGGCTGCAGGCCGAGACGGCGCTGAATGCGCAGCGCGCGGACCTCGAACTGGCCAAGGCCGGCCGCCTGGCGGCGCTCGCGCGCCTGTCGGCGCTGGCCGGCGCCCCGCAAGGCTTCACCGGCATTACGGGCTCGATGCTTGGCCTGGTCGACACACCTCCTGCGATTGGGCCATCGGATCCCGCCGGGTCCGCAGTCTACCAGACCGCGCTTGCCGAACGGGACGCTGCGGCGCTGCGGATCCGCGCGGAGCGGAAGCGCGCCGTGCCGGACGTCACCGGGTCCTTCGGCGTACGGCGGCTGGAGCGGGACGGCGCCACCGCGCTGGTGGTGGGCGTAGCCCTGCCGCTGCCGATCTTCGATCGCAATCGCGGCAACATCGCCGCGGCCGAGGCCGAAGCCCGCGCCGCCACCGCCCGCGCCGAAGCGGTTCGGCTGGAAAGCGAAGCCGAGCGGCGAGGCGCCCTCGCGCAGCTCGAGGCCAGCACCCTCCGGGTGAAGGCCGCACAGGCGTCGCTCGCCACTGCGCAGGAGGGCTATCGCCTCGCCCGCATTGCCTATGAAGCAGGCAAGGCGCCGCTCAGCGAGCTGCTGGCGGCCCGCCACAATCTTGGCACCGCCCGCGGTGTCGTGCTCGACGCGCGCGCCGCCCGCTTCACCGCCTACGCCACTCTGGCCCGCCTGCAGGGGCGCACCGTTACGGGGGACCGCATCCAATGACCGAGAACAAGAACAGGCTCTACGCAGGCGCGGCGATTGCGCTGGCGCTTGCCGCGGGCGCAGGTTTCGGGCTTGCGCGGCTGACACAACCCGCGACTCCTGTGCCCGCGGCGGCGACCGAAAAGCCGGCCACGCCCAGCGACAGTATCCCGCTCTCCGCCGATGCGATCCGCGCATCCCAGATCGCGGTGGCGCCGGCGAGCGCCGGCGAACTGGATGCGGCGATCGCCGCCAGCGCAACGGTCGATTCGCCGCCGGATGCCGAAGCGGTGCTGACTGCCCGGGCTGCCGGCACGGTGACGCGCATCTTCAAGCGGATCGGCGATCCCGTCCGCGCCGGGGAGACGATCGCGCTGGTGGAGAGCCGGGACGCATCCGCCATCGCCGCCGATCGCCGTGCCGCCGCCGCGCGCGTCCGCCTGGCCGAGCAGCAGCTCGCGCGCGAGACCAGCCTGCTGAAGCAGGGTGTCAGCCCGCGCGCGGATTACGAAACCGCCCAGGCAAATCTCGCGCTCGCTCGCGCCGAAGCCGGTCGCGCCGCCGCCGCCGCCGGGGCTGCCCGCGTTGCAGGCGATGGCCGCTCGGTGGCCGTGGTCAGCCCGATCAGCGGGCGCGTGACCTCGGCAACGGGCACGCTGGGCACCTTCGTGTCCGCCGAGACCGAGCTGTTCCGGATCGCCGATCCCGCGCGACTCCAGATCACCGCCAGCCTGCCGCCTGCAGATGCGGCGCGGGTCCGCCCTGGCGACCGCGTCGCGTTGACGACACGCGACGGGCAGGCCAGCGAAGGGCGGGTGCGGTCCGCGACAGGCGTGGTCGATGCCGCCACACGGGCCGCAACGGTGGTGATCACCCCCGGCGCCGGCGCCACGACGCTCGTCCCCGGCCAGCTGGTCCAGGCGCGCGTCTTCGCCAGCGGCGGTGCCGCCAAGGGCGGCGTGATGGTGCCGCAGGATGCAGTGCAGACGCTTGGCGATCGCAGCGTGGTGTTCCTCCGCACCGCGACCGGGTTCAAGGCGCAGCCGGTACAGGTGGGCAGCCGATCGGGCGACCTCGTCTCGATCGTTTCCGGCCTCGCGGCCGGAACGCCCATCGCCACCACCAATGCCTTCCTGCTCAAGGCCGAGATCGAGAAAAACCAGGGAGGCGAGGAATGATCGCCCGCATCCTCGCCCTGTCAGTCCGGATGCGATGGCTGGTCGTCGCCCTGACCTTGCTCGTTGTCGGCTTCGGCGCCTGGCAGATCACCAAGCTGCCGATCGATGCAGTGCCCGACGTCACCAATCGCCAGGTCCAGATCAGCACCTTCGCGCCGACCCTCGGGCCGGTCGACATCGAGAAGCAGGTTACCTTCCCGGTGGAGACGGCACTCGCCGGCATCCCGGGGCTGGAGATGACCCGGTCCTTCTCGCGCAACGGCTTCAGCCAGGTGACCGCCGTCTTCACCGACGACACCAACATCTACTTCGCGCGTGCCCAGGTGACCGAGCGGCTGGCCCAAGCCAAGGACAGCCTGCCCGCCGGCATCCAGCCCAATCTCGCGCCGCTGAGCACGGGCCTGGGTGAAATCTTCTTCTATTCCGTCGCCTTTCGCCATCCGGACGGCAAGGGTGTGCAGGCCGTGGATGGGAAGCCCGGCTGGCAATCGGACGGCAGCTATCTGACGCCCGAAGGCGAGCGGCTGACGACCGAACTCGCCAAGGCGGCCTATCTGCGGACCGTTCAGGACTGGATCATCCGTCCGCAGATGCGCAACGTAAAGGGCGTGGCCGGCGTCGACTCGAACGGCGGCTATGTGAAGCAATATCTGGTCGAACCGAACCTGACCGCGCTCGCGAGCTACGGCCTGTCGATCACGGAGTTGGCCGACGCGCTGGAGCGCGCCAATCTCTCGGCCGGCTCCAACTATGTCCGCCGCGCCGGGGAAAGCTTCCTGGTGCGCGCCGATGCGCGGCTCAAGTCGATCGCCGATATCGAGGAGGCCGTGGTCGCCACCCGCAAGGGCGTGCCGGTGCGGGTCAAGGACGTCGGCCAGGTGGTGATCGGCGGCGCTGTCCGCACCGGTTCCGGCAGCCGCATGGGGTCGGAAGCGGTGATTTCCACTGTGCTGATGCTGGTGGGCCAGAACAGCCGCATCGTCGCCAACAGCGCGGCGGAGAAGCTCACCGAGGTCAATCGGTCGCTGCCGCCCGACATCTTCGCCGAGCCGGTGTACAACCGCTCGAAGCTGGTCAACGCCACGATCGAGACGGTCGAGAAGAACCTGGTCGAAGGCGCACTGCTGGTGATCGTCGTGCTGTTCCTGCTGCTCGGGAACATCCGTGCCGCGCTGATCACGGCGGCGGTCATTCCCATCACCATGTTGATGACCGCCGCGGGCATGAACGGCCTCGGCGTCTCGGGCAACCTGATGAGCCTCGGCGCGCTCGACTTCGGCCTGATCGTCGACGGCGCGGTGATCATCGTCGAACATGCGCTGCGGCGACTGGCCGAACGCCAGGAGCAGGAAGGCCGGCTGCTCACCCGCGCCGAGCGTCTGGCGGAGACCACCCTGGCGGCGCAGGAAATGGTCCGGCCGACCGTCTATGGCCAGCTGATCATCTTCCTCGTGTTCGTGCCGCTGCTCACCTTCCAGGGGGTGGAAGGCAAGACCTTCTCGCCCATGGCGATCACGCTGATGGTCGCACTGGCGAGCGCGTTCGTGCTGTCGCTCACCTTCGTGCCCGCGATGGTCGGGGTGCTGATCACGGGCAAGGTCAGCGAGTCCGAGGTCAAGCCGATCCGCTGGTTCAAGGCGCGCTATGCGCCGCTGCTGGCCCGGGCGGTCGCGCACCCGCTGCCGTTCGTGCTGGGGGGGCTCGGCGTGTTCGTCGCCGCCGTGCTGTGTTTCGGGTTGCTCGGCGAGGAATTCATGCCGCAGCTAGACGAGAAGGACATTACCGTCACCAACTTCCGCGTCCCCTCGGCCTCGATCGACCAGTCGACGCAGATGCAGTTGCAGATTGAGAATGCGCTGAAGTCGCTGCCCGAGGCGGCCCTGGTCTTCTCCAAGAACGGCAATGCCGATCTCGGCACCGATCCGATGCCGCCCAATGCCTCCGACACCTATTTCATCCCTAAGCCGGAGAAGGAATGGCCTGCGGAAGTGAAGTCGAAGGCCGACATTCTTCGCCGTATCGAGGCGAAGATGCAGCCGCTGATCGGCAACCGTACCGAGATCCAGCAGCCGATCCAGATGCGCTTCAACGAGTTGATCGCCGGCGTTCGCGCCGATGTGGCGGTCAAGCTCTATGGCGACGATCTGGAGGCGATGACCCGGCAGGCGCAACGCATCGCCGGCGTGCTGCGCAGGATCCCAGGCGCGGGCGACGTCAGCGCCGAGCAGACCGACGGCGCGCCGACCTTCGATGTAAAGATCGATCGGGCGGCGGCGGCACGCTTCGGCCTTTCGGTGGAAGAGGTCGCCAACACCGTTGCTGCGGCCCTGGGTGGCCGCGAGGCGGGGTTGCTGTTCGAAGGCGACCGGCGCTTCTCGGTCGTGGTTCGCCTGCCGGATGCGCAGCGCGACGATCTGGAGACCCTCGGATCGATCCCGGTCATGCTGCCGGCCCCGGAGGGGGAGACGGCGCGCTCGATCCCGCTGCGGGAAGTGGCGCGGTTCAGCTACACCCAGGGCCTGAACCAGATCAGCCGGGAAAACGGCAAGCGGATGGTCGTCGTGCAGGTCAATGTCCGTGGCCGCGACCTTGGCGGCTTCGTCCAGGAAGCACAGGCGAAAATCGCCGGGCTCACCCTGCCGCCGGGCATGTACACCGAATGGGGAGGCACGTTCGAAAGCCTGCAATCGGCGCGGCTCCGCCTGTTGATCGTGGTACCGCTCTGCTTCCTCGCGATCTACGGCCTGCTCTATCTGGCGCTCGGCGGCTTTGTACCCGCCGCCATCGTCTTCAGCGCGGTGCCGATGGCACTGGCCGGCGGCGTCTTCGCGCTGCTGCTGCGCGGCATCCCCTTCTCGATCACGGCCGCCGTGGGCTTCATCGCCCTGTCCGGTGTCGCGGTGCTCAACGGCCTGGTGATGATGAGCGCGATCCGCAAGCGCCGAGACGACGGCGCCGAGGAAGCCGACGCCATCGTCGGCGGAGCGATGGAACGGGTCCGCCCGGTGCTGATGACTGCGCTTGTCGCCAGCCTCGGCTTCGTGCCGATGGCATTGGCGACCGGCACCGGCGCGGAGGTGCAGCGCCCGCTGGCGACCGTGGTGATCGGCGGCCTCATCACCTCCACCGCGCTGACCCTGCTGGTGCTGCCGGCGATCACTGCGCTCGTTGGACGCTGGCGATCCTCCAGCCCCACGCGCGAAAGGGCCGAAGCCAGGCCGTAACCTGGATGCCGGGCGGCACCGCGCCGCCCGGCACTTCGCTCAGGCAAAGCCCTTGAAACGTCGGCCCGCATCCCGCCAGTCGATCACCTTCATATAGGCATCGACATAGGCACCGGCCTTGGCGCCATAGTCGATCGCATAGGCATGCTCGTACATGTCGAGCGCGAGGATCGGCGTTGCGCCGGCCAGCGTCATCGTGTGATCGGCCGCCCATTGGTTGACCAGGCAGTGGTCGCGGTGGCTCCAGGTGAGCAGCACCCAGCCCGAGCCGCCTGCCAGCGCCTTGCCCATGCCGGCAAACTCCGCCGCCCACCGATCGAAGCTGCCGAAGTCGCGCTCGATCGCCTGGGCCAGCGGTGCGGCGGGCGCGGTCGCCGTGCCGAAGCCCGCGAAATACAGCTCGTGCAGGATCATTGAGTTCCAGGCGATCAGCTCCTCGCGCTTCAGCCCGTTGAGGGTGAAACCGGGCGCGGTCGACGGATCGAGGCTCGCGAACTGCGCGGTGATCGCGCCGAGCCGCTTCACCGCGCCGACATAGTTGTTGTCATGGTGGCTCACCAGCAGCTTCTCGGACAGGCCGGGGATCGTCGCCGGATTGAACGGCAAGGGCTGCGGCGAGAAGCTGCGGCCCGGGGCAGCGGGCGCGAGCGGCACGGCAGCCGCATTGCTGGCGACGGCCGCCACCGCGCCGACGCCGAGGGTGGCGCCGGCAGCAAGGAGACGGCGACGATCGAGGCTGGCTTCCGTCATGATCAAACTCCTTGGACTAAGAGACTAGCCGGTGAGACCGGCGAGATGCAAAAGAACGCCTGCAGCAGCGGCAACGACCAGCGTCGGGATCGCACCGACCTTGAAGCGCAGCATGGCGAGAATGGCTGCGGCAGACAGCAGCAATGCCCAGGGATCAATGCTCGTCAGCACGGGCACGTCCAGCTGGACAGGCCCCGCCGCGAACGGCCGGACCTCGCGAAACAGCGTATGGATGGCAAACCACAAGGCGAGGTTCAGCACCACGCCAACCACCGCCGCCGTGATTGCCGAGAGCGCGCCTGCCACCGCGGCATTGCCGCGCAGCCGCTCGATGAAGGGAGCGCCCAGAAAGATCCACAGGAAGCAGGGGACAAAGGTTACCCAGGTCGCGATCAACCCACCAAGGGTCGCGGCGAGCAGGGGATGGAGCATGCCCGGTGCACGATAGGCGCCCATGAAGCCGACGAATTGCAGCACCATGATCAACGGTCCCGGTGTCGTTTCCGCCATGCCGAGGCCGTCCAGCATCTCGCCGGGCTGCAGCCAGTGGTAGGATTGCACCGCAGCCTGCGCGACATAGGCCAGCACGGCATAGGCGCCGCCAAACGTGACCATCGCCAGCTTCGAGAAGAAAATTGCGATCTGGCTGAAGACATGGTCCGGCCCAAGGCCGATCAGCAATGCCGTCACCGGCGCCAGCCAGAGCGCGAGCCATATCACCCCGGTCCGCAAGGCTTCGCGCCACGAGATGCGAGCATGCGCCGGCAGCTCTTCGCCAAGCAGGGTGTCAGCATCTTCGACGATGGCACACTTGGCAGCGCCGTGTCCCCCGCCAACACGGAACACGGCCATGCCGGCGCGGCCGCCCAGGAAGCCGATCAGCCCTGCCGCCAGCACGATCAGCGGGAAAGGCACGCCCATAAAGAAGATCAGCACGAAGGCGATCGCGGCCAGCGCCTGCATCACCCGATTCTTGAGTGCCCTCGCGCTGATCCGCGTTACCGCCTGCAGCACGATCGCCAGCACCGCGGCCTTGAGGCCGAAGAACAACGCCGACACAATACCGACACGGCCGTAGAGCGCGTAGATCCAGGAGAGCGCCATGATGGCGACCACACCGGGCAGGATGAACAGCACGCCCGCGACGATGCCCCCGCGCGTGCGGTGAAGCAGCCAGCCGATATAGGTCGCAAGCTGCTGTGCCTCCGGGCCAGGCAGCAACATGCAGTAGTTGAGCGCGTGGAGGAAGCGGTGCTCGCCGATCCAGCGCTTCTCCTCCACCAGGATGCGGTGCATCACGGCGATCTGGCCAGCGGGGCCGCCGAACGAAAGCGCGGCGATGCGCAACCAGACCCAGAAGGCCTGTCCGAGCGTCACTGGTTCCGGCCTGCCGCGTGCCGCCACCTCGGAAGCCAGCGCCGAGCTCATGCCGGCACCCGCTTGGTCGAAGGAGTGTGCGATGCCCAATCGTGCGTCTCGCCGATCGCATCGCGGCTCCAACGGTAGAGCGCGTCGTAGACCAGCAGCCCAGAGTCGAGCTGTTCGAGATCGTCGGCATGGACGCGCGACAGCCCCAGCGAGATTGCCAGCAAGCCCGCCGCCTCGGGGGCGAGGTCCGGTCTACCGGTATCGGCGCCGCGGACGATCGTCGCCAGCCGCTCGAGCGGCGCGAAGCCGGCCAGCCCGAAGCCCTCGACCATCGCGTCGAAGGTGCAACGTTCGTCATGATGCGTCCATCGGAGGCTTTCCGCCTGAATGTCGAACGGCGTCGCGGCCATGCGCTCGGCGACGTCGAGTACATCCGGCGCGGGCACGAACAGGAACTGCGCCTGCGGGTCGACGAAGCGACGGATCAGCCAGGGACACGCTATCCGATCCACTTTTGGTCGCGCGCGTGTCACCCAGAGCGTGCGACCGGCGGCATCTCGCGGCGGCAGTGCGGCGGTATCGACGGTCGGCTGGCCTGCGTCTACCCAGGCGGCCATCCCGCCGTCGAGCACCTCCGCGGGCGTGCCCGCCTGCCGCAGCCACGCCGCTGCCCCCTGGCTCGCGGCCCGCCCGTCGCTGCAGACGAGCAGGACGGGGGCTCCCGCAGGCCAGTGCTCGAGCTGCGCAAGGCCGCGCCGGATCGCGCCGGGGATCAGGCGGGGGATCGCGTCGAAATCAGACGGCCCGCGAATATCGACGATGGCTGGACCGCGGGGCGTGGCGATGAGACGAGCGAGTTTGTCGGCCGTGATGGCGTTCGTGGAAGGCATGACGCGTCCTCTGGCAGTTGGGGACACGATACTTCAGCCTGACGCCTCGTGGGGAGATCGCATTCCCCATGGCGCGATGGAGCAGATCGGCCAGCATCGTGTCAAGACCATGGGAGCATCGTTTTCGCCCGTTGGGCGGGGGGCAGTAACCCTGTCTAGGCATGTGAGGTCGCCCCGACGCGCGTCCGTTGTCAGCTTCTGGCCTAAGCCGACGTTCCGGGGGCGGACGTAAATGCCCGGAGTTGGTCGAAAGCGGCCACGCATGCGCCTGTCGGAAAACACATGATTTCCGACACCCTGAGCGACAACCCTGTTTCCGCAATCACCCTGGCACCGAAAGTGATCGACAAACCCTGTCGCTTTGGCGCAGTGTACGGAAAGCGAACTTCAAGGGTTTTTCGTACATGCTCATTGGATACATGCGGGTGTCGTCCGCGGATGATCGCCAATCGGTAGATCTGCAGCGTGACGCGCTCATGATGGCGGGTGTCGACCCGCGGCACATCCATACCGACAAGGCTTCCGGCGCACGGGACGATCGACCAGGCCTTAAAGCCTGCCTCAGCTATCTGACTGAAGGTGACACACTGGTGGTTTGGAAGCTTGACCGCCTCGGGCGCTCTTTGCCCCACCTCCTCTCGATAATAGCTGACCTAAAAGAGCGAGGCATCGCATTTCGCTCGCTTACCGAGCAGATGGACACGACTACCCCCCACGGCGAGCTGCTGTTCTCCCTGTTCGGTGCTTTGGCGCAGTATGAGCGAGCTTTGACGCGTGAGCGAGTGATGGCCGGCCTTGCCGCTGCAAAGCGGAGGGGACGTAAGGGCGGGAGGCCGCCGGCGATCGATGCGGAGAAAATGGAAGCGGTGATCCAGGCACTAGCATCCGGCACCAGCAAAGCGGCGGTGTGCCGAAATTTCGGCATCGCTCGATCTACCCTCGTCGGCACCCTTGCTCGTACCGGGTGGAAGGGTCCTTCAGATGCTTAGCCGCGTCCGCTCACGGGTAAGAAGCCGCCGGTCCGCTCTCGCCCCAAAGCCGGCCGTTCTTATCCATGTTGGTGCTGCGATCAGCTGTGTTCGCTAAGGAATAACAATCGCTTGGCCGATTCCTTGGCGCGTAAGCGACTGAGAGACTAGCGCTCCCGCCGCAGCAGGATGGTAAAATTGCGCTACCACTTTCATGTTCGCAGCGGGTCGTATTCACGAGATGAGCAGGGCACTCATTTTGCCACGCCACTTGCAGCTCTGCGGGAGGGAATTGAAACTGCTGGCGCGCTGATCAAGGACGATGTCATCAGCCTTTCGGATGGCGCAGAGTGGGTCATGACGATCACTGATGCTGCAGGGCTGACACTGTTTGAGCTTCAATTCGTGAGCAGAATTAGGCCCGCAGCGGCGGATAATCGGGCCTGTGCTAACGACCGGCTATAGCGGCAGCTTTCCACCCAATCTCGGCCGTCGCTGAGGGGGTTCGAGCAAAAAGCGGACGTTTCCTTGGGGCGAGCGGCGGATGGCGACTTTTGGCACGGCAGCTCGCCTGAACGTCCAAAAGTGGTGGAAAGCGGACATGACCGCTTTTGGGCGGGCGTGGGCGATCGCCGCCGTCCCGAAAACGATGGTCAAACGGGAAAGCTTGCGGCTTCTCAGAAGCCGTCGTTCACTCAGGTTTCGAGAACCCCAAAGCCGACCGCCAGCGACTCTCGCTCTATTTGGGGAGCCGTATGGTGACACCGAAGGCCCGCTCGGATCGGGACAGAAGGGCATCACCGCCATGACCAACGGCGATGGCGCGGACGAGGGCAAGGCCCAGCCCATGTCCGTCAGTGGTGCGTGACGCCTCGGCGCGCGCGAAACGCTGAAACAGGCGTTTGGCATCAGCGGGGTGAACGCCCGGGCCGTCATCCTCCAGCGCCACCTCGATCGCATCCTGCGTCGCCGTCGCAGCCAGTGTCGCTGTGGTGCCGGGCGGCGTGTGGCGCAACACGTTCTCCAACAGGTTCGACAGCGCCTGAGCCAGCAGACGGCGGTCGCCCTCGATACGCAAGCAGGCCGGAATATCCGTCGATAACAGGTGGCCGCTGGCCTCGAAGTCGGGGCGATAGGTTTCGGCCATGTCCTCCAGCAGCGCCGACAGGTCGATCGACCCTAACGCTCGGCGTTCAGCCAACCCTTCGACTTCGGCGATGCGCAGCAGCGCGGCGAATATCTCTAGCAAATCGTCGGCTTGCCGCCGCGCCGCCTCGATCGCGTCTGTGTCCCCGGCCGCGGCGCGATCAAGCTGGTTGCACAGGCGGGTAAGGGGGGTGCGCAGGTCGTGCGCCACATCGGTCGATACCTGGCGCAGATTATCCATCAGCGCGGCGATGCGCTCGAGCATCCGGTTGAGCGTGGCGGCAAGGCGGTCGAACTCACTATCCGACCCGTCCCGCGGCACCCGCTGCGCCAAGTCGCCGGCGATGATCGCCTGCGCGGTGGCATCGATGCGCGACAGGCGACGCCGGGTCAGCCATCCGACCAGCACGGCCGCGCCGATCCCCAGCGCCAGCATCGCCGCCAGCGCCGTCGCGAACAGCGCCGCCAGCGTCCGGTCGATCGCCGCCAGGTCGCGCCGATCAGCGACGACGACGAGCATCCCGCCAGACAGCGGCGTCGCGAGCGCCTGACCGACGCCGGTATTTTTGCCGCGTTGGAAGCCGAAATGCTCTTGGTAGCCCGGCTCGACCGGCGTCAGCGGCGTGATCGTCGCGGCGATCGTCCGCCCGGCGCGGTCGACAAGCAGATAATCGAGGCTGGCTTCGTTGCGGGCGTCCTCGCGCAAGCGGATCGCGTCCGCCACCCCCGCCAGACCGCCCTCGCGCACCTCGGCCATCAGCGCGCGCGTTTCGACCGCGATGCGGTGGTCCAGTTGCTCCTCCAGCGCCTCGTGCGTCACCTCATAGGCGACAGCACCGATCGCCAGCGTTGCGACGCTGAACGCCAGCGCGACCAGCACGACGATGCCGAAGGTCGAACGCCACAGGCGGGCCAGCATCTATTCGCCCCGGATCATGTAGCCGGCACCGCGCACCGTCTCGATTGCATCAGCGTCGAAGCCGGCGTTGAGCTTGGAGCGCAGTCGACTCAGATGCGTCTCGACGATGTTGGTCTTCGGATCGAAATCGAAATCCCACACCCGCTCCAGCAGCATGGTGCGCGTCATCACCCGGCGCGGGTTGCGCATCAGCTCCGCGAGCAACGCAAACTCGCGGGGTTGCAAGGTGACGCGCCGGCCGTCGCGCTCAACGGTGCGACGATGCAGGTCGAGAACGATATCGCCGACCCGCAGCAGATGCGTGTCATCTCCGCGTGAGGCAGGCCGGCGCGCCAGTGCATTGAGGCGGGCGGCCAGTTCGGAGAAGGCGAAGGGCTTGACCAGATAGTCGTCGGCACCGCCCTCCAGCCCCTCGACGCGATCGGCGATCCCGCCGACCGCGGTCAGCATCAGTACCGGGGTCGCGTCGCCGGCCGCGCGCAACGCCTTCACCAGCGCCAGCCCATCGAGGCCGGGCAGCATCCGGTCGACCACGATCGCGTCGAACCCCCCGCCGGTCGCCTGGAACAGTCCGTCGCGGCCATCCTCGCTGACCGCGACCTGGTGCCCGGCCTGGCCCAGCCCCTGCGCGACGAAGGCGCGGGTGTCGGCATCATCCTCGACGATCAATATCCGCATCGCCCGACTATCGCGTAGCGGCGTCGGTTCGCCAACCGCCGCCCAAGGCGCGGAACAGCGCGACCTCGTTCTGCGACACCGCCAGATCGGACTGGACCTGTTGCAGCGTCGCCGATGCGGTCGCGCGCTGGGCGTCGACCTGGAGCAGACCGGGCGCGTCGCCGAGGCGGACCCGGGCACCCGCGCGGCGCGCATAGGCCTGCGCCTCGCGCGAGGCGGTCGCCAGATCGCGGTTGCGCCGGGTCTCGGCGTCGTAGGTCGCCAGCGCTGTCTCGACCTCGCGCAGCGCGCGCAGCACCGCCACGTCCCATCCGGCCAGTGCCGCGCGCTCGGTCGCGCGGGCCTGTTCCAGTCGTGCGCGCGCCGGTGCCTGGTTGGGGAAGGCCCAACTGACGAGCGGCGTCACGGCCGCGCTGATCCCGCCGGACAACAGCCCAACCGCACCGCCCAGATTGACGCGGGGGTAGAGGTCCGCACGCGCCACGCCGATCCGCGCGGCAGCGGCGGCAAGGCGGCGCTCCGCCTCGCGCACGTCGGGGCGGCGCAGCAGCAACGCGGTCCCGTCGCCGACCGGGGCCGCCCCGCGCAGGCGGGGCGCGGCGGTGCAGGCGAAGCGGTAGGCGCGCGCCTCGGCCGGAGGGCGGCCTTGCAGTGTCGCGAGCCGGTACAGCGCATTGGCGCGCTGCGCTTCGAACGGAGCGATGGCGGCACGGGTGGCAGCAGCGATCGTCGCGACCTGCGACACCTCCAGCGGCGACACCTCGCCCGCGCGGAACTGTTCGCGCACCAGCCCGACCGACCGATCCTGCGCCGCGGCGACCTCGCGCGCGGTCGCAATGGCGCGGGTCGATCCGCACAGGTCGACATAGGCCAGCACGGTGTCTGCGACGACCGCGACGCGCAGGCCGTCGACGACTGCCGCCTGCGCCTCGGTATCCGCCCCTGCGGCGGTTGCGGCCGAGCGAAGCCGGCCGAACAGATCGAGATCCCAGCTCGCCGTCGCGGCGATGTCGTAGTCCGTCGTCGGCACGTTCCCCGACGCGCTCGGTTGTCCGGCGGGATTGTCGACACCCAGCGCGCTTTCGATCGTCGTCTGCGGCAGCCGTGCCGCCTGGGCCTGCCGCAACGCGGCGCGCGCACCGTCGAGATTAGCATAGGCGACCCGCAGATCGGCATTGGCGGTCAGGGCCGAGCGGACCAGTCCGTCGAGCACAGGATCGTCGTAGAGCCGCCACCAGTCGTCGGGCACGGGCGCGATCGAGGCCACCGGAAGCGATGCGAAGGCCCCGGTGGCGCTGGCCTGCGCTACGGTGGGCGGCGGCTTGGGCACGCTCATGCAGGCGGATGCGAGCAGGGCTGCGGCGGGGACCAGACGACGGATCATGCCAGCACCTCCGTGGATGCGGGAGCAGGCGGCACTGGGCGCTCCTCGCCATAGCGAGCATAGAGCGCGGGCAGCAGCAGCAGGTTGAGTGCGGTCGACGAGATGAGGCCGCCCAGGATCACGATCGCCATCGGATGCTCGATCTCGTGCCCCGGCGCATTGCCCGCGACGATCAGCGGCACCAGCGCGAGGCCAGCGCAGGCGGCGGTCATCAGGATCGGCACCAGACGTTCCTCGGCACCGCGCAGCACCAGATCGCGCCCGAACGTCATACCCTCATGGCGTTCGAGATGCTGGTAATGCGACAGGAGCATGATGCCGTTGCGCGCGGCGATGCCGATGACGGTGACGAACCCGACCAGCGACCCCAGCGACAGCGTGCCCCCGGTCAGCGCGACCGCCACCACACCCCCAACCAGCGCGAACGGCAGGCTGACGGCGACCAGCGCGGTGATGCGGCGCGAGCGGAACTCCATCCATACCAGCAGCAGGATGCCGACGAGGCATAGCGCGCCGATGCTCCACAACCTGCCGCGCGATTCCTTCAGCGCGGCATATTCGCCCAGCACCTGCGGGTGATAGCCGGTCGCGAACGGCACCTTCGCGACCGCGGCGTCGACCGCCTGCGCGACGGTGCCGAGGTCCGCGCCCGCGACGTTCATCGTCACGTCGAGGCGACGCTGCCCGTTCTCGCGCTTCACCTCGTTGGGCGCGGGCGCGATCTCGATATCGGCGATATCGCCGAGCCGCACCGGCGCGCCGGTCACAGGTGCCTGGATCATCAGGTCGCGGAGCGCATGGACGCTGTTCCGTACCGCTGGCTCGCCCCACACCGCGACGTCGAACGCGCGCTGGTCGCGGTAGATTTCACCGACCTTGGTCTGCGCGACCAGCACCTGCGCCTGCCGGCGGACCTCGCCCGCGGTCAGGCCGAGCCGCGCCAATTCGGCAGGACGCGGACGGATACGGATTTGCGGGACCAGCACCTGGGATTCCAGCTTCAGGTCGGAGACGCCCTGGATGCCGCCGATCGCATCCCGGACACGCGCGCCTGCGGCGCGAAGTTCGGCCTGGTCGGGGCCATAGATGCGGACCACGATCGTCGCGCCGGCACCCGTCAGCACTTCCTTGATCCGCTCGCGCAAATAGGTCAGCATGTCGCGGTAAAGGCCGGGATAGCCCTCGACCACCTCCTTGATCCGCTTCACCGACGCATCGTAATCGGCGCTTTCGTCGAGGCTGATCCACAATTCGGTGAAGTTGGGGCCGACCACCTCGTCGGCCTGCTCGGCGCGACCGATATGCGCGCCGAAGTTGCGCACGCCGGGGATGCTGCGCAGCTCCTTAGAGGCGCGGATCGTGATCCGGTCCATCGCCTCGATCGATGTGCCCGGTTTCTCGACGAAATGCATCAGGAAGTCGGTTTCGCGGAAGTCGGGAAGGAACTGGTCCTTGAAGGTCGCATAGCCGACACCCGCCAGCAGCAGCCCGCCCGCGACGATCCCCACCGCCAGCATCGGCCGTCCGACGACGCGCGGCAGGAAGCCGACATAGCGGCGCTTCAGTGCGGCGACGAGGCGGGTGTCGCGCTCCTCGGTCAGCGGCGCATTGGGGAGCAGGAGCAGGCACATCGCCGGCGTGACGGTCAGCGCGACCAACAGCGACATGCCGATCGCCAGCACATAGGCGATGGCAAGCGGCTGGAAGAAGGTGCCGGCCACCCCGCCGAGGAAGAAGATCGGCACGAACACCAGCATCACGATCAGCGAGGCGAACACCACCGCGGAGCGCACCTCCAGCGACGCGGCCAGCACCACCGCGAACGCGGGCTTGGGATCGGCGGACTCGCGGTTCAGCCGCAGGCGGCGCGCGATATTCTCCACGTCGATGATCGCATCGTCGACCACTTCGCCCAGCGCGATGACGAGGCCGGCGATTATCATCACGTTGATTGTCGCACCCGACCACAGCAGCATCAGTCCCGCGCCGAGCAGCGACAGCGGGATCGCGACGAGGCTGATCGTCGCCTGCCGCCAGTCGCGGGTGAACAGGAACAGGACGGCCGCGACCAGTGCGCAGCCGATCATCAGCGCACGGGTGAGATTGTCGATCGAGCGTTCGATGAAGGTCGCCGGCCGGAAGATGGTCGTATCGACCTTCACGTCCTTCAAGCCCGGCTTCAGCTCGGCGAACGCGGCCTCGACCGCGCGGGTCAGCTCCAGGGTGTTGGC
>JAIYAA010000393.1 GCA_027489295.1 Sphingomonadales bacterium | reverse complement strand
GTGCCCGAGCCGGTGAGCGCGACCACCGGGTTGGCCAGCTGGAATTCGGTGACGCCGCCGGTGTTGAAGGTCAGCGGGTTGGTCTGGTTGACATTGACGTCGACGACCGAGCTGCTGGCGGTGATCGTGCGCGGATCGGTGCCGGTGCCGCTGGTCAGACCGTCGCCGCGGAAGCCGACGATGCTTGGCACATTGTCCCACACATCGTTGGTGGCCAGCAGGCTGGTGTTCGACCAGTCCTGGACCAGATCGCCATTCGCCAGCTTCCAGTAGGTTGCGCTCACGTCATCTTCCCCCGTTTGATCCGAATCGGTTCACCGCGTGGCGACTGCCAGCCCGGCAGCGCCACACGGCGTTCACATTTCGCTAACCATACGATATGACACCAAGATGAAAGCCACGCGATCCCAACGGCCTGGGATGGGTGCGGCGGCTTTTTTGACGCCCGGCGTCCGCGATCGTCACAACATTGTGTCAATGCGGGACACATTCCGCCGTGCGCTCGACACGCCTCAATGCCTGCCAATACTTCGCCCGACGCATCGTCTCGGGACTGCAACATAGCCATGTCAGTCGCACAGCCTGTTCTTGAAAACAGGGGGATATTTCACATGCTTCGATCCATCGCGCTGCCGATCGTGCTGGCCTCGCTCGCCGCTACCAGCGCGCAGGCCGCAACCGTCGTCACCACGCATCCGGTGACCACCACGTCGAACGCCGCCGCAACCAGCACGGTCGCGATTTCCTCGAATGCGCAGCCCGACATCATCGGCCAGGTGTTCGTGCCGACCCAGTCCTATCTGACGTCGCTCGGCTTCCGCTTCGGTTCGACGACGAACACGAAGACGGGCAATGTCACGCTGTCGATCTATGCCGGCGCGATCAAGCCGGGCAGCACGCTCCCGGCCAGCGCGGTGTTCTCGCAGCAGTTCGCGCTGTCGAACCTGATCTTCCGCGGCGTCGGCAGCTTCGTCGATTTCTCCACCGGTACGCTCGCGGTGGCCAAGAACACGGCGTACACCGTCGTGCTGAGCAGCAGCAGCAACGTCGCGCTCGCCTATGGCACCGGCGACGGCTACACCTCCGGCTATCTGCTGCAGACCAAGCTGAACAACGCGACCTGCCGCAACACGCCGAACGCGTGCGACGCCAGCTTCCGCTTCACCACCGCCAGCCCTGCACCGGAACCGGCGCAGTGGGGCCTGCTGCTCGGCGGCTTCGCGGTGGCCGGCGGCGCCATGCGCTATCGCCGTCGTCGCGCGCTGGTTTCGTTCGGCTGAGCCACAGCGCAGGAGGGGATGGCAGAGCGCAGGCCTTGCCCTCCCTTTGCTGCGCCGCTTGCGCGGGCGGTCAGGCCTTGGGGGGCCTGATCGACGCGCAGCTATCTCGGTGCTGCTGCCGTCCCCGCGCAAAACGGATTGCGCGGGGATTTTACTGCAAATATGCGCAGTCGGCATGTACGAACGCTCGGCCCGCGTGCCGAACGCGTTCGCGGCACAAGGGGGGCGACGGAGTGCGAACCGTGGATCGGGCTCGTCTACAGCTGCTGGTACGGCGCGGCCTGTGCGGATCGGCGGCATTGCTTGGCGCAGCGTTCGCCTTGCCCGGAAGTGCCGTGGCCCAGGATGCGTCGCAACCCTCGCTGAGCTTCCAGGCAGCCCTTGCGCGGCTCGAAAAGGCTTCCCCCGGGCTGAGCGGCGAGGATCACGCCGTCCGCGCCAGCGAGGATATTGCCGCCGCCACCCGCACGCTCCGGCGGCCGATCGTCACCGCGTCGGCAAGCGTGATCGAATATCAGAAGACGCTGTCGGTGGATCTTTCCGATCCCAAGGCGCAGGCGCTCGATGCCACCAACGGGTTTCTCGATCAGCTCGGTGGGCAGTTCTCGGGCGAAGCCGCCCAGATCGTGGAGCAGGCGACCCAGCGCATCAGCGCCGCGCTGCCCCGGCTGTTCGGCGCGATCCCCGACTCGCTGGAATTCCAGACGCGCGAAACGGTGTTCCGCCCGGCGATCACCGCCGCGATGCCGCTCTACACCGGGGGTGCCATCCCCGCCGTGCAGAAGGGCGCCGACGCCGCCGTCGGCATCGCGCGGGCCAAGCAGGCGGGCGGGCAGGATCTCGCCCGCGTCAATCTGGTGCGCGCCTATTTCGGCCAGAAGGTCGCCGCCCAGCTCACCCGCTCCACCCGCGACCAGCTCGAGGCGTTCGACCGGCACCTGTCCGATGCCCGCACGCTGGAAGCGAACGGCGTGCTCGCCCATGCCCGGGTGCTGGAGGTGGAAGTCGCGCGCAACACCGCGCAGCGCGCCCATGAGCACGCGCGCAGCGACGAGGCCATCGCCACCGACACGCTGGCCCGGCTGCTCGACCAGCCCGCCGGCATCATCGCCTCGACGCCGCTGTTCGTGCAGTCGGAGCCGCTGCCGCCGCTCCAGCGCTTTCTCGACGGGCTCGATCAATCCCCACGGGCGCAGGGTGCCGACGCAGCCCGAAACGCGGCGCAGGCGGGCGTCGACCTCGCGCGTTCCCGCTATCGGCCCCAGGCCTTCGCCTTTGGCAGCTACAACGCCAATCGGAACAACGCGCTGCCGACCGAGCCGGACTGGATCGCCGGCGTCTCGCTGCGCATCACGCTGCTGTCCAACTTCGATCGGCAGAAGGCGCTCTCTGCTGCGCGCGAAAACGAAGCGGCCGCCGCCGATGCCGCTGCTCAGGCCCGGCGCGACGTCGCCGGGGAAATCGTCCGCACTTGGCACATCGCCGAGGCGGCGCGCCAGTCCTTCCTGCTGCTCGACGCCAACCTTGCCGCCGCACAGGAAAATCTGCGGGTGCAGCAACTCTCGTTCCGGGAAGGCGAAGTGGCCTCGTCCGCGCTGATCGATGCGGAAGCCGCGCTCGCCACCGTGCAGACCCAGCGGCTCGCCGCTGCCTATGAATATGATCTGGGGCTGATGGCACTCCTCGCGGCCAGCCACCGCGTCGAGGACTATAGCGCATTCATGACGCGCGCCGATCGGCATGTGGAGGACCAGCGATGACCGAGGAACCGGCGCCCGCGCCACGCCGCCGCAAGACCATCCTCGTCGCGATCGCCGGGCTGCTGGTTCTGGCGCTGATCGTCGCCGGGCTGTGGCTGGCCAACCGGCCGGCACCCGAGCAGCTGCAGGGGATGGTCGACGCCGAGGAGGTGAACGTCGCCACCAAGGCGCTCGCCCGCGTCGAGACGCTCGTCGCCGAGGAGGGCCAGCGGGTCCGCGCCGGCGCGCTGCTCGCCACGCTGTCGAGCCCGGAGATCGCCGGCGGCCAGGCACAGGCGCAGGGCGCAGTGGATGCCGCCCGCGCGATCGCCTCCGAAACCAGCGAGGGCGCGCGGCAGGAGGACATCGCCTCGCTCCGCTCCACCTGGCAGGCGGCGCAGGCGGCGGCCGATCTCGCCGCGGTGACCAGCCGGCGCACCGCCAACCTGTACGCCCAGGGGGTGGTGGCGGCGCAGCGGCGTGACGAAGCGGCGGCGGCGCGCGACAGCAGCGCCAAACAGGCCGAGGCGGCACGCCAGCAATATCTGAAGGCGCTGGCCGGTGCCCGGCCGCAGAACAAGCAGGCCGCCAACGCGCAGGTGCGCATCGCCGAGGCCGCGCTGCAGACCGCGACGGCGCTCGACCGGGAGACGAAGCTCGTCTCGCCGATCGACGGCGAGATCTCCCGCAAGCTGGTGCAGCCCGGCGAGGTCGTCAGCCCGGTGATCCCCGCCTTTCAGGTGCTCGACATCGATCATCCCTGGGTCGCGCTGACCGTGCGCGAGGACCGCTTCCGGGGCATCGCCATGGGCAAAAAGCTGCGCGGCCTCGTGCCCGCGCTGGGCCGGGATGTCGATTTCGCGGTCTACCAGATCGCGCCGCGCGGCGATTTCGCGACGTGGCGGGCAACCCGCCAGGCTTCGGGATATGATGTGCGCGCGTTCGAGGTGAAGCTGCGGCCCGCCGCCGCGATCCCGGGCCTGCGCCCCGGCATGAGCGTGCTGTTCGACTGGCCGCAATGAGCGCGTTCGGCCACGCCTTGCGGGCGGAGCTGCACCATCTGGCGCGGGACCGCTGGGACCTGGCCGGGCTGACGCTGATTCCCGCGCTGATGCTGTTCCTGGTCGGCGCGATGTTCTGGCAGGGGTCGCTGCGCCGCCTGCCGGTGATCGTCATCGACGACGATCGCAGTTCGGCGAGCCGCGCCATCCTGCGCGCGATCGATGCGGCGCCGCAGGTGCGCATTGCCGGCCTCCGGGCAAGCGAGGCGGAGGCAGTGGCTGCGGTGCGGCAGGGACAGGCCAACGGCTTCGTCCACCTGCCGAAGGACCTGGGCAAGGGGATCGCGCGCCACCGCACGCCGGTGATCCGCATCCTGTACAATGCCAGCTTCCTCTCGGCGGGGTCGCAGGCGGCGAGCGGCGCAGCCGGTGCAATCCAGGCGGCGGCAGCCGGGCTGGTGGTCGACCAGCTCTCCAGCCACGCGCTGCCGCCGGACCCGACGCGCCGCTTCGCGGTGGAGGCGGTGCCGCTCAACAACGCCGCCGCCAGCTTCGAATGGTTCCTCAGCACGCTGATCTATCCGGCGGTGCTGCACCTGGTCGCGGCGGTGACGTGCGCGATGGCGTTGGGGCGGGAGCTGGAGGAAAGGTCGCTGCGCGGTTGGGCCGCACGCAGCGGCGGCATCCTGCCTGCGCTGCTGGGCAAGCTGCTGCCCTATGTTGCGGCGGCTAGCCTGTGGGGCGTCGCCTGGCTGCTCTTCGTTACCCTCGGGCGCGGCTGGCGGGTGGAGGGCAGCATCGCGGCGATCGTTGCCGGGCAGACACTGTTCTACCTCGGCACCGCGGCGATCTCCGCCTTGCTGGTCGCGGCGACGCGCGAAACGGCTACCGCGCTGTCGGTATGCGCGGTCTATGCCGGGTCGGCGCTGGCCTATGCCGGCGCGACGCTGCCGCTCAATGGCGGCAGCTTCTTTGCCCGGTTCTGGAGCGAGGTGCTTCCCCTCACCCATTATCTGGCGCTGCAGACCGGCCAGTTGGGTGGGCAGGAACCCGGTACCGCGATGGCACCGATGCTGGCGCTGCTCGCCTATGTGCTGGTGCCGGGCGGGCTGGCGTGGCTGCTGATCCGGCGGCAGGCGCGATGACCTTCGTCAGCGCCTTCCGCGCGACCTGGGCGACGGTGCTGACCTCGCGCACGTTGCTCAGCACGATGCTGCTCGCCGTGGGGCTCTACGCTTTCTATTACCCCGCGCCTTACAGCCAGGAGGTGGCGCAGCAACTGCCCGTCGTGCTGGTCGACGAGGATGCCAGCGCGCTCAGCCGCCAGCTGGTCCGCGATCTCGAGGCGACCCGCGCGGTGGTGGTGGTCGACCATGCGCCCAGCGTCGGAGAGGCGCAGGCGCGGCTGCGCGCCGGCAAGGCGGATGGCGTGGTGCTGATCGCGCGCGGGCTGCAGCGCCAATTGCGCACCGGCGCACCGGGGGCCGGCATCGCGGTATGGGTCAACGCCTCCTACCTGCTGCGCGCGAGCACGATCGGCGAAGCGGTGACGGAGGTGCTGCGCGATCTCGCGGTCGAACGGCTCGGCCTGCTCGGGCAGGCGGTGCGCGCCGGCCCACCGGTCACCATCGTGCGCGAGCCGCTGTTCAATCCGACCGCCGGCTACAAGGGCTATGTGTTTCCCGCCGTCGCCATCGTGATCATCCAGCAGACGCTGCTGTTCGGCGTCGCGACCTTCATGGGCGCGCGGCGCCGCGCGGGGACCTGGCGGATGGGGCATGGCGAATATGCCGGAACCTGGGCTGCGTTCACCTCCGTCGGCGTCGTAACCTGCCTGTTCCTGTTCGGCTTCATCTTCTGGGTGCAGGGCATCCCGCGCGACGAGAATGTCGCCGGGATGCTGCTTGCCGCGCCGCTGTTGGCGGCCGCCGTCGCGGGCCTTGGGCTGTGGCTCGGCAGCTTCTTCGATCGGTCAGAACGGGCGATGGTGATCCTTGCCCCCAGCTCGGCGCCCTTCTTCTTCCTCTCGGGCACGGCCTGGCCGCTCGACCAGATGCCCCGCTTCGTCCAGCTGCTCGCGCAGCTGATCCCGTCGACCAGCGGCGTGCACGTGTTCGTCCCGCTCAACCAGATGCACGCGACGCTGGCAGACGTGGCCCCGGGCGTGGGCACGCTGCTGGCCCTTGCGCTAGCCTATGGCGGTCTCGGCTGGCTGCGCATCGGGGATCGAACGGTCGCGCCGCTCATTCGGGGCAGCGATCGCCTGTAACGGTTTCCTGCAAGGAAATGTCGGAAAGGTCGAACGCCAGCGCACCTCCGCTTTGCAGACGGATGGCGGTAACCGCCCCGGCAGCCGCGCCGAAGCAGCGCAGCGGCACGCGCACGGTTCGCCACGCCTCGCCCGCGGTGCCGAGCAGGCCCGTGATCGGGAGCGCGGGCGCGTCGCCGATCGCCAGCGTCACCGGCGATGCCGGCGGCTGGCGCAGGCGAAGTTCGATCTGCAGCACCATCGCGCCATTGGCCTCGCGCGACAGATCGATCGGCGCGGGCCGGCGGAGTTCGATCCATGCGGATCCGGCCCCCGACCAGCGGGCGGCCCAGGCGTCTTCCTGCCGGCGCCGGTCGATCCGCCGCAACGTCAGCGCTTCGTCGCCATAGGTGGCCACCCGGGTGCCCACCGCCGCGATCTGCGGCGCCTGCGCGTTGCCGATGACGAGCTGGAATCCGTTGGTGCCGGTGCCGTTCTGCAGGAACACCCCCCGCGCCGCATTCTCCACCGCCATTTGCGGCTCCGCCAGCGTCCCGACCCGCGCCGGACGCGCATACGAAAGCCCGTATCCGAAGGCGAATTGCGGGTCATAGCCCGGCTGCCTGACATTGAGCGGCGTCTGGTCCGCCCGCTTCGGCCAGGAGAAGGAGAGCGTGCCACGGAAATCATGCCGTGGCTTGCCCCCCGGTGCGGCGATCAGGACGTCCGCCACACCCGCGCCCTCCGATCCGGGGAGCCATGCGGCGACGAACGCATCGGCCGCGTTGATCTGGGGGTTCACGTACAGCGGTCGCCCGGAGATCAGCACGGCCGCGGTCGGCACCCCGGCGGCGCGCAGCTTGCGCAGCAGCGCCAGGCTCTCGGCATTCTCGCTATGGAGCGCGACATCGGCCTGATCGCCCTGGAATTCGGCATAGGGGTTCTCGCCGAACACCACCACCGCCGCATCCGGCCGAGCCCCGTCGAAGCTGCCGTCGGGGCTCAGCTGCGCGGTGCCGCCGCCGGCCTCCACCGCCGCCTTGATGCCCGCCCAGATCGACGTCGCGCCCGGGAAATCGGCATTGCTGTTATCGTTGCCCTGCCAGGAGAGCGTCCAGCCGCCGCTCTGCTTGGCGATGTTGTCCGCACCCGCCCCGGCGACAAGGATGCGGTGGCCGCGCGGGTCGATCGGCAGCAGGCGGGTGTCGTTCTTCAGCAGCACGAGCGACTTGCGCACCGCCTCGCGCGCGATCGCGCGGTGCGCCGGCGCGCCGAGCATCGCCCGGTCCCCGGCCAGCGGACGCGTGGAGGGCAGGCCTTCCTCGAACACGCCGGCGCGCATTTTCACGCGCAGCACCCGGCGAACGGCGTCGTCCAGCCGCGCCATCGGAATGGTGCCGTCGCGCACCTCGCGCACCATGCTGGCATAGAGCGCCTTCCAGTCCTCCGGCACGTTGAAGATATCGATCCCGGCGTTGAAGGCGGCGGCGCAATTGCCCTTGGTGCACCCCGGCACCTGGCCATGCGCATTCCAGTCGCCGATGATCAGCCCGTCAAAGCCGATCCGCGCCTTCAGCACATCGGTAAGCAGCGCCTTGTTCGCGTGCATCTTGGTGCCATGCCAGCTGGAGAAGCTCGCCATCACCGATTGCACGCCGCCGTTCGCCGCGGCCGGATAGCCCGCCCCGTGGACATCGCGCAGCACCGCTTCGGACGCGCGGTTGTCGCCCTGGTCGCGACCGCCATCGGTGCCGCCGTCTCCCAGGAAATGCTTGGCGGTGGCGATCACATGGCGGATGCCGAGCAGGTCCCGGCCGGTGCCCTGCAGCCCCTCGACCATCGCCTTGGCATAGGCCGCGACGATCGACGGCGCCTCCGAATAGGATTCATAGGTGCGGCCCCAGCGATCGTCCTGCACTACCGCGAGCGTCGGGGCGAAGCTCCAGTCCATGCCGAGCACGCGGACCTCCTCGGCGGTGGCGGCGCCGATGCGGCGGATCAGCTCGGGATCGCGCGCCGCGCCGAGGCCGATATTGTGCGGAAACAGCGTCGCGCCGAACACATTGTTATGGCCGTGCACCGCGTCCGATGCCCACATCAGCGGAATGCGCGGCCCCTTGTTGGCGGGATCGACCGAGGCCCGCCAATAGCCGTCGATCTTCGCCAGCCACTGCGCGACACTGGCGTGCTTGTCACCGTTCGGGACCGAGCCGCCGCCATTTTCGATCGAGCCGATGTGATAGGCGATGACGTCCGCCGGGGTGATCGACTTCATCTCGGGCTGGAGGGTCTGGCCGACCTTCTCCTCGATCGACATGCGCGCAATCAGCTGACCGATGCGCGCTTCCATGGCCGTGTCCCGCGCGACCGGGCTGTGGGCGACCGGCCACCGATCGGGATGCACCGCCGTCTGCGCCAGCGCCTGCGGGCCTGAGGCGGCTGCAAGCAGCGCCAGCCCTCCGGCCGCGACGGCCGTCCGCGTGACGAATGCACCCATGTCCCTCTCCTATGCCCTGCCCCGCCCGATGACGGTGACAACCTTGTCAGAGGGATCCTATGCTACCGGAATGCGGCGGGAAAGCAGTATATCGGCGCCCTGCAACCGAATACGGGAGCGGCGGGCGATCGGCGGGACAGCGACGCCCGTGCGGTCTCGCGCTCCGCTGCCCGGAAGCACCGCCCGACGCGAAAAGCCGCCTGTCGTTTGACAAGCGGCTTCTTCGTCACACATTCCGCCAACAACCTATGCGTAGGTTGTCGCAATCGTGCGGCGGCGATACCGGATCGCCGCGCCCATCATGCCGAAGCCTGCAAGCAGCATCGCCCAGCTGGCGGGTTCGGGAACGGCGGCTGCCGATATCGTCAGCGTGCTCGAACCGGAGACGATGCTGGTCAGCTGGTAGGTGCCCGGCTTGAACACCGGACGCATGTTGGCGACCGTGAAGAGATCCGGGCCGGCGAACTGGGTGAAGCCCAGATTGGGGCTTTGGATATTCAACGTCGCGGCGAGGAAAGTACCGAAGCCGACAAACGCCGACCCTGGCGTGCCGCCGAACGTTCCCTGGACGCTGTTGTAGGAAACCTGGTTCCCGATGAAGGAGGCGCTGAAAAAGTCGGGGGTGGTCGCTTCGGGATCCAGGACGAAACTCGCGCTCCGCGATCCGGAAAGCTCGAAGAGGAGAGGTGCAGCCGCCGCAGGCGTGGCCGCAACCGCGAGCGTGAGCACGCTCGCACCGATCAATAGCATCTTCATCCGTTGTTCTCCCATTGCGTGCGCGGAGCGCGCTCGCGGTGGAGCTACGGGCAGGAGGCCGGATAAGATGCCGAGAATGCGTAGAAATCTGGTTCTGCGGCCTCCCCGAGACCGCGGCGCCGAACGCCCACTGGATGTATGTGCCTGGAGCTGGCGTCATCACCTCAGTCAAACCGTCGGTTGATACGTGATAGACCATCAGCTGGCGTACGGCCTTGACCACCCTGTCACCGCCCCCGCCCGACGGAAACAGACACACTCCTCCCCGCGTCAGGCCACCTGAAGACGGAATCCGTAGCCTACGAATTTTCTCGTCACAAAGAAGATAGCTCCGGCAACAACCGTTGCGACAACAGCAGGCACTATCGAGGTTAGGTCGAAGCTGGCTACCGCTGCTAGAATCACTGCTCCGCCAGCAGCGAAGGCGATGGCTGTCGGGATCAGCGGCCGCAGCGGGGAAGAAACGGCGAAGTGAGCATGGATCATCCTTCGCCGGATCAAGGCCCTGGCACCATAGCCCAGCAACAGCCCGGAGGCGATGCCGGCCATTCCGAAACGCGCGAGGAGAAGGGATGCCGCCAAGCCGATTACCGTGCCTGCGACCGTGATCACAAGCCCGCGCCCCGGCGCGCGATAGGCAAACAGCAGATCGGCAATGCCGAAGCTGGCCTGCAGAATCTCGGCAAGGCACAGGATCAGCATCGGAGCATAGGCCGCGGGATAATAGCCGCCAAGCAGGTGCAGGATCGCCGCGCCCATGCCGGCGATCAACAGGAAGGTCGGCAACTGCAGATCCAGTATCTTCCTGCTCACGCCGGCAATGGTACGCATCGCGCGATCGAGGCCGAAAAGCCCGACTTCCCGTGCCACGATGGGCGTCAACAGGGCATCGAAGGACTGGCGCACCTGGCGAAGGGGGGTGCAAACCTGTCGTGCCACGCCGTAGATGCCTGCCGGGGCGTCGCCCAACATCAAGCCGACGATGTAAAGGTCCACCCGCTCGGCAAGCGCGGTGACGCAATCGGTCCCGGTCACCCAACTATTGCGGCGCATCGTGCCGAACAATTGCCGGAAACCGGAGGACCTTATGGTCACGCCTCGCATGTCAAAGCTCCGCAGCACCCCCGACAGCGCATAAACCAGTGCCGCAAGCGTGCCGGCGGCATAGCCCATCACCAGACCGAATTGCGGTGCACCAATCCAGAAGACGGCCACGGATACCAAAACGGCCACATAGGGCTCGATGATGCTTCTGCAGAGCACCTCGTAGCGGACAAGCCCCCGCCAGCGTGTTGCCGCGAGCAGGAGATCCAGCAACGCTTGCCCAAGGATGACCGGTGCCATCCATAGAAGGGTCCATCCGACAAGTCCCAGCCCTGGCAAGAGCAGTATGCATGCAACGATCAGCGCGCTGACCAACAGGCTGGCACTGACGACGATCAGGCCGGTTTCGAGCAGACGGTCCCCTGGCGACGTCGAATGCTCCTTATTTTCCAAAATCTGGAAAAGCATGGTCTTCATGCCCGCACCGCCGATGGTGACGGAAACCTCGACGACAGCGAGCGCGACACTGTAAGCGCCGTAGAGCGTGGCGCCGTAAAGTACGGCGGCAACCAGCAAGAACGAAATGCGCGCCCCAAACTTGATGGCGAAACCGCCGCCTACGGCCAGCGCGCCGCGGTGGAGGTGTTCCTTTCCATCGGAATTCTGGGCTTCGGGTGTCACATGGGACGACCCGTCAACCGTCATTTGGCGGCATCCGGCGCCGGTGGTGGTGGTGGTGGTGGTGCGGGCGTGTCTGCCTGCACCTCCGGCTTCCGCCGGCGATGGCCGTGAACATGCAAAGCGTCGATTTCCGCCTGCCTGGACTGGAGGTAGGAAGCGCGTGAAGCCGAATAGGGGTCCGGCGAGTCGCGGAACTTCTGCAACTTGTCGGCAAACTCAACCCGATCGTCCAACGTTCCGATGATGGTGGCGGGCAACGTGTACCAGACGCGGTTAAAGGGCTTCCCGACCGTCGACGGTAGTAGAAGCTTGTCCACTGAAAGGCCGACAAGATCACGCACCGTCGTCGGCCCGACGAGTGGAAGGAAAAGAAAGGGGCCTGGCTTTACGCCGTAGAATCCCAACGTGTTGGCAAAGCTGTTGCGCCTCTTGGGAAGCTTGAAAGGCGCCTTTTTTGCCACGTCCACCAGTCCGGCGACACCCAGGGTGGAATTGACTCCAAAGCGCCCGACCGTCTCGAACGCCTTCCCGATCTTGTGCTGCAGGAGAAAGTTCACGAAGACGATTGGTTCGTTCAAATTATTGAAAAAATGGCGCAATCCCGCGCGGAAAAACGACGGTAGTATTTTGGAATAGGCCTTGGCCGCGGGTGCGACGACGAGCTTGTCCGCGGTCTGCACGGCGGCATATGTCTTCAGGTTCACTTCCTGAAGAGGATCCTCGCGGGGTGGGCGTGGCCTAGCGCTAACGATGATCTCGACATCGTCCGCTTTTTCCTGTCCGGCTTGCTCGGTTGCGCCGCTGGCAGTCTGAGGAACCGGCGGAGTCGGCGCAACCGTGGCTTGCCCCGGCGAGGATGTGGACGCGGCATCGGCGGCGGCCAGTACGACGGAAAGGATCGGCGCTGCGATCAGTTCGTCAGGCGTGCCTGCCGCGTCCGACGCCGCAGGGCCGCTCACCACGAGCATCGCCGCCATAAGAGTAGAGATGCCCATCAGTCGGCATTCATCGCGGCGTGACTCGCTGGATTCGCACCGGATCTGGGCCAACAATGGCTGACATTCCGATCGTCCGGAGCAGTCGGCATAACAGGTTTATGGCGGACACAAATCGCCCCTTAACAGCAAACTCCAGCGAGAGTCACCGCCAATTCGTGGCGCTGCGGGCGCCGGATGCAGGCCGGCGCCACGATCGCCGATGGGTGCTCCCCTGAACCGGCGGGTGACCGCCTGTGCAAATCGCTTGCTGAACGGACACCTTAACCCGTAGATTACGGTTCAATGACGCTTGCTATGACCGACCTGTCACGCGACCGTCGGATCGAAGATCCGACAAACCTGTGGATTATACATCCGGCAGCGCGCCGCCTGCTGCCCTGGTTTCTCAAGCGCGAAATCTCCGCCAATGCCGTTTCCCTGGGCGGCCTGGCCTTGGGCACGGTAGCGGCTCTCGCCTACGCCCAGTGGAAAATGTGGCCTTTTGCCCTTGCCGGCTTGCTGCTGTCCGTGGGCTGGCTCATCGCCGACGGCCTGGACGGGATGATCGCTCGGGCTACGGGCACCGCCAGTCCGTTGGGGCGCGTGCTGGATGGGTTGTGCGACCATGGCGTTTTCATCCTGATCTATGTTTCGCTGGCCTTGTCGATTGGCACATTGGAAGGGTGGGCACTGGCGATCGCCGCGGGTGTTGCCCATATGATCCAGTCCAACATGTACGAAAGCGAGCGGGCCCGCTTTCACCGTCGTTGCAAGGCAGTGGCGATGATCGCTCGGCCTGTGCCAAGCCGTAATCCGCTCGTTCAACTATATGATTATGGCTGGGGAATGCTGGATCGGGTTGCCGCGCGGTTCGATGACGCGCTGGGGCATCACCACGCGCCCGCTGACCTTGCCGCAACCTATGGCGCCCTGGCCGCCAGGCCGATGCGGGTGATGAGCCTCTTGTCCGCCAATGTGCGGGTTTATGCGATTTTCCTTGCCTGCCTTTTCGGCAATCCACGGCTGTTCTGGTGGTTTGAACTCGTCCCACTGAACATCATCCTACTCTTCGGACTTTTTCAACATCGTATTGTCGAAAACCGGCTCAGGACAGTGCCGGTTAACAATTCTTCAACAAATCAAAGGAAGTAACAAGTAATGCCGGCCATTAACATTGCCATCGTCGGGGTGGGAAACTGTGCCAGCTCTCTCGTGCAGGGCCTTTCCTATTACCGCGAAGGTGCAAATGAGACCGTCGGGCTCATGCATTGGGACCTGGGCGGGTATAAGCCCAACGATATCCGCGTCGTCGCCGCCTGGGACGTTGACCAGCGGAAAGTCGGCAAGGACGTGTCCGAGGCGATTTTCGCCAAGCCCAATTGCACCGCCATCTTCTGCGAAACCGTGCCGCCCACGGGGACGAAGGTACAGATGGGGCATGTTCTCGACGGCGTCGCCGAACACATGTCGGACTATGACGATAATCGGACATTCCTCCTCGCCCGCGAGAAGGAAGCCTCCAAGGCGGAAGTGGTTGCCGCCCTGCGCGAAACCAAGGCCGATGTGCTGATGAACTATCTGCCGGTGGGCTCGCAGGCCGCCAGCGAGTTCTACGCCGAATGCGCGCTCGAGGCGGGCGTGGCGTTCGTCAACAACATCCCCGTGTTCATCGCGAGTGACCCCGTGTGGGCGGAACGCTTCACCAAGGCTGGCGTGCCGATCATCGGCGACGACATCAAGGCGCAGCTCGGTGCCACCATCGTGCATCGCGTGCTGACCGATCTGTTCGCCAAGCGCGGCGTGAAGCTGGAGCGAACCTACCAGCTCAACACCGGCGGCAACACCGATTTCCTCAACATGTCCAACCATCGCCGTCTCGCCTCCAAGAAAATCTCGAAGACCGAGGCGGTGCAGTCGGTCGCTGCCGAGCGTCTGGAAGACGAAAATGTTCACATCGGCCCGTCCGACTATGTGCCGTGGCAGAATGACAACAAGGTGTGCTTCCTGCGGATGGAAGGGACGATGTTCGGCGGCGTGCCGATGAACCTCGAATTGCGCCTGTCCGTCGAGGACAGCCCCAACAGTGCCGGCGTCGCGATCGACATGATCCGGTGCGCCAAGCTGGCGAAGGATCGTGGTCTGGCCGGGCCGATCGATGCGGCATCGGCCTATTTCTGCAAGCATCCGCGTTTTCAGATGACCGATGATCTGGCGGCGCGCGCGGTCGATGACTTCATCGCCATAGCGGCGGAATGATCGACACCGGCATTGTTCTCGCGGCAGGCGAAGGCTCGCGCCTTCGCGCTGTCGCCCCGCTCAAGCCGCTCTGCGTTGTGGACGGGCGGACACTGCTTGCCCATGCCGTGTATGGCATGGCGCAGGCAGGGTTGGCGCGCGCGGTCGTGGTCGTCGGCTATGCGGCAGAGACGATCGAATCCTACGTCGCGGCGAACGACTGGCCGATCCTGGTCGAGACGGTACGGGTCGAAGACCACCGGCATCCCAACGGATCTTCGTTGCTCGCAGCAGAGCCGCTGCTTGGCGATGCGGAGGCGATCCTTGCGATGTGCGACCATCTGGTCGACCCGCAATTCTATCGGCGAATGGCCGGCACCGATACGGGCGGCGGGGCGTCGCTCGCGATCGACCGGCGGATCGATAACGATTGGGTCGATCTCGACGATGTGACGTGCGTTCAGACGGAGGGCGATCGCGTGATCGGCATCGGCAAGGGCCTGGCCTCCTATGATTGCTTCGATACGGGCGTCTTCGCGGTCGGCAAGGGCCTCTTCGAGGCACTCCGCGGGTTGGAAAAGCCATCTCTCACCGAAGGGATGCGGCGCCTGGCATCCGATCGGGCCGCTGGTATCCGGGATTGCAGCGATCTTGAATGGATCGATGTGGATGACGAACGCGCGTGGCAAATTGCCGAAACATGGCGCGCATCGAGTCGCGGTATCGCGGTGACGCCCGACATCGGCGCGCATGGCTTCAAGTAGGATGATGGGGCCGGGACGCGGGATCCGCAATCAGGCGATTGATCGACGGACGATGGCGCCGTCCGGCACTCGGCGGGCATAAGATCGAACGCAGCTGCGATGCTTCGCGCAAAAATGGCGGGTCTCGGGGCACAACGAAGCTACTGATCGACGGAAAATGAGCGCCAACTGCCTGAGGTCATCAACGCTGCCGATGACCGCTTCCAACGTGTGCTTGTCGTTACGGTCCTTGATCCGAGCGGCCAATTTTCAATCGAAGACTTCAAGGCTCGACGGGCAGCGAGATCACAAATGAAGCGCCCGCCGCGTAGGACGCATCCAAGTCAATGCTCCCACGCTTACCGTCAAGCAGCGAGCGCAGGATAGGCAGGCCAGGCCGGTACCACCATTCGAGCGGCGCGTGGTGAAAAACGGCTCGAAGATGCGATGGCGATCCCCCGGCGGCACCCCGGGACCATCGTCCGTTACGGTCACCGTGACGCCCGCGGGCGCAGACCGGGCTGAGAGCGTCACCCGGGTAGCACCGGCCTGCTTGCTGTTTTCGATCAGCCCCACCAGCACCGCTTCCAGCACGTTGGGGGGGGCATCGCGACGAGCGGCACAGGGTGATTCGACATGTGCACGGCGAGCGCAGCGCCCTCATGTCGGTAGGAGTCAGCGATGCCCGTCGCGGTCGTTCACCTTGTAGAGCTTCTCCCTGGGCTTCAGATTCCGCAGCTTGGTATCGGTCAGCATGCGAACCGCCCCTTCGCGCCGAAAAATACCATGTTCCGAGACCCCCGATTTTCGACCATATTCAGCTTATAAAGCAGACGTTTAGCAATTTTCAGTACCATGCACGTGCTCTGACGCGGGCATGGTATCGCACCCTTTGCTACCCTCTCAGCAGTTCGCATACCATTAATCGTGCCATTCAAAATACGTGCTTGCCGCTGCCGGACAGTGCCCGACACGACATGGCCCAAACGCAAAAAAGCCCGCATTTCTGCGGGCTTTTCCGTGTCTTATTGCCTCTCGATGCCGGCTCGTGCCGGACGTGGGATCATTCCCACTCGATCGTGCCGGGCGGCTTGCTCGTATAGTCGTAGGTCACCCGGTTGACGCCGCGCACCTCATTGACGATGCGGGTCGAAACCCGCGCCAGGAAGCCGGCGGGGAACTCGAACGCCTCGGCGGTCATCCCGTCGATCGAAGTGACGGCACGCAATGCCAGCACGCTGTCATAGGTACGGCCGTCGCCCATCACGCCGACGCTGCGCACCGGGGTCAGTACCGCAAATGCCTGCCAAATCGTGTCGTAGAGCCCGGCGTTGCGGATCTCCTCGAGATAGATCGCGTCGGCCTTGCGCAGGATGTCGCAGCGTTCCTTGGTGACTTCGCCCGGAATGCGGATCGCGAGGCCCGGCCCCGGGAACGGATGCCGGCCGACGAACACGTCGGGCAGCCCCAGCTCGCGGCCCAGCGCGCGGACCTCGTCCTTGAACAGTTCGCGCAGCGGCTCGACCAGCTGCATGTTCATGCGCGCCGGCAGGCCGCCGACATTGTGGTGGCTCTTGATCGTCACCGACGGTCCGCCGGTGAAGCTGACGCTCTCGATCACATCCGGGTACAGCGTGCCCTGCGCCAGGAAATCGGCGCCGCCGATCTTCTTGGCCTCGGCCTCGAACACGTCGATGAACGTCTTGCCGATGAACTTGCGCTTCGCCTCGGGGTCGGTGACGCCGGCGAGGCCGCCGAGGAACAGTTCTTCCGCGTCCACATGGACGAGCGGGATGTGGTAATGCTCGCGGAACATGGTGACGACCTGATCGGCCTCGCCTGCCCGCATCAGCCCGTGGTCGACGAACACGCAGGTCAGCTGGTCGCCGATCGCCTCGTGAATCAGCACGGCGGCTACGGCGGAATCGACGCCGCCGGACAGGCCGCAGATCACCTTGCCGTCGCCCACCTGCGCGCGGATCTCGGCGATCTTGGCGGCGCGGAACTCGGCCATCGTCCAGTCGCCGGTCAGCCCGCAGACGTTGCGCACGAAATTGGCGAGCAGCTTGGCGCCGTCGGGGGTGTGGACCACTTCGGGGTGGAACTGCATCGCATAATAACGGCGCTCGTCATTGGCGATCACCGCATAGGGCGCGCCGGGGCTGGCCGCGACCGGGCGGAAGCCGGGGGCGAGGCTCGCCACCTTGTCGCCATGGCTCATCCACACCTGGTGGCTCTCACCGGGCTGCCACAGGCCGTCGAACAGCGCGCAGCCATCGGCGATCTCGATGAAGGCGCGGCCGAATTCGCCGCTGTCGCCCAGTACGACCTCGCCGCCGAGCTGGTGCATCATCACCTGCTCGCCGTAGCAGATGCCCAGCACCGGCAGGCCGCTATCGAAGATCACCTGCGGCACGCGCGGGGACCCCTCGTCGAGCACCGAGGCGGGCGATCCGGAGAGGATCACGCCCTTGGGCTGCATGCGGGCGAACGCCTCGGCGGCGGTGGTGAAGGGAGCGATCTCGGAATAGACCCCGGCCTCGCGAACACGGCGTGCGATCAGCTGGGTCACCTGGCTGCCGAAATCGACGATCAGGATGGAGTCGGTGTGCTGGAGCGTCATGGCTGGCCGATAGGGAGCGATCGCCGGGCTGTCAAAGGGGTGGCGCCCGATCAGGCGCGGAGCGGCTCAGCCGCGATCGGATGGCGGACACAGGCGAGCGTGCCGACCAGCACGGTAAGCCCCGCCACCAGCAGCGGAATCGCCAGGCCATAGCGATTGACCAGCAACGCCCCGAGACAGGCGCCGACCAGGATGGCGAGCACCGCCGCCAGGCGGCGGCCGATGTTCGGGTTGCGGCCCCCGGCGAGGTGCGAATCGGCGGCGATGCCGGTGAGGGTGAGCGTCAGCACGGTGGTGGTGAGGTCGGGCACCTTGAGCTGGCGGATCGTCGCGTTGCGGAAGCCCATCGCGATCGCCGTCAGGGCGATGATCGCGAAGACGCAGGTTTCCGGCAGGATGCCCATCGCCCCGGCCCAGGCGGCGATGCCGGCGGCGACTCCGAACAGCACGGCCTCGACGATCGCGGCGAGCACCAGCCAACGCCGCAGCGGCTGGCCGGCGAGATGCGTCCCTACCCGCCCCGCTACCAGCGCGCCGACCAGGAAGGCGCCGAGCGCGACCAGATAGGGCGCGATGGTGAAGCCTGGCGTGCCCGCCCCCGCGAAGCCGAGGAACACGATATTGCCGGTCATGTTCGCGGTGAACACCTTGCCGAGCCCGAGCACGCTCACCGCGTCCACCAGCCCGGTGGTGACCGACAGCAGCAGGAGCAAAGGCGGAAGCGGGGAGCTGGTGGTCTTGGGATCGGGCATGACAAGGGTCCTCAGAATCGAAAATTGCTTTCGAGGCCGATCATCCGGATCGGGCGGGGCGCACCGGTCTCGCGCAGGAAGCGGCCGGCCTCGAAGAAGGAAAGCGAGGCGGAAAGCTCGAGTTCGGCGGTCGCCTGCCAGGCCAGCGTGCCCTCGATCTGCTTGCCGATGAAGCGGGCGCGGCTGGTGCCGGGCGCGCGGAGCAAATTGCCGGGGATGTCGTACACGCCGTCGGCCGTGGCGTAGCGCCAATAGGCGCTGCCCGCGACGCTGGCGGAAACGCCCTGCGCAAGCGTGCCGGCGATGCGCGGGTTGAGGTTGATCAGGTTGTACGGCCCCACCGGCGACAGCTCGCCGAAATATTTGCCCTTGGGGAACAGCGCGTTGAACGTGCCGAGGCGGCGGTCGCCGGCATGGGTGTCGCCGCTGATCACGTTGAAGCGCAGCACCGCGTCGGGCGCGAAGGGCAGGTTCGGGAGGGTGCGGCCGAGCTCGGTACCCACCGTCCAGGCAGCAATCGGCCCTTCGGCGAAGCGCCCGAACTGGGCAACGCCCTCGACGTTCCAGTGCCAGCCGTCGCTGGCGCCGTAGACGCGCGCGCCGAGGCTGTGGCGCAGCTCGCGGCCGGTACGCCCGCCGAACTGCGCGCTGCGGTTGCGATAGCCGAGATAGTAGAGGTCGATCCCCGGCAGCATCGCATAGGCGCCCCAGAGCCGCTTGCTCGGCGAGGTGCGGTCGTCGAACGGGCCCGGCCGCGCTGCGACCGGCGCGACGGCGAGCAGGCTGATCTTCGCGCGGCCCGCCCGCACGATCCCGCGAACGCCATCGAAGGCCAGCGGCACGTTGGGGCCGTAGCGCGTGCCGATCAACCGCTCGGTGCCGAGCGACAGCATCTGGCGGCCACCGCGCACGGTGACCGCGCCGAGATCGAGCTCGCCGAAGCCTTGCAGCAGATCGGTGCGCGTCTGGTCGATCGGGCCGCTCGCGGGCCGCACCCCGGCAGCATAGGCGAGGATCGGCTGCGCGAAGGCGCGGACCCGGCCGACATGGAGGTCGGCATAAGGCAGCGCGCGGGTCCAGAGATACGCGTCGTCGGGCGACGCGGCGTTGCCGAGCGCGTTGTTTTGGAAGGACTCGCTGCGCAGCCGCACTTCCACGCCGGTGGAAAGCCACGCATCATCGCCGAGCGGGATGTATTTGAAGGGTCCCGTCCAGTGGTGCGCGCGCTTCCCGGCGTCGGCGAGGTCGGACCAGTCCTCGTCATAGCGGGTGATGCTGAGCGTCGGCGCCTGCCATGCCTCGGGGGCGGGCGTAACGGCGGGAGGCGCGGAGGCGTCGACCTGCCCCGCCGCCACCATCACCACTACCGCCGCGAGGCTAGCCACGCCGCTTCGCCTGCTCCGCTACCAACGCCGCGAGGACGAAGCCGCCGATCAGGCCGAGATGCTCGAAGAACGCGTTGGTCGCGCCGAACCGCGCGGGGCCCGGCGGCATCGTCCAGAAGGCGTTGGCGGTGAACGCGGCGAGCAGGGTGAATACGCCCAGCATGCCCGCCCCGAGCCAGACCC
>JAIYAA010000084.1 GCA_027489295.1 Sphingomonadales bacterium | reverse complement strand
ACGTGCCGCGGGACAATGATCGCTATGTCGGCCTGAATGCGCGCATCCGCTACTGACACCACCGCCGGGGCGCAGGGTCGCTGGGCGATCCTCGCCCTCGTGTTCGGCGCGGTGATGCTCAACTATGTCGACCGGCAGATCCTCGCGCTGTTGAAGCCGATGCTGCAGGGCGAGTTCCACTGGTCCGACCGCGACTATGCGCACATGGCCTCGGCCTTCCAGTTCGCGGCGGCGCTGGCATTTCTCGGCACCGGCTGGTTTCTTGACCGGGTGGGGCTGCGGCGCGGCTTTGCGCTGGGCGTTGCCTTGTGGAGCGTCGCGGGCATGGCGCATGCCTTCGCCACCACCGTCACCCAGTTCGTTGCCGCGCGCGCCGTGCTGGGTGCAGCGGAGTCGATCGGCACCCCGGCGGCGGTGAAGTCCGCCGCGACCTTCTTCCCGCCCGCCGAGCGCTCGCGCGCGCTCGGCATCGGCAACACCGCACCCAATTTCGGCGCGATCCTCACGCCGCTGCTGATCCCGGCACTGGCGCTGGTGGTCGGCTGGAAGGGCAGCTTCCTGATCGCGGGCGGGCTGGGCCTGGTCTGGGTGGCGGTGTGGCTGCGCTACGTGCCCGCCGCCGCGGGTATTCGCGGGCCGCGCTCCGAGGTGCCGTGGCTGCACCTGCTGCGCAGCCGGCGGACGCTCGCCATCGCCGTCGCCAAGGTGCTGAGCGACCAGGTCTGGTGGTTCCTGCTGTTCTGGACGCCCGACCTGTTCCACCGCCAGTTCGGGCTGGAACAGGGCGCGCTCGGGCTGCCGGTGGCGCTCGCCTACACGCTGGCCGCGCTCGGCGCGATCAGCGGCGGCTGGGTGCCGGGCTGGCTGCTCGCCCGCGGCTGGGCGCCGGAGCGGGTGCGCCATGCGACGCTGCTCGGCTATGCGCTGCTGGTGCTGCCGATCCCGCTGGTGCTGGTCGCGACCAACCCCTGGGTAGCGGCCCTGCTGCTCGGCCTGGCGCTGTTCGCCCACCAGGGCTTTTCAACCAACGTGTTCGGGCTGGCGACCGACATCTTCCCCGCCAATCGCGTCGGTTCGGTGATCGGCATCGGCGCCTTTGCCGGCAATCTCGCCGGCATGGCCATTCTCGAGCTGGCCGGCTGGTCGCTCGACAATGGCCATGGCTATGCGCCGATGTTCTGGATCGCCGCCTTTTCCTACCTCGCCGGCGCGCTGCTGGTGCGCTGGATCCTGCCGCGCACCGCCTATGCGGACGCGGACTGACCCAGCAGTTCGGCCATGTCGACCACCCGGTGTTCCCGCAGACTGATCTCCGCCGCCATGCCGATGGCGACGGCCTTCAGCCCGTCCTCGGCAGTCACCTCCACCGGCCCCTGCCCCCGCACCGCGCGGGCGAAGGCCTGATGCTGGTAGAAGGTCGAGCCATGATGCGAGCCCGCCGCCAGCGCTGCCGCGTCCACGTCGATGTGGCGCTTCTCGGGCGCCTTGGGATTGCCGAAGCCGGTGCGCGGGGAAAGCGTCAGCACGCTGCCCGGAATGCTCACGTCGAGCCGCGCAACATCGCCGGTCGCGACGATCTCCTCCTGCTCCTCCGCCCCTTCGGCGAACATGCACAGGTCGAGCAACGCGCGGGTGCCGTCGGCGAAATCGACCACGGTGTAGCTGTTGTCGACGATGTCGGGCCTCTCCCCGTCATAGCGCTCGTCGAGATGGTTCACGTCCTGGGCGCCGGAACAGAAGACGCGCACCGGTTCCGAGCGGACGATGAAGCGCATCAGGTCGAAGAAATGGCAGCATTTCTCCACCATGGTGCCGCCGGTGTTGCGGGCGAAGCGGTTCCAGTCGCCCACCTTCACCAGGAACGGGAAGCGGTGCTCGCGCATCGCCAGCATCCGCAGCCGGCCGATTGCGCCGCCATGCACGCCCGCGATCAGCGCGGCGACGGGGGGCATGTAGCGATATTCCATCGCCGTCCAGAACACCGCGTCGTGGCGCGCGGCGCGCTCGGCGATCCAGCGCGCGTCGGCGATCGTCGTCGCCAGCGGCTTCTCGCAGAGTATGTGCAGCCCAGCGTCGAACAGCGGCGCCACGGTGTCGCGGTGGGTGAAGTTCGGGCTGGCGACGATCACCGCGTCGAGCCCGTCATGCTTGGCCAGCGCCTCGGCATCGCGGTAGGCGGCCACATCCTGCGCCTTGCCGCCCAGCGCGTCGCGCGCCCAGCCCAGCGAGCTCTCGACCGGATCGGCGATCGCCACCAGCTCCGCGCCGGGCGTGATCGCAAGATTGCGGATATGCTCCACCCCCATCATCCCGCACCCGACCAGACCGTACCGAATTCGCGACACCATACTCTTCTCCAGAGGCATTGAACGATGACCACCCATCCCCACCCGGCCGCATCCGGCAAGCAAGAACAACTTCCCCCCTGCGAAGTGAGCTGGTTTTCCGCCCTGTGCGACGATGATTACGAGTTTCTCGGCCAGCCCGATCCGCGCCTGCTCTCCAGCTGGGAGCATTGCCGCGACATCGTGCTGGCCGCCGAAAGCGCCGGGTTCGACAATATCCTGCTGCCCTCGGGCTATGCGCTGGGCATCGACACCACCGCCTTCGCCGCCGCGATCGCCACGCTGGT
>JAIYAA010000205.1 GCA_027489295.1 Sphingomonadales bacterium | reverse complement strand
GCCACGCGGACTCGCCGGGGTGACGCGCCCGCGCACCCGCGCTAGGGCGTCTCCATGACCACCCATATCCTTCTCACCGGCAGCAGCCGGGGCATCGGCGCGGCGACGGCGGCGCTGCTTGGGCGTGATGCGCGCGTGAAGCTCGTCGGCCAGGGCACGCGCAGCGGCATTCCCGCCGACTTCACCGATCCCGCCGCCCCGCAGGCGCTCTGGGACCAGGCGCTGGACGCGCTCGACGGCCGGATCGACGTGCTGATCAACAATGCCGGCATCTTCGAGGCCAATCCGCTCGATGCGCCCCATGACGACTGGGTCGAAGGCTGGGAGCGCACGATGCGCGTCAACCTCACCGCCTCGGCCGAACTCTGCCGGCTGGCCGTGCGCCATTGGCAGGAGCGGAAAAGCGGCGGCCGCATCGTCAACGTCGCGAGCCGTGCCGCCTATCGCGGCGACAGCCCGGCACACTGGCATTATGCCGCCTCCAAGGCGGGCATGGTCGGCATGACCAAGTCGATCGCGCGCGGCTATGCGGGCGAGGGTATCCTCGCCTTCGCGATCTGCCCCGGCTTCACCATGACCGGCATGGCCGAGGATTATCTGGCGAGCCGCGGCGGTGACAAGCTGCTGGCGGACATCCCGCTCGGCCGCGTCGCCAGCCCGGAGGAAATCGCCGCCATCGTCAAGTTCTGCGCGCTCGATGCGCCCCCCTCGATGACCGGTGCGGTCCTCGACGCCAATGGAGCCAGCTATGTCCGCTGAGATCGACAGCTGGAAGGTCAGCCTGCCCTGCACTCGCGCGGAAGCCGAGGCGATCGACGCCGGCACGATCGAGATCGATGCGGTGCTGATGACCACCGAGACGGTGGAGGACGATGTCGAGCATTGGCGGCTCGACGCCTATTTCGAGAACGAGCCCGATGCGGCGATGCTCGCGGTGCTCAAGGCACTGGTGCCGAGCGCGCGCGACGTGGAGCCTGAGGTCGAGGCGCTGACCGCGCAGGACTGGGTGACGCTGAGCCAGGAAGGGCTGGAGCCGATCCGCGAGGGGCGCTTCGTCGTCCATACCAGCGCACATCCCGTCGAGGCGCCGCAAGGCGGCCGCGCGTTCCTGATCGATGCGGGCCGCGCGTTCGGCACCGGGCACCATGCAACGACCTCGGGCTGCCTGGCGATGCTCGACGGGATGGCCGATCGGCGCTTCGCCAACATCATCGATGTCGGCACCGGCACCGGGCTGCTCGCCTTTGCCGGCGCCTATCTCTGGCCCGAGGCCAAGGTGATGGCGACCGACATCGACCCCGCCGCGGTGGACGTGACGCGCGAGAATGCCGCTTCGAACGGGATCGACGGCGTCGATCTGGTCGTCGCGGACGGTGCGCTGTCCGATGCGATCACCGTCAAGGCGCCCTATGACCTCGTCATCGCCAACATTCTGGCGGGGCCGCTGGTATCGATGGCGCCCGAGCTCGCCGCCATTGCTGCAGCGAACGCGACGATCGTGCTGGCCGGGCTGCTGGAGACGCAGCGGGCCCAGGTGGTCGAGGCCTTCGAGGCTTGCGGCTGCGCGCTGGAGGCGATCGATCGCCGCGGCGACTGGACGATCCTGAGGCTGGCTGCCGGGGCCGTCCGCTACGTGCCGGCAACCCCGCCCGACCCCAAGGGCCGCGACGGCTGGGCGCTGGATATTTGATCGCCGCTGGCACGCTGTGACCCGTCATTCCGAGGAAAGCCGGAATCCATTGGCGCTCCGCTTCAAAAGGAGCCGCGCCGCACAGGCGAATGGATCCCGGCTTTCGCCGGGATGACGACGGTGTGGACGGCCTTCAGCCCCGGTGCTGGCTGACGTAGGACAGGATGTCTTCCGGCGTGCGGAACAGCGCGTCGGGGGCCATGTCGGTCAGCAGGTCCTCGGCGGCATAGCCCCACAGCACCGAACCCGCGCGCATGCCGACCTCGCGGGCGGCATCGACGTCGCGGGTCTCGTCGCCGATCGCCAGCGCCGCATCGGGCGTCACGCCCATCTTGCGCAGCACCCGGCGGAACTTGGGCGCCTTGCCGAACAGCGACGAGCCGCAGGCATAGCAATGGATCTTCGCGGCATGGCGGGGGCCCAGGATCTTCCGGGCATTCTCTTCCGAATTGGAGGTGACCAGCGCCAGCTTCACGCCGCTGTCGACCAGCCGGTCGAGCAGGTTCGGCGTGCCGGGGAAGAGTTCGATCCGGTGCGCGTCGCGGCTCACCAGCTTGCGGACGTAGCGGGCGATCCACGGCATCTTCCAGCGCGCGATGCCGAGAAAATCGATCACCTCGCGCGAGGTCTTGCGGCGGAGCAGCTCCACTTCGTCCGGCGCGATCTTGCGGAAGCGGAAACGTTCGGCGAGGTCGTTGGCGACGGAGACGAACCAGTCGCCGCTGTCGGACAGCGTGCCGTCGAAATCGAAGATGACGAGATCCAGGGGACGTCGGTTCGCGATAGGGGTCGCGAAGGCGCCCGTCTCAGCCATGTCCGCTACCAGTTCCATGCATCCGGCACTCCGCCCCGTTGCCCAACTCGATCTGTACCGTACTGTGCTCGATCCGGAAATCGTGCGCGAGCTGATGCTGAAGATGAAGTAGAAATGCGTCACCTGGATGACCATCGGGCATCACCAGATGCGCGGTCAGCGCCGCTTCGGTAGTGCTCATCGGCCAGACGTGGAGATCGTGGACGCGCGTGACGCCGGGCTGGGCGAGCAGCGCCTTCTCCACCGTGGCGAGGTCGATGCGATCGGGCACCGCCTGCAGCACCATGGTGAGCGATTCGCGCAGCAGCCCCCAGGTGCCGACCAGGATCACGACCACCACCACCAGGCTGATCACCGGATCGATCCAGCGCAGGCCGGTCCACCAGATCAGCGCACCCGCCAGCACCACGGCCGCCGAGACACCCGCATCGGCGGCCATGTGCATATAGGCGCCGCGGATGTTGATGTCGTGCTCGCGACCGCGAGCGAAGAGCAGGGCGGTGCCGAGATTCACGAAGATGCCCGCGCCCGCCACCAGCATCACCGGAATCGGCGCGACCGCGGGCGGATCGGCGAGGCGCTGGATCGTCTCCAGCAGGATCGCGCCGATCGCGATCAGCAGCAGCAGCGCGTTGGCGAGCGCGGCAAGGATCGACGACGCACCCAGGCCGTAGGTGAAGCGCGGCGTCGCGGGGCGCTTGCCCAGCTCCGCGCCCACCCAGGCGATCAGCAGCCCCAGCACGTCGGACAGGTTGTGCCCGGCATCCGCCAGCAGCGCCATCGACCCGGTCCAGACGCCCGCCCCGCCTTCGATCAATACGAAGGCGATGTTGAGCGCGGTGCCGATCGCGAACGCGCGGCCGAAATCGGCAGGCGCGTGGGAATGGCCGTGGCCATGGCCATGATGATGTGAATGGCCATGCCCATGCGAATGGCCGTGCGCGTGATTTCCCGACATGTGGGGCGATCCTAGCGGGCGTCTGCCATGTGATGCTAGCCCATTGCGGCGAACGCAGTCAGCGGCGTCCGCGCTTGCCCTTGCCGTCCATCGGGTTGAACGCCGGCGGGCGGATCGCGACCAGTTCGCTGCGCTCGATAACGCCGTCCTTGTTCTTGTCGAACCGCGCCCAGATCAGCGCGAATCGATCCTGGAATTCGGCCCAGCTCACCTTGTTGTCGCCGTCGCGGTCCATCTCGAACGGGCTGGGCAGGGTGTTGCGATCGCCCATCCAGCGCAGCGACCAGTCCGAATAGGCGATATAGCCGAGCGCACCGCTGTGGCCGGTATCGGCGCTGTCGAAGCTGCGCTTGAGCCCCGCGTCGAACTCGGCACGGGTGACGCGGGCGTCGCCGTCTGTATCGAAGCCCGCGATCAGCAGCGCGACGGGCTCGGCGATCACCGTTGCCTGCGGCTGCGCGCCGGGCGCGACGACGGTGATCTGGCCGGGGGCGGGGCGTTCCTGGGCGAAGGCGGGCAGGGCGGCAGTGCAGGCGGCGAGCAACAGGAACAGGCGCATCAAACCCTCATCGATCACACGGGCAGCGAACGGGACGGGGTTCGCCTTGCCAGCGATAGCCCCATTCCGGGGGGCGCGCCTAGGGGCGGCCGCTGCGTTGCCGGCGGACCGCCTCGACGATCAGGATGGCGGCGGTGCCGATCAGATAGGCCCCGAAATCCTTGGGGTCGAAGCCGGTGCCGAGCACCGCCCGTGCGATCCCCGAGCCGCCCAGGCCGAGCAGATAGACCAGGTGGAAATATTGCGAGATCTCGATCGCGAAGGCGACCAGCGTGGCGAGCAGGGCGGCGGGACGGACGCCGAGCGGTGCGGCTGCCCGTAGCGCGGCATAGACCAGCACTACCGCCAAGCTGTCCCCCGCATAGGGGCGAACGATCGGGTCGTGCAGCCAGATCGCGATCGCCGCCTCGACGAGGAACAGCGCCAGCGCTGCCAGCGCATAGCCCCACCGGATGCGAAACCAGGCCAGGGTCAGCGCGGCCTAGCGGACCGGCAGCAACAGGCTGGAGTCGCCATAGCTGTAGAAGCGGTAGCCCGTCTCGATCGCATGGGCATAGGCGGCCTGCATCCGGTCCAGCCCCATGAGCGCCGAGACCAGCATGAACAGGGTCGAGCGCGGCAAATGGAAGTTGGTGACCAGCCCGTCGACGCCCTTGAAGCGATAGCCGGGGGTGATGAAGATCGCGGTGTCGCCGTCGAACGGCTGGATCACGCGGTCCTCGTCCGCCGCGCTTTCGAGCAGGCGCAGGCTGGTGGTGCCCACCGCGATGATGCGGTTGCCCGCCGCGCGTACCGCGTTGAGGCGGTCCGCCACCTCCGGGGTGATGCGGCCCCATTCGGCGTGCATCTTGTGGTCGGCGGTGTCCTCCGCCTTCACCGGCAGGAAGGTGCCCGCCCCGACATGCAGGGTCAGCGTGGTGTGGCCGATCCCGGCGGCCTCCAGCGAGGCCATCAGCGCGGGCGTGAAGTGCAGCGCGGCGGTGGGGGCGGCGACCGCACCCGGCTCGGCCGCGAACATCGTCTGGTAATCGTCGGCGTCGCGTTCGTCGGTCGGGCGCTTGGAGGCGATGTACGGCGGCAGCGGCATGCGGCCGCAACGCTCGAGCAGCAGCTCGACCGGCTCGTCGCCCTGGAAGTCGAGCGCGAAGCTGCCGTCCTCGCCGCGGTCGGAGGCGATGGCGATCGCATCCGGGCCGAAATCGATCGCGTCGCCCTCGCGCAGGCGCTTGGCGTTGCGGATGAAGGCGCGCCAGCGGCGCGGCCCCTCGCGCTTGTGCAGCGTCGCGCCGATCCGTGCCTCGCCGCGCGTCCCCTCCAGCTGGGCGGGGATTACGCGGGTATCGTTGAATACCAGGCAATCGCCGGGGCGGAGCTGGGCGGCGAGGTCGCGGACGATCGCGTCGCGCGTCTCTGCGCCGTCCAGCACCAGCAGGCGGGCGGAATCGCGCGGGCTTGCGGGGCGCAGCGCGATCCGCTCGTTCGGCAGTTCGAAATCGAAAAGGTCGACGTTCACGGGATTTGCGCGATTACTTCTTCTTGGGTGCCGGCTTCTTCGCTGCCGGCTTGGGCGCCGGGCTAGCCTTGGCAGGCGCGGCCGGGCCGACCGGGATCAGCATCGGGCCGGCAGCAGCCGGGGCAGGCGCCGCCATTGGCTGATAGGCCGGGGGATTGTCCGACTGGATAAAGGCGTGGATGATCCTGGTGGGGTTCTGCGGCGGCTCGCCGCGCTCGATCTTGTCGACCCATTCCATGCCCGAGGTGACGCGGCCGAACACGGTATAGTCGTGGTCGAACGCCAGCTTGGGCTGCATCATGATGAAGAACTGGCTGTTCGCGCTGTTCTCCGCCTCGGTCTTCTGCTCGGCCGTGGCACTGTCCGGCGCGCCGCGGCGGGCGGCGGAGACGGTGCCGCGGACGTGCGGCAGCGAGCTGAACTCGGCGGGCACGTTGGGCAGGTCCGAATCGCCGGTGCCGTCGCCCTTGGGATCGCCGCCCTGGGCGATGTTGTAGGGATCGTCGACCACGCGGTGGAAGGTCAGCCCGTCATAGAAATGCTTGCGGGTGAGCGTCTTGATCCGCTCGACCATCTTGGGCGCGACGTCGGGGCGCAGCCGGATCAGCACGCGGCCGCCGGTGGAAAGGTCCAGCACCCAGGTGTTCTCGGGGTCCGCGGGAACCAGCACGGCGGGGCGGGTGTTGACGTCGGAGTTGACGCCCTTGAACGGCTCGATGACGGGCTTCGGCTTGCCGCCCCCGCCCTGCGCCAACGCCGGCATGGCAAACAGCGTGGCGGCCATGGCGGCCATCGTGGCTAGCAAACGCATCGAACTTCCCACTCGCTTCTGGTGAATGCGCGGCTCTAGACCAATCGCCGGGCGCCGCAAAGCCCGGTGGCGGGACCCTGGGGTCAGTTGCTGCCCTTGCGCCCCATCAGCTCGACGCGGGCGGCGACATCGGCCTCCACCCGCTCGGGGACGAAGCGGTGGATCGGCCCGCCATAGAGCGCGATTTCCTTGACCAGCCGGCTGGCGATCGGCTGGAGCGAGACGTCGGCCATCAGGAAGACGGTCTCGATCCGATCGTTGATCTGCTGGTTCATGCCAGCCATCTGATACTCATATTCGAAATCGGCCACGGCGCGCAGGCCGCGGATGATCACGCTCGCCCGCTCGCGCTCGGCAAAGTCCATCAGCAGCGAATCGAAGCTGACCACGTCGATCGCGCCGGCGATGCCCTCCACCTCGCGGCGGACCATCGCCATCCGCTCCTCGACCGTGAACATCGGCGACTTGGACGGATTGGTGGTGACGCCGATCACCAGACGGTCGACCAGCTTCGCGCCGCGCCGGATGATGTCCATGTGCCCGCGGGTGATCGGGTCGAAGGTGCCGGGATAGACCCCGATACGGCTGTGCATATGGTCTCTCCCCCCGCGCCCGCTCAGCGATCGCGTTCGAGCGTGAAGCGCGCCACGTCGCGCAACAGATCGGCCTCGGGGCCATAGGCGTGGAGATGGGCGATCGCCTGGTCGACCAGCATCCGCGCCTGTTCGCGCGCGCGATCGATGCCGAGCAGCGACAGGAAGGTTTCCTTGCCCGCCGCGCCGTCCTTGCCCAGCTTCTTGCCGACCACCGCCTCGTCGCCTTCGGCATCGAGGATGTCGTCGACGATCTGGAACGCCAGGCCGATGTCGCGGGCATAGCCGCGCAGGCCGGTGCGGCCCTCGGGCGACACGCGGCCAAGGATCGCGGCGCATTCGACCGCACAAGAGATCAGCGCGCCGGTCTTCATCGCCTGGAGCCGGGTGACGGTGGCGAGATCGAAGCTGGCCTTCTCCGCCTCCAGGTCCATCATCTGGCCGCCCGCCATGCCCGACGGGCCGGAGGCGCGGGCCAGCTCGGCGATCAGCTCGACGCGGACATAGGGGTCCGGGTGCGTGCCTTCATGCCCCAGGATCTCGAAGGCGAGCGCGTGCAGGCAGTCGCCCGCCAGGATCGCCGTCGCTTCGTCGAACGCCTTGTGCACGGTCGGCTTGCCGCGGCGCATGTCGTCATCGTCCATCGCCGGCAGATCGTCATGGATCAGCGAATAGACATGGATGCATTCGAGCGCGGTGGCGACGCGCGCGGCGCAGGTCTTGTCGACCGCGAACAGCTGCGCGGTGGCGAACACCAGCAGCGGCCGCAGCCGCTTGCCGCCGCCGATCGCGGCGTGGCGCATCGCGCGGTACAGGTCGGCACGGGGATCGTCCGGCACCTCGAGCAGCCGGTCGAACTGGTCATCGATCTCGGCCGCGACCTGGCGCAGTGCCGATTCGAGGGCGAGCGAAGCATGCGTCACGCTCGCCACGCCTCAACCGGCCGCGAAGGGGGTGGTGCCGGCGGCGCGGCCGTCGGCATCGGTGCGGATCGCCTCGATCCGGGCCTGCGCCGCATCCAGGCGGGCGGCGCATTGCCGGCGCAGCTGGTCGCCGCGTTCGTAGAGGTCGATCGCTTCCTGCAGGGCCGCTTCACCGCTCTCCAGCCGGCTCACGATCTTCTCCAGTTCCTTCAGCGCCTCTTCGAAGGAGAGCGCCGTGATATCCGCTTGGTCGGTCATGGTGCCGCTATGCGGCAGGGTGGGGCCCGAACGCAACCGGGCCCCTCAGCTATTTACTGGCCGGCGGGCTTGGTGCGGTAGCGATCGAACCAGGCGAGGATCGCCGCGGCCTTGGCGGCGGACTGGCTGGGCCGTGCGGTAAAGCCGCCATGGCTGGCGCCGGGCACCTTCACCAGCGCGGTCGGCACGCCGCGGATCTGCAGCGCGGCGTAATATTGCTCCGATTCGCTCACCGGCGTGCGGTAATCCTCGCTGCCGACGACGACGAGCGTCGGCGTCTTGACGTTGCCGACCAGGCTCAGCGGCGAGCGGTTCCAGTAGCTCATCGGATCCTCCCAGGGCTGCTTGGCGAACCAGTAGCGCGAGGTGAAACCGGTGTTGTCCATGGTCAGCGCCTCGCTGATCCAGTTGATCACCGGCTTCTGCGTGGCGGCGGCCTTGAAGCGATCGTTCTTGCCGACGATCCAGGCGGTGAGCACGCCGCCGCCCGATCCGCCGGTGACGAACAGATTGTCCGGATCGGCGACACCGCTCGCGATCGCGGCATCCACCGCGGCCATCAGGTCGCCGTAATCGTCGCCGGGATATTTCTTGTCGATCAGGTCGGCGAATTCCTCGCCATAGGAAGTGCTGCCGCGCGGATTGGCGTAGAGCACCGCATAGCCGTGCGCGGCGTAGAGCTGGTAATCGCTCGAGAAGCCGGGGCCATAGGCGGTGTGCGGGCCGCCATGGATCTCCAGGATCGTCGGCACGCGGGTGCCGGGCTTCACGCCGGGCGGGGTGACCAACCAGGCGTCGATC